>NZ_JBSFLQ010000030.1:0-102315 GCF_053599115.1 Streptomyces sp. NPDC001020 | reverse complement strand
CCCACGATCTCCAGCAGCTCGCGGACGCGCTTCTCGCGACCGCCCTCCGGATTGATGTCGTTGATCTCCATCGGCCCGGAAATGATCTTGCCGACGGTCTGGCGCGGGTTCAGTGACGAGTACGGGTCCTGGAAGATCATCTGGATCTCGGACCGGATCGGCGCGAGCTGCCTGCGACTCGCGTGCGAGATGTCCTGCCCGCGGTAGGAGATCTTGCCGCCCGTGGGCTCCAGGAGCCGCGTGATCAGACGGCCGGTGGTCGACTTCCCACAGCCGGACTCGCCCACCAGACCGAAGCTCTCGCCCACATGCACGGTCAGATCGATGCCGTCCACGGCCTGCACCGCGCCGACGGTCCGGCGGATCGGGAAGCCGCCCTTGACCGGGAAGTGCTTGACCAGATTCTCGACCACCAGCAGCGGCTCACCGGACGCCTGAGCGGCTTTGTCGCGCTGGGCGGGCAGGGTGGCCTCGTCCTTCGTGACGTCGACGACCTCTTCCTTCATGACCGGCTCTCCTACCGCAATCGGGGCTTGATCTGCTCGATGAAGATGGTCTGCTTCTGCTCGGCCGTGAGATGGCAGGCCCCGCCCCGGCCGGGCGGCAGCAGCGGCTGCTGGTCCACGCAGCGGGCACCGCCCACCTCACCCTGGAACGTGCACCGGGGATGAAAACGGCAGCCGGACGGCGGGTTCAGCAGCGACGGCGGCGCCCCCGGGATCGGCGTGAGCGCGGTGCCGAGGTCCGAGTCCAGGCGCGGCATGGAGTTCAACAAACCCCAGGTGTAAGGATGTTGGGGCGTCCTCAGCACCTCATCGACCGTACCCCGCTCGACCGCTCCCCCGGCATACATCACCATGATGTCGTCGGCCACGTCGGCGATGACCCCGAGATCATGGGTGATGAAGATGATCGCCGAGCCGAACTCCTGCTGGAGGTCCTTGAGCAGGTCGAGGATCTGCGCCTGGACGGTCACGTCCAGGGCCGTGGTCGGCTCGTCGGCGATCAAGAGGTCGGGGTCGCAGACCAGCGCCATCGCGATCATCGCGCGCTGGCGCATACCGCCGGAGAACTGGTGCGGATAGTCCTTCGCCCGCTCCTTGGGGTTGGGGATGCCGACCTTGCCGAGCATCTCCACCGCCCGCTCCCAGGCCACCTTCTTGGAGGCACCGGTGTGCTTCATGAACGGCTCGGCGATCTGCCGGCCCACCGTGTAGTACGGCGACAGTGCGGTCAGCGGGTCCTGGAAGATCATCGCGACCTTGTTGCCGCGCAGCTTCTCCAGCTCGGACTCGCGGGCCGTGATCAGCTCTTGTCCGTCCAGCACGATCTCGCCGTCGATCGTGGTGAACATCGGGTTGTGCAGCCCGAGGATGGTCAGGTTGGTCACCGACTTGCCGGAGCCCGACTCCCCCACGATGCCGAGGGTCCTGCCCCGTTCGAGGTCGAAGGAGAGCCCGTCGACCGCTCGGACGATGCCGTCCTCGGTCTTGAAACTGACGTGCAGGTCCCGTACCGAGAGGAAGGCGCCGGCGTCGGCCTCGTCGGGGGCGCCGGATTCCTTGGTCACAGTGGTCACGGAGTGCTCCTAGGCGAGCCGTACGCGCGGGTCGATGAACGCGTAACAGGTATCCACGATGATGTTGAACAGCAGGATCATGGTCGCGGCGAACAGCATCACGCCGAGCAGCAGCGGCAGGTCACTGAAGGACACCGACTGCACCGCGAGCTGGCCGAGTCCCGGCAGGCCGAAGGTGTACTCGGTGATCACCGCGCCGCCCAGCAACGAGCCGAGGTCGATGCCGAAGATGGTGACGATGGGGATCAGCGAACCACGCCAGGCATAGCGGAAGAAGACATACCGCCGTGACATGCCCTTGGCGCGGGCTGTACGCACGTGTTCCTCCTGGAGCTGCTCGACCATCGACGAGCGCGACATACGCGTGTACTGCGCGGCGAAGATCGTGGACAGCACCACCCACGGGATGATCAGCCCCGAGAACCAGCTGACCGGGTCGGCGGTGAAGTCGTTGTAGGCGGGCTTGTCGAACAGGTGTGACTGATAGACGAACACGGCGAGCACCAGTGGGCCGAGGAAGTAGATCTGCATCGAGCTGATCACCATCGAGCCGGCCGTGAACGTCTTGTCGATCAGCGTGCCGCGCTTCCACGCCGCGAGCAGACCGGTGCCGAGGCCCAGCAACAGGAAGAGGCACGCCGCGCCCATCGTCAGGGAGACGGTGGTCGGCAGACGGTCCATCAGGGTGGGCCAGACCGGCTCGTTGGTGTTGTACGAGTACCCGAAGCAGGGGGCCGGACACGGGCCCTGGGTGAAGGAGTCGCTGCCCAGGACGATGTTGTGCAGGAAGGTCCAGTACTGCTCGGGGATCGACTTGTCGAGGCCGAGCACATGGTGGATGTTCTCGATGTTGGCCGGCGTGCACGCCTTGCCGCACATCATCAACGCAGGGTCCCGTGGCATCCCGAAGAACAGCAGGAACGTGACGATGCTCAGCAGGAAGAGGATGACGACGGCGCCGAGTGTCCGGCGAATGAGGAAGCGCAGCATGGCAGAGGCAGCTCTCAGACGTCAGCGGGCCGGGTGGTACCCGGTGCGGGCACTTTGTGAGGGGCCCGCACCGGGTACCAGGACGGACGGGGTTACTTGATGTACAGACGGCGCGCGTCGACGCCGCCGATCACGTCGTCGTAGACCAGGCCGCCGACCTTCGAACCGGCGATCTGGACCTGCTTGTAGTAGGCGGTCGGGACCGCGTGCACGACCTCGGTGAGCAGGTACTTGTCCAGCTTCTCCCACTCGGTGGCGGCCTTCACCGGGTCGGTGATCTTGTTGATGCGGTCGATCTCGCTGTTCACGTGGGGGTCGTTGACCTGCGGGTAGTTGTGCCCGCCGTCGGCGATCAGGCGTCCGTCGACGATCGGCGGGAACACGGCCTGGCCGGACGGCCAGTCGGCGCCCCACGAGGAGTGGAAGATGTCGTAGTTGTTGTTGATCTTGCTGATCTTGTCGAACCAGGTCTCGGAGGGAACCTCCTGGCGCTGCACGTCGAAGCCGGCCTTCTTCAGGCCCTCGGCCATGGCCGTGGAGTACTGCTGGCCCTCGGGGGTGTTGATGTACGCGAAGGTCAGCTTCATGCCGACCTTGCCGGCTTCCTCAAGCAGCTTCTTGGCCTTGACCGGGTCACCCGCGGGCTTCTTCTTCTTGCCGAACGGGTCGTCGTTGGGGTCGTAGCCGCTGACGGTCGGGCTGATCAGGCCGCCGGCGACCTCCATGGCCGCGTCGCCGCCGAAGGCCCGCACGAACGGCGTGACGGGCAGGGCGTAGGCGATGGCCTCGCGGACCTTCTTGTCCTTCAGCGCCGGCTTGCTCATGTTGATGTTCATCTGGCCCACGTAGGGCTGGTAGCCCGAGACCGTACGGGACTTCAACTTGGGGTCGGAGAGGACCTTGGAGAGGTTGCCCGCGTCGACCCCGTTCTGCAGGCTGACGCCGGCCTGGTCGGCGCCGCTGTCCGCGAGGAGCGCCTTGGTGGACGTCTCGTACTGCTGGTTGAAGGTGATGTTGAACTTGTCGACGTACTGGTTGCGGATCGGGTCCGTCTTCGGGTCCCACTGGTCGTTCTTGACCATCACCATCGACTTGCCCGACTTGAACGACTGGATCTTGTACGGGCCGGTCGCCACGGGCGCCCTGTCGTAGTTCTCCTTGGTGTCGGCCTTCGCCTCCACGACCGCGTAGCCCGTCATGCCGAGCGCGTACGGCAGGTCGGCGACGGGCTTCTTGAAGTGGAAGACGATCGTCTTGTCGTCCGGCGTCTCCAGGATGCTGTCCGGCAGGTGCTTACCCTTGTACGGGCCGTCGGGCAGCAGCTTGCGGTAGTCGGTGCCGGCGGTGTCGGCCATCCACTGCTGGACGTAGGTCGGGCCCTTGGTGATGAAGGGCGCGAAGAGCCGCTCGAAGGAGTGGCGGATGTCCTTGGACGTGATCGGGTTCCCGTCCTCGAACTTGATTCCGTCCTTGAGGGTGTACTTCCAGGTCTTGCCGCCGTCCGACACCGTGCCGGCGTCGGTGGCCAGGTCGCCGACGACCTCGTGCTTGCTGCCGTCGTTACTGGTCGCCTTGTAGCCGGTGAGCCCTCGGTGGAGCACCTGCGTCAGCGTCATCTCGGCGAAGACGTAGATCTGGGCCGGGTCCAGGTGGGCGGGGCTGTCGCGCTCCAGGAGTTCCATCGTGCCGCCGCTCTTGGCACCGGGGACCTCGGCGGCGGGACCGGTGGAGGCCGCCACGTCACCGAACTTGATCAAGGCCTGCTGACGCTGGGCGTTGGCCTTGTCCTTCTCTTTGTTGCCGTTGCCGCTGCTGCCGCCCTTGCTGCAACCGGTGAGCACGAGAGCTCCGGCCGCGAGCACCGAGACCGCGGCGTATGCGTGGCGTCCGCCCCTACTCATCACTCAGTTTCCCACCCATCTGTGTGTCGCCCGTGCATATGAAGTGACGTGACGTGGCACGGAATTGTGTGGAGTTGCCTGGACCTTGCCGTTGGGGTGTGTTGGGACTCGGGGTGAGGTACCCCGAACTACGCGTTCAGCGCATCGACTTGGGATCGAAGGCGTCCCTGACCGAGTCCCCGAGCAGGTTGAACGCGACGACGAAAATGATCATCGAGATGCCGGGGAAGAACATGTAGGTGAGGTCGTTCTGGAGCACCAGCTCCGTCGACGCCTTGGCGAACATCTGACCCCAGTCGGGTGTCGGTTCGACGATTCCGACGCCGAGGTACGACAGAGCCGCTTCGGCCGTCACGAAGTTCGGGAGCAGATACGTGGACTGCACCAGCAGCGGCGTCACCACGTTGGGCAGGATCTCCTTGCCGATGATGCGCCGGGAGGACGCCCCGCTCACCTTGGCCGCCTCGATGAACTCCCGCTCCCGCAGGCTGAGGGTCGTACCCCGCAGGATCCTTCCCAGGCTCATCCAGCCCAGCACCCACTGGACGACGATGAGCGCGACCACGCGCACATAGGTCGGCGTCTCGTCCCGCGGGCTGACGAAGAGGGAGACCACGACCGGCATGCTCGCGATGAAGAAAAGCTGCGCGGGGATGGCGAGCAGGAAGTCGATCACCCGGCCGATGGCGAAGTCGGCCTTGCCGCCGAGGTATCCCGCCGTGACGCCGAGGAGGATGCCGGTGAGGACCACCGCGAGGGTGACCGCGAGAGAGATCATCAGCGAGGTGCGGATACCGTAGATCAGCTTGGTGAAGACGTCGTACCCGTTGCCGGGCTCGAGGCCGAACCAGAACTCGCTGCTGATACCGCCGTTGGGCTGGACGGGCACGCCCGCGCTGTCGAACAGCTCGGGACGTTCGTCCGCGTACACGGTGTACGGGTTCTTGCCGTACAGCTTGGAGATCAGCGGCGCGAGCAGCCCGATCAGGAAGAAGGAGCCCACGACACAAGCGGAGATCACACCGGTGCGGTCCCGCTTGAAGCGGATCCACATCAGCCGGCCGGGTGACCGGCCCTCCACTTGTAAGACCTTGGGTTCCCTGCCTGGCTCCTTCTTGTCGTCCACGACGACCGATGCCCCGCCGCTCTCGGCCTTGAGAGGACTCGTCATGATGCGTCCAATTCAGGGGTACGCCGAGCCGATGGCCGCCACGAAGTGCGGACTGACCACGGCTTGGACCACGCGGATCAGGAAATGACGACTGGCCTATCGGTCGCTGTTGGCGACAAGTCGCAGGTGAACACGCGTAGTTGGCATTGGAGCCGCCTCCTTGACTCAACTGGTGCACGGACAGGAGGGGTTGACCGTCTGCCCCTCCGACACCCCTGACGGAAGGCCACACACCCCACCAGTGCTCGTGAGTCGATGCGCTGTCCCCACAGCGCCTGACCCATTGACCCGAGCTTGCGCCCCACTATCTGCCATGAGCCAGTTACCGACCACTGTCTTTAGGTCTCGGTTCGATCACAGCTCACCTGAAGATCTTCCGGAATACGGACAAAGGCGTCCGGGAGAGAAGGCCCCCGAAAAGGACGTATTACATGTCTATCGGGCGGGTGGTTTCGAATTGCGGACATAGAACTTGGAAGGCGGAAAACCGTTACGGGCGGCAATCGGGGTGGCCGTCGCGGCCGGGCCCACACGAAAGCCCGGGCGACCCCACGAACGGGGGCCACCCGGGCTTCGGTGACAGGAGCCGGGATCAGCCGTGCTTGGCGCGGCTGGCGGCGCGGGCGCGCTCACGCTGGTCGAGGTTGACCTTGCGGATGCGGACGGACTCCGGGGTCACCTCGACGCACTCGTCGTCGCGGCAGAACTCCAGGGACTGCTCCAGCGACAGCTTGCGCGGCGGCACGATCGACTCGGCGATGTCGGACGTGGCGGAGCGGATGTTGGTGAGCTTCTTCTCCTTGGTGATGTTGACGTCCATGTCGTCGGCACGGGAGTTCTCACCGACGATCATGCCCTCGTACACCTCGGTGCCCGGCTCGACGAAGAGCGTGCCGCGCTCCTGGAGGTTCGTCATCGCGAACGCCGTGACACTGCCGGAGCGGTCGGCCACCAGCGAACCGTTGTTACGGGTCTGGAGGTTGCCGAACCAGGGCTCGTGACCCTCGTGGATGGAGTGGCCGATGCCCGTGCCGCGGGTCTGGGTCAGGAACTCGGTACGGAAGCCGATGAGACCGCGCGACGGCACCACGAACTCCATGCGGACCCAGCCGGAACCGTGGTTCGACATGTTGTCCATACGGCCCTTGCGGACGCCCATGAGCTGCGTGACCGCGCCCATGTGCTCCTCGGGCACGTCGATCGTCATGCGCTCGACCGGCTCGTGGACCTTGCCGTCGATCTCCCGGGTGACGACCTGCGGCTTGCCGACCGTCAGCTCGTAGCCCTCGCGGCGCATCTGCTCGACCAGGATGGCGAGCGCCAGCTCACCGCGGCCCTGCACCTCCCAGGCGTCCGGCCGCTCGGTGTCCAGGACGCGCAGCGACACGTTACCGATCAGCTCGCGGTCGAGGCGGTCCTTGACCTGGCGCGCGGTGACCTTGCGGTCCTTGACCGTGGCCTTGGCGTTGGCGCCCTTGCCGGTGCCGCCCCTGCCGACCAGCGGCGAGGTGTTCGTACCGATGACCATGGAGATCGCGGGCTCGTCGACCGTGATCAGCGGCAGCGCGACCGGGTTCTCCGGGTCGGCCAGGGTCTCGCCGATCATGATCTCGGGGATGCCCGCGACGGCGCAGATGTCACCGGGGCCTGCCTTCTCGGCGGGCTTGCGGGTGAGGGCCTCGGTCATCATCAGCTCGCTGATGCGAACGTTGCTGACCGACCCGTCGCGCTTGATCCAGGCGACCGTCTGGCCCTTGCGCAGCTCGCCCTGCTCGACGCGGAGCAGCGCGATACGGCCGAGGAAGTTGTCGGCGTCCAGGTTGGTGACGTGCGCCTGGAGCGGGGCGTCCTCGTCGTAGGTCGGGGCCGGGATGTGCTCCAGGATCGTCGAGAAGAACGGCTCCAGGCTGGTGGAGTCGGCCGGGACCGTGCCGTTCTCCGGCTTCGTGAGGGAGGCGATGCCGTCACGGCCGCAGGCGTAGACGATCGGGAACTCGATCTGGTCCTCGTCCGCGTCCAGGTCGAGGAAGAGGTCGTAGGTCTCGTTGACGACCTCGTCGATACGGGAGTCAGGGCGGTCCGTCTTGTTGATGCACAGGATGACGGGCAGCCGCTGCTGGAGCGCCTTGCGCAGCACGAAGCGGGTCTGCGGCAGCGGGCCCTCGGAGGCGTCGACGAGCAGGACCACGCCGTCGACCATCGACAGACCCCGCTCGACCTCGCCACCGAAGTCGGCGTGGCCGGGGGTGTCGATGATGTTGATCGTGATGGGGTCCCCGCCGTCCTTCGGGTGGTACTTCACCGCGGTGTTCTTGGCGAGGATCGTGATGCCCTTCTCACGCTCCAGGTCGTTCGAGTCCATGACTCGGTCGTCGACCTGCTCGAGCTGGTGGGCGGCGAAGGCGCCGGCCTGCTTGAGCATGCCGTCGACGATGGTGGTCTTGCCGTGGTCGACGTGGGCGACGATGGCGACGTTGCGGATGTCGTGACGCGTAGCAGTCACTGCCATGTGTGGCGTACTCCCGGAGTGGTGAGGACGGCCCCGCGCGTACGTCCGTGCTACGCGGGCCCTGCCGGGCTGGACACGCCACGGCCTCACCCCATGTTACGGGGCCGCCGAGGTACAGGCGCGCCGGGTTGCGTCTGTGCAGCTCAGACCCGGTTCGAGGGACCCTCTGGGGGTGCGGGCGCCCCGTTTCGGCTACGACGAGGGACTGGCCGCGGGGCGTGGCCCGCGCGCCCCCTTCTTCAGGAAGCCCATGTCCTCGTAGAGCGGCGTCTGGAAGCCGAACGATCCCGCGTTGGCCAGGTTGCGGCGGGTGGCCGTGAGCTGGGGCCGCTGGTAGAGCGGGATGGAGCCCGCGACGGCCCACAGGCGCGCGTCGGCCTTGCGTACCAGGTCCCGCTCCTCGTCCTCGTCCAGCGTGGCGATCGCCTGGTCGAAGAGCTGGTCCACCTGGTCGGTGCCGACCCGTGTGTAGTTCTGCTCGACGTTCAGCGAGCCGTCCGACCCGGGCACCGGCTTGGCGAAGATCGGCCGGGCGTCGGTGGCGGGGAACGCGGACGCGGGCCATGAGTACAGCGCGAGGTCGTAGTCCCCGGAGGCGACGTGGTCCCGGAAGAAGCTGTCGTCGGTGACCTTGGCGATCTCCGTGCGGATCCCGATCTTCTCCAGCATGCGTGCGATACGGTCACCGACCGTCCGCAGGGGTTGTGAGCCCGGCCCCGACGGCAGCACGAACCGCAACTGCAGCGGCTTGCCGTCCTTCGCCAGCACCCTGGACGCGGCACCGGCCGGCGGGGCCGCGGTGCCCTTGGGCGCGTACGCCCCCGGCGCCTCCTCCTGCCGGCTGTGCTCCTGCCGGAACTCGCCGTCGATGCGCCTGGCCGCCCGCTCCTCGGTCTCCCCCTGGTGCTGCTGACGGCCGGGTGCCTTGTCGTCCTCGCCGGCGCTGTGCGTCCCGTCGTCGCGCGAGCCGTCCCCGCCGCCCTCCGTCCGACCGTCGGTCTTCGCGTCCTCGCTCTTCCTGTCCTCGCTCTTCCTGTCCTCGGCGTTCGTGCCGTCCGCCTTCTTGCCCTGGCTCCCGGCCGACTTCTTCTCCTTCACGACCGGCCCGCCGGGCACCCAGCCCGCCTCGCTCAGCAGTTCCTGCGCCTGAGCGGTGTCATGGCTGCCGAGAGCGCCGCTGCTGTCCGCGTACGCCGACTGCCCGGAGAGCGCGAGGTGGCTGCCGAGCGGCGCGGCGGGCAGCCCTAGCGGCTTGAGGACCACCCCGGCGAGTTCGGTGCGGTCGAGGGCGCGGGCCACGGCCCGGCGTACGCGCTCGTCGGCGAGCGGGCCCCTGGAGCCGTTGAGGGCGAGCTGCGTGTAGGCGGGTTCCAGGGACTTGCGGATCACGAAGTCGCGCAGCGCCGACTGCCCGGCGCTCTGCGCGGCCGTCCCGCCTGGCGCCCCCGAACCGGCGGTGGGTTCCTGGGACGTCCCCGGAGAGGTCCCTTGGGACGGATCCTGCTTGAAGGTACTGCCGCCCTTGCCGCGCATGGCGAGCGTGATCCGCTGGGCCTCCTCCGGGTCGACCTCCGCCATGTCGATCTTCCCGTCGGCGAGCGCACCGGCCCGCTGATCGCGCGGGACGGCCACCAGCACGATCTCGGAGAGCTTGGCCGGGCGGCCCCACCAGCGCGGACTGCGAGTGAGCGTGACCTGGCCGCCCTGGTGGTCGACCTTCGTCGGGGCGAAGGGACCGGCGGTGACCTTCAGGCTCTTCCTCGCACCGTCGTTGAAGCTGTTCGGGGTGCCCGTGACGTCCTTCGGGTACAGCGGCGAGAACAGCGACCTCCAGTCGGCGTAGGGCTTGCCGAAGGTGACCTTGACCTCGAGGTTGTTCGCGCCGCGCTCGATCTTCTCGATGCGGTCGTAGCCGGCGTTGCGGGCCGTCCAGTAGGCGGTGTCCTTGCCGGAGAGGGCGCGCCACTGGGCGGCGAAGTCGGAGGCGTCGATCTGCCGGCCGTCGCTCCACACGGCCTGCTGGTTGAGCCGGTAGACGACGACCTGCCTGGGCTCGGTCGAGGTGACCTTGGCGGACTCCAGGAAGTCGGGGTTTCGCTGCGGGCGGCCGTCGGCGTCGAGCCGGAACATCGACGGCAGGACGGCGCCGGCGATGCGCGAGGTGGCGGCGTCGGCGTCGGCCTGGAAGGTGTTCAGGGTCTGCGGCACGGCGTCGACGGCCCAGCGCAGGGTCCCGCCGTCGGCGACGAGGGGGCGGGCGGCCGGGGCGATGTCCTGCGCGGCGACCGGCCTGCTCTCCCTCTCCTCGTCCGCGCTACAGGCGGCGAGCGCTGTCACCGCGAGGGCTCCCGCGGTGAGGAACGTGGCCGAGCGCAGCACCGCGCCCGGTCCGGCGCCGTCGTGGGACATCACGTCTACCTCCGGGGAGCCGCTCTGCAGATGAGTGAGCGCTATGCTCACATTTGTCACTATTTGGAGCTGATCAGATGTATGGGCTCACTGAAGAGGAAAGGATTCAGCAGGGCGCCGCGACACGGCGGACGGGCATCCGAAACCCACCCGTACGGCGCAACCGGGGACACCCCCACGAGCCGGTGGGCACACCCGCTGATGCGGCCCACCCCCCCGCACGCCCGTACACATCCGCCCCACCAGCGGAGGCAAATCCGTGCAGATCCCTTCACACTGAGTGGTGTGACGCGCAACACTCGCAGACGCGTGAACGTTGCCGTCCTGGGCCTCGATGACCCCGTGGAAGTGAGGTCACGTCATGTCCGTGCACGACGAACTGACATCCGTTCAGCGATGCCTCGACGACCTGTACCGGTCGGTGGGGCGCCTGGAGCAGCAGATGGGCGGCGGCGGGCTCGAGATACGCCGCGTCCGCACCGACGCCGACCACCTGCGCGAGAGCGTGGCCCTGCTGCGCGAGACGGCTGCCGCTCCCGACTCGTACGGGAAGCCCGAACTCGTGACGATCCCCGACACCCCGTACGACACCACCCTGTGGACGGACTCGGACGACGAGGGCCTCGGCGCCCGCGGCCGGCACGCCCCCTGATCTTCCGCCGAACGGACCGAAGGGGCGGGTGAACCGCCCCGGCGAACCGAACCCCACAAAAAAGAGACGGACCGAGCCCCGAAGAGAAGGTGCGTCCCAAGTTGGCCACTGGTACGGAACCCCATCCGAACAGCGGCGGCGTACGGACCGGTACGCGCGCCGCGATCGCCGCCCCGCATCTGCGCACCGACCGCTGGTGGCTGGCCCCTGCCGCCACCGCGGCCGGACTGCTGGCGTTCGTCGTGTACTCGACCTGGCGCGCCTTCGCCGACGCGGACTACTACTCGGCGCCGTACGTCTCGCCGTTCTACTCGCCCTGCCTGGCGGAGCGGTGCCGGACCATGCACGGGGGCCCCAACGCCGACTTGTTCGGGAGCTGGTGGGCCATCTCCCCCGCGATCATCATCCTGATCTTCCCGCTCGGCTTCCGGCTGACCTGCTACTACTACCGCAAGGCGTACTACCGGGGCTTCTGGCTGTCGCCCCCGGCCTGCGCGGTGGCGGAGCCGCACCGCACGTACACCGGCGAGACCCGCCTCCCGCTGATCCTGCAGAACATCCACCGGTACTTCTTCTACGCGGCACTCCTGGTGGCGGGCGTCCTCACGTACGACACCGTGCTCGCCTTCCGGGACCAGAACTACCGCTGGGGCCACATGGGGCTCGGCACCGTGGTCTTCCTGGTGAACATCGTGCTGATCTGGGCGTACACCCTCTCCTGCCACTCCTGCCGGCACATCGTCGGCGGCAGGCTCAAACACTTCTCCAGGCATCCGGTGCGCTACCGGGCATGGGGGGTCATCAGCCGGCTGAACGCCCGCCACATGCTGCTGGCCTGGGCGTCGCTGGTGAGTGTGGCGCTCGCCGACTTCTACGTGTTCCTGCTGGCGTCCGGCGCCTTCGCCGATCCGCGCTTCTTCTGATGAGTGAGGCCTTCTGATGTCCGTGGTCGACCGGCAGGAATGGGACGTCGTCGTGGTCGGGGCCGGCGGGGCCGGCCTGCGGGCCGCCATCGAGGCGCGTGAACGTGGCGCGCGTACGGCCGTGATCTGCAAGTCGCTGTTCGGCAAGGCCCACACCGTGATGGCCGAGGGCGGCATCGCGGCGTCGATGGGCAACGTCAACCCGCACGACAACTGGCAGGTGCACTTCCGCGACACCATGCGGGGCGGGAAGTTCCTCAACCAGTGGCGGATGGCCGAGCTGCACGCGCGCGAGGCCCCGGACCGGGTCTGGGAGTTGGAGACCTGGGGCGCCCTCTTCGACCGTACGAAGGACGGGCGCATCTCGCAGCGCAACTTCGGCGGTCACGAGTACCCGCGCCTCGCGCACGTCGGCGACCGGACCGGCCTGGAGCTGATCCGCACGCTCCAGCAGAAGATCGTCGCCCTCCAGCAGGAGGACGCGAAGGAGACCGGCGACTACGAGTCGCGGCTGAAGATCTTCCAGGAGTGCACGGTCACCCGGGTGCTGAAGGACGGGGAGCGAAGCGAGATGGGGGTCCCCCCGGCCGAAGGCTGGGGGAAGGTCTCCGGGGTCTTCGCGTACGAGCGTGAGTCCGGGCGTTTCTTCGTCCTCGAAGCGCCCGCCGTCGTCATCGCCACGGGCGGCATCGGCAAGTCCTTCAAGGTGACGTCGAACTCGTGGGAGTACACGGGTGACGGACACGCGCTGGCCCTGCTCGCCGGGGCTGAGCTGCTGAACATGGAGTTCGTGCAGTTCCATCCGACGGGCATGGTCTGGCCGCCGTCGGTGAAGGGCATCCTCGTCACCGAGTCGGTGCGCGGGGACGGCGGGGTGCTGCGCAACTCCGACGGCAAGCGGTTCATGTTCGACTACATCCCCGACGTCTTCAAGGAGAAGTACGCGGAGTCGGAGGAGGAGGGCGACCGCTGGTACGACGATCCCGACAACAACCGGCGCCCACCCGAACTGCTCCCCCGTGACGAGGTCGCACGGGCCATCAACGCGGAGGTGAAGGCGGGCCGCGGCTCACCGCACGGCGGAGTCTTCCTCGATGTGTCGACGCGGATGCCGGCCGAGGTCGTCCGACGTCGGCTGCCGTCGATGTACCACCAGTTCAAGGAGCTGGCGGATGTCGACATCACCGCCGAGGCGATGGAGGTCGGGCCGACCTGTCACTACGTGATGGGCGGTGTCGCGGTCGACTCCGACACGGCAGCGGCCCGAGGGGTGGCCGGGCTGTACGCCGCCGGAGAGGTGGCCGGCGGCATGCACGGCTCCAACCGGCTGGGCGGCAACTCGCTCTCGGACCTGCTGGTGTTCGGGCGGCGGGCGGGACTGCACGCGGCCCGGTACGCGACCGAGCTGGCAACGCGCCCACGGGTGGACGACACCCAGGTGGACCTGGCGGCGGCGGAGGCGCTTCGTCCCTTCTCGGCCGAGGGCCCGGCAGCAGGTGAGGGAGAGATCCGCCCACCGGAGAACCCGTACACCCTGCACCAGGAACTCCAGCAGACGATGAACGACCTGGTCGGCATCATCCGCCGGGAGTCGGAGATGGAGCAGGCGCTCAAGAAGCTGGCGGAGCTGCGGGGGCGGGCGCGCAGAGCGGGCGTCGAGGGGCACCGCCAGTTCAATCCCGGCTGGCACCTCGCCCTGGACCTGCGCAACATGCTGCTGGTCAGCGAGTGCGTGGCGCGAGCCGCCCTGGAGCGCACGGAGTCGCGCGGCGGCCACACCCGTGAGGACTTTCCGACGATGGACCGGTCGTGGCGCCGCGCCAATCTGCTGTGCCGGCTCAGCGACCCCACCGGCTCACTGGCGGCCACCGATCCGGTCCGCGGCCAGATCTCCCTCTCCCGGGAGACCACCGAACCCATCCGCCCGGACCTGCTCGCTCTCTTCGAGAAGGAGGAGCTGGTCAAGTACCTCACCGAAGAGGAGCTGGTCGAATGAGCGGCTACGAGGCCCGCTTCAAGGTGTGGCGGGGCGACACACACGGCGGCGGCCTGGAGGACTTCAAGGTCGAGGTCAACGAGGGCGAGGTGGTGCTGGACATCATCCACCGCCTCCAGGCCACCCAGGTGCCCGACCTCGCGGTGCGCTGGAACTGCAAGGCGGGCAAGTGCGGTTCGTGCTCGGCGGAGATCAACGGACGGCCGCGGCTGATGTGCATGACGCGGATGTCGGTGTTCGGCCGGGACGAGACGATCACGGTCACTCCGTTGCGCGCCTTCCCGGTGATCCGCGACCTGGTGACGGACGTGGGCTTCAACTACCAAAAGGCGCGCGAGGTCCCGGCCTTCGTGCCGCCGGCCGGACTGGGCCCCGGCGAGTACCGCATGCAGCAGGAGGACGTGGACCGGCCGCAGGAGTTCCGCAAGTGCATCGAGTGCTTCCTGTGCCAGGACGTCTGCCACGTCGTCCGTGACCACGAGGAGAACAAGGGGGTGTACGCGGGTCCGCGCTTCCTGATGCGGGTGGCGGAGCTGGACATGCACCCCCTGGACGCGGCGGCTCAGACGGGCCTGGACCGCAAACGCGCGGCCCAGGACGAACACGGCCTCGGTTACTGCAACATCACCAAGTGCTGCACCGAGGTGTGCCCCGAGGGCATCAAGATCACGGACAATGCGCTGATCCCGTTGAAGGAACGCGCGGTCGACCGCAAGTACGACCCGCTGGTGTGGCTGGGCTCGAAGATCAGGAGGCGTCCTTCTGGCAGTTGAGCGTCCACCCCGCCTGCACCGACACAAGGCACCCAGGAGGGCGCAGCCCGGTCGCGGGTTCGTGTCGTCGGCCCTACGCTCCGAGATGTGACGCCGCCCTCTCCTCGACGCGGGCCGCGCCGGGCCGCCGCGTACACAGCCGCGCTGCTGGTGCCGATGGGCGTGGTGGGAGCCGCGAGCGGGACGTCCAGCGGCGATCTGGTGTTGCCGCTGGTGGCCGCGCTGACCGCCGTCGCGGTGGCCGTGTACGCGTCGGTGCGGCGCAGGCTGCGCGCGACGATGCGCACGACGCCCGGCGGTCACATGCCGACCGTCGTACCGCTGGACGAACTCGACCGGCGGACCCGGCACTCGCTCGTCGAGACCGACGACTGTGTGCGGACGAGCCGGGAGGAACTCGGTTACGCCGCCGCCCAGTTCGGTGGTGAGGCAGTAGGGGTGCATACGGAGGCGGTGGAGTCCGCCGCGGCGGAACTGGCCGCCGCATTCCGGGCGCGGCACCTGCTCGACGACGGGGCGGGCGCGACGCGGGTGCTACTGGAGGAGATCGTCGCGCGGTGCGGGGCGGCCGGGCGGCGGCTGGACTCGGAGGCGGCGTCCTTCGACCGGACCCGGGCGCTGGAGCGGACCGCGCGGGAAGCGCTGGGGTATGCCGAGGCACGGTTCCGGGGGCTGGCGGGGCGGGTCACGGACGCCGACGGTCTGCTCGCCGGGCTGCGCGAGCGGTATGCCCTGTCCGCGTTTCTGCCCGTGGCAAGCCATGCCGAACAGGCCAAGGACCGGCTGGTGTTCGCCACGTCCTGCCTCAACGCGGCACACCGGGCCCTGGACCGGGGTGAGACGGAGCACGCGGTGGCCCGGCTGCGTGCGGCCGAGGCCGCCGTCGACCAGGCAGCGGTGCTGGTGGACGGCGTCGCACGGCTCGCGGCGGACCTGGCCACCGCGACGCGGAAGCTGCCCACCGCCCTGCTCGACATGGAGAGGGACCTGGCCGAGGCCCGCGGGCTCCTGCCCACGGAAGACGCCCGAGCGGATCTGCGGGGCCGGATCGCGCACGGGGAGTCGGTGGTGGAGGAGATACGAGCGGAACTGGACGACAAGGGGACGGGCGGGGGCGGGCCGGCCGGCGGGGAGGGTGCCGCTCGGGGGCGATGCGATCCGGTCGGGGCGCTGCGGCGGATCGAGCAGGTGTCGGCCGAGCTGGACAGGGCCCTGCGGCGCACTCCGGGCGGGTCGCGTGCCCTTGCCCGGCTCGACCGGGCACTGCTGACCGCGCGCAGTACGGTCACCGCCGCGGCGGACCAGGTGACGACGCATCGCGGAGCGGTCGGCTCCGAGGCGAGGACGCTGCTCGCGGAGGCGGAACGGCGGCTGCGGGAGGCGGAGAACACGGACAGGCCGCCCGTACCTGCCCCGGCTGCCGCCCTCGCCGACGCGCGCGAGGCCGACATGCTCGGCCGGCAGGCCCGGCAGCTCGCGGAGCGGGACGTACGGGCGTACGGGACGCCGTACGGCGAGAGCCTGGAGACGGGCGGCGCCGTGCTCGGCGGGATCCTGCTCGGCGCCCGCCCCGGGCAGGGGGCCGGCGGCCCCGCGAGCTACGGCGGACCGGGCACGCGGGGGCGAAGGAACTGCGGCGAGCTGTTCCGGACGGCACGGCCCCTGTCCGGGGAGGGGCCACCTAGAACAGACTCAGCAGCGCCTCCGCCGGATCCATGACGCTCTCGCCGTCCGGGATCGGCAGTTCGAACCACACCGTCTTGCCGTGCGGCGTGCGGCGCGAGCCCCAGGCCGCGGAGAGCAGGCCGACCAGTTGCAGCCCGCGGCCCCCCTCGTCGGTGTCCCGGGCGCGGCGGCGGCGCGGCTGGACCAGGCCCGCGTCCCACACCTCGCACACCAGCGTCCGGTCGAGCAGCAGCCGTAGCCGTATCTCGCCTTCCCCGTACCGCAGGGCGTTGGTCACCAGCTCGCTGACCAGCAGCTCCGCCGTGTCCACCAGCGACTCCAGGCCCCAGGTGAGCAGCTGCTCGCGCGCGTACTCGCGGGCCCGGCCGACGCTGCGCGGCTCGCGTGGCAGCGTCCAGTCGCCGACGGACTCGGCCGGCAGGCCCTGTACCCGTGCCATCAGCAGCGCGATGTCGTCCTCGCCGTGGTGTGTGTCGAGGGTGTCGATGACGTGGTCGCAGACGTCTTCGAGGGGCCTGCTGGAATCGGTGAGCGCCCCGACGAACGCCTGCAGCCCCTCGTCCAGCGGGTGATCACGGGATTCGACGAGCCCGTCCGTGTAGAGCGCGAGCAGCGCGCCCTCCGGCAGTTCGACCTCCACCTCCTCGAACGGCTCGCCGCCCACGCCCAGCGGCATCCCGGGCGGCACCTCCAGCATCAGCGCGGGCTCGCCCGGCTCGGCGAGCACCGGAGGCAGATGGCCCGCATTGGCGAAGGTGCAGCGGCGCGTCACCGAGTCGTAGACGGCGTACACACAGGTCGCCAGGTAGACCTCGGACAGGTCCGCGTCGCGCGGCTGGCGGGCCGTGCGGCCGGCCTGCTGGACGCTTCCCGGTGTGCCGAGGCCGCGCGCGATCTCGTCCAGCGCGGAGAGCACCTCGGCGGGTTCGAGGTCGAGCAGCGCCAAGGTACGTACGGCGGTGCGGAGTTCACCCATCGCCACGGCCGCGCGCAGGCCGCGTCCCATGACGTCGCCGACGACCAACGCGGTGCGATGGCCCGGCAGTTCGATGACGTCGAACCAGTCGCCGCCCACCTCGGTCGCCGCGTTGCCCGGCAGATAGCGGCAGGCGATGTCCAGACCGGACGCCTCCGGGTCGCCCGGTGGCAGCAGGGAACGTTGCAGGATCAGCGCCCGTTCGTGCTCGCGGCGGTACAGGCGCGCGTTGTCGATGCAGACCGCGGCGCGCGCGGCCAGTTCCACGGCGAGCGCGCGGTCACGTTCGCCGAACGGCTCGCTGCCCTTCACACGGGCGAACTGGGCGAGGCCGACCACGGTGTCGTGGGCGACCATGGGAACCGCGAGCGTGGACTGGATGAGGCCGCCGTCCTCGGCGGGGATGTGCCGGGGGCGTGCCGTGCGCAGGGCGTCCGCGCAGGGCGAGTTGAAGGCGTAGTGGTGGACGGAGCCGACGGCGACGGGCGCGGTGCCACCGGCGAAGGGCGCGTCCGAGACCGCGCTGGAGAACGCGACGCGGCGCAGTCCGGCGCTTCCGTCGGCCAGGCCGGGCGGGGTCTCGTCGCCGGCCAGGAGCCCCTGGTAGAGGTCGACGGTGGCGAGGTCGCAGAAGCCGGGCACGACCACGTCGAGGAGTTCTCGTGCGGTGGTCTCCAGGTCGAGGGAGTTTCCGATGCGGGCGCCGGCGTCGTTGAGGAGGGCGAGGTTGCGGCGCGCGGCGGCGGCCTCGCGGGCGGCGGCGCGGCGGCCGGTGACGTCGGTGCTGAGCCAGGCGACGCCGAGGGTGCGGCCGCTGCCACTGTGCACGCGATAGAGGTTGACGGACCAGTGCTTGCGCTCGTCGGAGCCGGGGACGAAGCCTGTGACGTGCATGTCCGTGATCGAGTCGCCGGTCTCCAGCACGCGCCGCAGCGTCTCGGCGACGCGGTCGGCCTCCGGCGGCTGCAGGTAGTCGTGGACGGAGCGGCCGCGATGTTCGTCGGGAGTGCCGCCGAAGACGGAGGCGAACCGCTGGTTGGCACGCCGTACCCGCAGTTCGGTGTCGATCAGCAGGAATCCGAAGGGAGATTGACCAAAAATCGCCTGTGAGGCGGCAAGGTCGGTCTCGATGCCGCGGAGCGTATGGACGTCCACGACGATGCACACGGCAGCCCTCTCGCCGTCCTCCGTGGCGGTGGGCATCACGTAGACCTCGGCGAGCCCCTCCGTCCCCTCCGCATCGGGCGCCCGGAAGGGGACGGCACCGGTCCACTCCCGGCCGTCGAGAATCTCGGCCATCTTGCGCTGGCCGCGCTCGCGCAGCTCGGGAGCGATGAACGCCTCGATGGGGTCCATGCCGACGGCCCGCTCGGCGGGAATGCCGAAGAGCTGCTGGGCCCGCAGGCTCCACTGGTCTACAAGCCCGTCGGGGCCGATGGAGAAAGAGGCGACCTTGATGTAGTCGTACATCGAGCCGGGCGGGCTCACCTGCCACATCGCGTCGCTCGTCGTGTCACGCGCTTCGGCGGCCGCGGCGGATCCGACCGCGGCCGCAGCCCTTGCGCCGCCCGACGGGTCCTCGGACTCCGTGGCCTTCGCTGGTATCTCGCTCACGCGAACCGTCCCCTCCAGCTCACCGCGCCCGGCACCGGTCACCGAGGGCGGCTGCCCGCAGTATCCAGCACTACGGTGCCGTACAACACGGTGTTCACGATCACAGCACGGTCCCGATGGTTTTTGGACCGGCCGCGCCATACTCCCAGTCTTCTAACCAGGTGATGCCCGCTCGAATCAATGACTCTCGCCACCACTCCTGGCGTGATCCGTTCGGTCACCGCCCGCCCCGGGTACCGCACCCCGCGCCGACGCGCCCGCACCGTGCGCCTCGGGCGTGGTCAGCCGGGTACCGCCAGCTCGAACCAGACCGTCTTGCCGGAGTTCGCCGGGCGGGTACCCCAGCGGCGCGAGGAGTGAGCGACCAACTGGAGTCCGCGGCCGTTCTCGTCGTCGCCGCGGGCGGTGCGCTTGCGGGGCGGCTCGGGGAGCGGGTCGGAGACCTCGACGAGCAGGGGGGCGGCGGAACCGGCGGGGCGTACGAGGCGGACACCGATGGGACCTGTGGCGTGTCGCAGGGAATTGGTCACCAGCTCGCTGACCAGCAGCGCGGCGACGTCGCCGAGCGGGTCGAGCCCCCAGGTGCGCAGTTGGCCCCGGACCACGGCGCGAGCGGTACGTACCGCACCCGGGTCAGCGGGGAACGTCCACTCGGCGCTTTCGCCTTCGGTGTCGAACACGCCGTTCACTTCCCAGACCAGAAGCCCACCCATGTCCGGTTTCGTGGGGTTAATGGGCACATACCCGATATTCGGGGCGCCTTACCTCGCATGAGGGCGCTCTGTGGCACGAACGGCGTACGACACCTCAGCCCCTGAAACCTCACAGGCTTCGGCAGCCCCAGGCCTTACGGGCCCAACCTCCCTGCCCCGGGGCCCGATCGCACGGAGTTCAGGCAGAACCACGCGATCAGATGGGAACGTGATCATGAACAGGCACGATCAGAAGGCGACCGGATGCGCTTCCACTCGACGAGAACGGCTTCGACCGCCGCCACATCCTGATCGAGCCAGTCCACGTCCCAGATCTCATCGACGGTCAGCCAGCGCAGCTCGTCGTGGTCCTCAAGGGGCTCGGGGGTGCCGTCAAGGAGACGCGCGGTCCACACCCGCAAGACATACCCCGGCTTCAGCGGCCACTCCCCCGGCACGCGCCCGACCGGCTCCGCCGTCACGCCCAGTTCCTCGCGCAGCTCGCGCACGAGGGCGTCTTCGGGGGTCTCGCCGGGCTCCACCTTTCCGCCGGGCAGCTCCCAGCGTCCGGCGAGTTCGGGGGGCGCGCTGCGCCGGGCGGCCAGCAGGCGGCCGCGGCTCAACAGGGCGGCTCCGACCACCACGACCGATTGCGTCATGCGCCGGAGCCTACGGGAGCGCGCGGCGGGCCGACCGCCCGGGGCGAGCCCCTCACCTGCTCCCGTTCCGCCCGATGCGCTCCACCCAGTAGAGCTGTTTGTGGCCGCGGTCATCGAGGCTGTCCACGATCCTCTGGGCCTCGGCGCGGGTCGCGTACCTGCCCACGCGGTAGCGGTTGCCGTTGTCGTCCTGCCGTATGACGAGCCAGGGAAGAGTGATCGTACTGTCGCTCATCGCACCCCTCCGCTTCCCGCCCCCGGCCCTCGTCGCGCCCCGCCCACCAGGGGAACCGCACTGCGCATATGCCCGAGCCTACGCCCAACCTTCACGCAGCGAATACGACTTTTCACAAAGAGGCACGCAACCAGCCACGATGGAGGGGGCGCACGCGGCCGAACGCGCCGCCGAGCACCCCCCCCCCAGCGCACGCCGAGCAGCGCGAAGCCCGTCAGGGGCTGGGTTCGAAGGAACGACCGAATTACAACTGCGGCTGGGGCGGCCGCCTTTGGGTCCCGGGGCCTGCGCGCCGGACATCCACCCGGCCCGCGTCACCGCCGGGCGGCCCCGGCGCGCCGCACCGGCGGCCCGGCCCGCCACCTCACCGTCGGGCGGTTCGGCTACTTCACCGGCAGGTGGTACGCCACCCGGAACCGATCCGCCGGCACCACCACGTCCGCCGTCTCCACCGGACGGCCCGAGGCGTAGTAGGTCCGCTGGATGGCCAGCACCACATGGCCGGGGACACCACCCAACGCCAGCAGCTCCTCCGCGAGGCCGGGGCGCGCGCCGACCTCCTCGGTGACGTTGTCCACGACCACGTCGATGGCGGCCATGCGCTCGACGACGCCCATGCCGCCGAGCGGCCCCTCCTCGGGGAGCATCACGGGGGTGCGGCCGGTCAGGGCGAGCGGTTCCCAGGACGTGGAGAGCATCATCGCCTCGCCCGCGTCCCGGTACACGTACTTCGTGCGCATCACCCGGTCGCCCGACTGGATGGCAAGCCGCTCGGCGATGGCGCCGCTCGCCTCCGTCTGCTCACTGTGCGACTCCCAGGTGCCGCGCGAGGAGGCGTCCGCCTGCTCCTGCCGGAAGGGGGTGGCGCCGCTCTCCGGCCGGAACCCGGAGCGGGCGATCCGCCGCGGCACCGGCCGCTCCCGGACGTAGGTGCCCGATCCGGAGCGGCCCTCGACGAGCCCCTCGGCCATCAGCACCTTGCGGGCCTCCAGGGCCACGGTGTCCGAGACGCCGTACTCCTCACGGATACGAGCCTGGGAGGGGAGACGGGTATGCGGCGGCAGCGATCCGTCGGCGATCTTCTTACGGAGATCACCCGCGACACGCAGATACGCCGGCTGCTCACCGAAAGTCACTGGCCGCTCCCATCACCTGTACAAACAGCAACAGACTGGCAACCCTGGGTTGTAGCTGCAAGCAAAGGCCAAGGAATCACTCGATGTGATGAAGTTGACTACCGAGGGCTGTGCGCAGGCACTTTCTCCCCGTTATCGCCGCCGTTACACCCGCTTTCCGGTCTCCGTACCTCCGCCGGAACCCTCGCCGTCGTCGGTCTCGTGTGACGGCGGGGTCGCGGCGAGCCCCAGAGCCTTGCGGGCGGTGACCGCCCGGCGGCCCTCCAGGAGTGCGCTGCCCTGGTCGTAGTGGATGTAGAAGGCGTCGACGTCAGCGGCGTCCGCCGCCTTCCGCCACTCCTCGCGCGCCTGGTCCAGGGCCGTCGCCTGGCCGGCGACGGGCTGCCCGATGCCGTCCCCCCACGAACGGGCGCGCAACCGTCGGGTCTGGTCGGCCAGCGCGGCGCTGACCCGCGCCGCCCACTTCCGGTGGCCGGGCAGGTCGTCCTCGACGTACTGGGCGTCGGGGGCGGTGTCCAGGGCGTCGTAGAGCACGGCGTCCGCCCGCAGATAGGCGAGCTGGTCGGCGGTGAGGTTCGTGGCGTCGCGGCGCAGCGAGCCGGTGAGGGTGCCCTTCTCGTCGGTGTTGCCGAACATGCAGGTGATCTCGCGGTCGCCGAAGCGCCAGCTTTCGCGGGTCGGCGTGAAGTAGTAGACGTCGACGTCGTCCGTGACCGCCCAGGAGTCCATGGCGTACGCGTTCTGGAGCGCGTAGCACTTCTTCTCGGCGGTCCTGGTGACGGCGTCGTCGCCGGGGTAACCGCCGGCGGGCAGCCTGACGTCGGCGAAGACCTCGGCCTGGTGCTCGCGGGAGCAGGGCACCTTGTCGACGTCGTATGTCTCGCCCGACAGCGAGCCACCGGGCGCGTTGAAGCACTCGCCCTTCTTCAGGGAGAACGTCACGCTGTTGTCGCGCGCCTCCCGCGCCCCGTCCTTGAAGCCCTGCCAGAAGTCGTGCGAGGCGCCCGTCGCGAAGAACATCACCAGTAGCGCGAGACCGATCGAGGACAGCGTGATCCCGCCGATCGCGAACCCCTTGCCGCGCTCACCGCGCCTTTTGATCTGCGCGAGCGCGATCAGCCCGAGGACCAGGCCGACGGCGGGCAGGAAGCAGAGGATCCCGAGGACGAACGCGGCGACCGCGAGCCCGTTGACCGGCGCCGGGTGGTTGTACGGGGAATACCCCTGGCCCCAGGGCTGGTACGGAAGCCCGTTCCCGTACGGCTGCTGGTACGGACCCTGCGGGTAGGGATCCCCGGGCTGTTGGGGCCCGGGGGGCGGGGGTATGGCCACGTGAACGGTGCTCCTCGTCCGGAGTGCGCAGAACTGTTGTACGGGCCGCATGGTAGGGGCGGGGCCACTGGGGGCGGAATGCGGGGCACGAAGGTCATGACGGAGGCGGCCGACGGGTCGAGGGTCCGACGGGTCGGGGTGGTCGGGGTGGTCGGGGAGGGTATTTCCTTCTCCGCCGTCGATGTGCGACCCGGCGACGTCAGCGCTCACACGGGCATACAGATGTAACACGGATATCCTGAAACAGATGTGATATACCGTCACTTCTCGGGACGACAACAACTACCCTGTTCACATGACACTTTTGCCGGACTGTTTCTGCCCGGTGGACGGCACGCGGGTGTCCGCGAGGTCGCTCGACTGGTGCTGCCCCGTCTGCGGCGGGCCGCTGGACCTGGACTTCTCGCCCACCCCGGCCCCTCTCAAATCCCTTCTGGGGCGCGTGAATTCGATGTGGCGGTACGCGGAGACGCTGCCCCTGTCCGGGCCCTCGGTCAGCCTCGGCGAGGGCCGCACACCGCTGGTGGAGCTACGGGAGGGCATCTCGGCCAAGCTGGACTTCCTGATGCCGACACTCTCCTTCAAGGACCGCGGCGCGGTGCTGTTGGCCGAGCTGGCGCTGCGGCTGGGGCCGCGGCAGGTGGTCGCCGACAGCAGCGGCAACGCGGGCACGGCGATCGCCGCGTACTGCGCGCGGGCCGCGCTGCCGTGCACGGTGTACGTTCCCCGGGGCACGTCGCCGAAGAAGCTGGAGCAGATCGGTGCGCACGGGGCGCGGGTGCACGTGGTCGACGGCGACCGCGAGGCCGCGGCACGGGCCGCGCGCGAGGCGGCCGACGAACCGGAGGTGTTCTACGCGTCGCACGTCTTCAACCCGTACTTCCTGCACGGCACGAAGACGTATGTCCACGAACTGTGGGAGGACCTCGGCGGGCGCCTCCCGGAGGTGCTCGTCCTGCCGGTCGGCAACGGCACGCTGCTGCTGGGCGCGGCGCTCGCCGTCGCCGAACTGTTCGCGGCGGGCCTGATCGAGCGTCGGCCCGCGCTGTACGCGGTCCAGGCGGCCGCGGTCGCGCCGCTGGCGCACGCGTGGGAGAAGGGCGCGGACGACCTGGTCGACGTCACCCCCATGGCCCCCACCGCCGCCGAGGGCATCGCGATCCCCCGCCCGCCCAGGGCCCGCCAGATCCTGCGCGCGGTACGGGACTCGGGCGGCACCTTCCTGACGGTGACCGAGGACCAGATCCGCCACGCCCAACTGGACCTGGCGTCACAGGGCCTGTACGTGGAGTCGACGGGGGTGGCGTGCTGGGCGGCGGTACGGGAAGGGGTGCTGGGGAAGCGGGGTGCGGTGGTGCCGTTGTGCGGGGCGGGGCTGAAGTCGGGGCCGGTCGGCACCCAGGAGTGAGGGACCCCTGGGGGACCGCATGACCAAGAGCCCATCGCGTGTCCCTGACAAGCCGGTTGGTAAAATCCGGCAGCCCCGTTCGGGGCGCTCGGAGAGGCCCCACACTCCCGGGTTCTGTCACGGCGTGCCGTCTTCGCCACGGTTCGTCATGTCCAGGGAGGGGAACCCATGGGGCGTCGTGCCCTGTCATACCCGCGCGCGGTGCTGCGCAGAGCGGGTGTCACCGTCGTGGCGACGGCAGTGGTCGTGGGGGTGCTCGGCCCCGCCGCCGGGTCGGCGTCAGCGCAAGCCGCCGCCGAGGTGGTGATCGGGCCGTACGGGCAGTCGATCCAGCCCGAGCACGTGTTGTCCGTCGGCCGGACCGGCTTCCTGCACAGGCTGCCGGGCGCGGCACGTCAGTGGACGGACTACGCGACCGGCCGGACGACGACGCCGGACATCCCGGACGACGGCAGCGTGCAGCGCGTCATCAACACCCACGCCGACACCATCGCCTACCAGACCGGTACGGGAGAGGCGGTGCTGATCGACCCGGTCAGCGGCGACAAGAAGACGATGCGGCTGCCGGGGGGCTTCACTCTCCGGACCGTGCAGGGCAACACCGCCCTCGGCTATGCGAACGGGGAATGCCACCTATTTCGTTTCGCGGCGGACGGGTCCCTCCAGGACCGCCCGGTGACGGACGTACCGGAGGGTGCGACCTGCGGCGAGGTGTCGACGGTGACCGCAGACACCGGTGACGGAGCCGGTGTCGTCGTGCAGTACCGGTCGTCCGCCGCGCGCGAGTACGGCTTCGGTGTCATCGATCTGGCCACGGCGCGGTTCAGCACCCTGCCCGTCACGGTCAACAACAGCGCATTCGAACTTCAGCTCACGCCTCGGACCGTCTCCTGGTACGAGCGCAGCAGCATCCGCGTCATGCCCCGGGACGACCCGCAGGCCACGCCCTGGAGCGTCCCGAACCCGAGGCCCCCGTACAGCATGATCTCCCGCCTCGTGGGCTCCACGGTGCTCTGGATGAATGGCGGCGGGCCGGTCACCGCCGTGACGGCAGACGGCACCACGAGCCAGGTACTGGACTTCGTCCAGGGCGACAACACAAGCGCGCTCCCTGGTCCCGACGGCAGCCTGCTCATGGTCGGCAAACTCGATCATGAATACGCGGTGCACCGCTTCACCGAAGGCGCCGACGGCAGCCTCCAGCGCGCCGAGGTCCTGGACATCCCCTGGCACCCCTCGCGCACCACGTCGCTCGCCCTCTCCCAAGGGCGCCTGGCCACCGCGGACACCTACTTCGGAGGTGCGGCGGCCTACCACGAACAGAAGCTGGCGCTGTCCGGCACGCCGTCGGTCCTCACGCGCGAGAACCTCGGTTCGGCCGACGCGGGGGAATGCGACGCGGCCGGGTGCCCGCTGCTGTATCCGACCGGTGACGGCCGCGTCCTCCACCAGGGCGTGGACAGCGGCGGCAAGGCCGAGCTGCGCCTCATCGACAAGAGCAAGACGGCCCCGGGCACACGGATCACCACCGGTCTGACCGGCCTGAGCGTCGAAAGCGTCTCCGGGCGGTACGTCGCCTACCGGACGGCGAGCGCCACCGAAGTGCGGGACATCGACTCCCGCGCCGTCGTGCGCAAGACGTCGGCGGCCCCCGGAGCACTGTGGGGCGCCACCCTGTGGCAGTCCGCGGGCGCGGGCAAGGTCACGGCCACCGATGTGCGCACCGGGACCGTGAACCGGACGCTGTCGCTGGGTACGACCTCGTGCACCCCGTCGTCCGTGCAGGCCACCGCCCGGTATCTGTACGTGGAGTGCGGCTCGGCGAGCGCCCGCGTGGTGAAGCTCTCCGACGGATCGGTACGCAGTCTCAGCACCGGCTCGGCACCCGGACTGCTCGGTGACGGGTTCGTCGTACGGGTCGGCGCCGACCGCCAGGTCGCCCTCACGGACCTCACGCCCGCGACCCCGGCGACCCGCGTGCTCGGCACGGCGCGCGGCACGGCCGCGGGCAGGGACTGGACGGTCGACCCGTACGGCGGCCATGTCGCCTACGTCGACACGGGCGGCGACGTGCACGTCGTCCCGACTGGTATCACCACCGGGGTGCTCGGCGTGACGGACTCGTCGGTGGCGACGAGCGCGCGTGTCGCTCTGGACGTGCCCTCCTGGCGGCCTACCTGGTGGATCTCCAAGCCCGTCGCCTCCTGGCAGTTGACGCTGAAGAACAAGGTGAGCGGGAAAACAGTCCGCACGCTCACCGGAGGCGAGGCCCGCGGGCAGATCGCCACCACCTGGGACGGCTGGACCGGGGTGACCGGCATCGGTGTCCCGGACGCGACGTACACCTGGACTCTCACCGCCCGGCCCGCCGACGGGCAGGGGGCGGCGCTGATCAAGTCGGGCTCGGTGAAGATCTCCGGCGCCCGGCCGGCACACCACGACTTCGTCGGCTTCGGCGGCATCGGGGATCTGCTCACGCTGAACTCCTCCGGCGCGTTCACCTTCCAGCACGGGACCGGCAAGGGGACCTTCTCCGGCAAGACGTCGGCGAGCGGCTGGCCGACCTCCGCCATCGCGGTGCCGTTCGGGGTCCTTGGCGGCGGCGACCACAACGTGGTGCTGGTCCGGCTGAGCAGCGGCGAGTTGCGTTCCTACCGGCCGAACGGCGGAGCCCTCAGGCCCAGCACCCCGTACACCTCGCTCGGCAAGGGCTGGAACGCCTACAACGCGCTCACGTCACCGGGCGACCTGACCGGCGACGGACGGCCGGACCTCGTCGCGCGCAAGGCGTCCACCGGGGACATCTACCTCTTCGCCGGCACGAGCACCGGCAAGCTGGCCGCCGGTAAGAGGATCAACACGGCGTGGACCGCATACACCCGCATCATCGGGGTGGGCGACCTCAACGGCGACGGCATCGGGGAGGTACTGGCCCGGCACAAGGACGGGACGCTGTACCGGTACGACGGCAGGGGCAACGGAACGCTGAAGAGCCGCGTCACGGTGTTCACCAAGTGGGGCGCGTCCTACAACGCGATCGTCGGCGTCGGCGACATCACCGGCGACGGCAAGCCCGACCTCGTCGCCCGGGACACGGCCGGGAACCTGTACCGCAACAACGGCAAGGGGAACGGGTCGTTCAGCGGACGAGTCAAGATCGCGACCGGCTGGAAGGGCTACAAGGGGATCTTCTGAGACTGCCCGCCAGGGCACTGGTTCGGGGCCCTATAGGAGCCAACTCCCTTATGGGGTCCGCACATATGCCTTCCTCTACGGGCCTTGCCTAACGTGTGCGCGGCGCACCACAGCGCCGCGCACACATCCACACCATGGGCAAGGGGGACGGGGCATGCGGGACAGACGAAGCCGTGCGGGCCGGTGGCGGCTGCTGATCGCCCTCCTGCTCGCGGTGGTGGCCGGACTGCCGGCCGCCGGCGGCACCGCGGCCGCCGCCACGCCTCCCTCCTACCTCACCCTCGAGGCGAGCTACGGGGCCGGCACCGTCACCAACGGCTGGGAGAGCGTGGAGCGTTATCGCGACACCACCGCCGGGTTCCGCACCGAGGGCTACCCGCCCGACGGTCGCGGCGACCAGGACGGGAAGCGCGTGACGTACTTCGGTGGCGTCGCCCGCCCGGACTCCGGCCGCTTCCTGCTCTACTCGGCCCCCGGCTGGAACACCGGCACCCGCACCACGCCGGTCCTCCTCGTCCACGGCGCGAACGACACGGCGGACCGCGCCTGGGCAAATCCGGGTGAGTCGGGCGGCTACGGCTGCGGTGCCCTGTCCTGCCCGTCCACCGGGCTGATGCAGTACCTGTCCTCGCGCGGCCACCGCGTCTTCGCCGTCGGCTTCGCGCACAAGCAGGGCGACAACCTGATGCAGGCGCAGGTCGTCGGTGACGCGATCGCCGTCATCAAGGCGAAGCTGGGTGTCGACAAGGTCGACCTGGTCGGCTGGAGCAAGGGCGAGATGTCGACCCGCGCGTACGTGTCGTCGCTGAAGCCGAGTTGGGGGCGGGCGTACGCCGGTGACGTACGCAGGCTGATCACCGTCGGTGGTCCGAACGGCGGCTACGACTACCCGTACGCGCACGGCTGGGCGCACGACTTCTCCATCTGGCCCGAGTGCGGAGGGAAGATCAACGCCCCCTCCCCGCACTCGCGCATGACGTGCTACGGCCTGTACACCGCGCACCCCGAGTTCTCGATGACTCCCTCCGGCGGCTACGACAACTACCCCGGCCAGCGACAGATGCTGGCCCGATGGGACGGGGTGTACGGAGTCGACGGCGCCGCGCAGGACTGGTACACGACGTACTACGGCGGCCAGGGCTACTACACCGCGGGCAGCGGCATCCAGGCCGCCATCGACGCCGGCTCCCTGATCACACCGCTGCACAACGCCAAAGTCCCCGCCTCCGTCACCACCTACCTGCTGGCCGGCGGATCCCCGGACGTCGTCGGCATCTTCAACGAGAACCGCGGACCCAGCGACGGGGTCGTCTTCATCGCGAGCGCGCTCGACACCACCGGCATCCCCACGGTCGGCGGCACGGCCACCATCGCCGGCGCCAACCATCTGGAGCTGGGGTGGAACACCTCGGCCGCCGCCCAGATCGCCACCTGGCTTTCGTAACCGACCGAGAAGGCAGAACCGCCCATGACCGCGAGCAGCATCCGTACCCGCCGTGTGCCCACCGACCGTCTCACGGTCCAGATCGCCGAGATGCGGGACGAGGGCGAACCAGTCGTCTTCGTCCACGGCAACGTCTCCTCCTCCGCCTTCTGGCACACCACCCTGCCCCTCCTCCCGGACCACTACCGGCCCATCGCGCCGGACCTGCGCGGCTTCGGCGGCACCGACCCGCTGCCCATCGACGCGACGCGCGGCCTGCGTGACCACGCCGACGACCTCGCCGCGCTGCTCGCGGCCCTCGGGGTCGAGCGGGCACACCTGGTGGGCTGGTCCCTGGGCGGGGGCGTGGTCATGCAGTACCTGTGCGACCATCCGGCCGCGGTGCGTTCCTTGACCCTGGTCAACCCGGTCTCCCCGTACGGCTACGGCGGTACGCACGGGGTGGACGGAACCCTCAACTCCGAGGACGGGGCCGGTTCGGGCGGCGGCACGGCCAACCCGGAGTTCGTCGCGCGGCTCGCCAAGGGCGACCGCGGCGAGGACTCGCCGCTCACCCCCCGTTCCGTCCTCGCGAACTGCTACGTCAAGCCGCCGTGGCGCCCCACGGACGCGGACGAGGACGCGTACGTCGCGTCCATGCTCACCACGCGTACCGGTGACGACCACTACCCGGGCGACAGCGTGGCATCGGACGCCTGGCCCGGCGTCGCGCCCGGGACCCGCGGCGTTCTCAACTGCCTCTCCCCGCTGTATTTCCGCATCGACGAGCTGCATCTGATCGACCCCAAGCCGCCGGTGCTGTGGATCCGCGGCGAGGACGACGTGATCGTCTCGGACACCTCGATGTTCGACCTGGCGCACCTGGGCTCGATCGGCGCGGTACCGGGCTGGGACGGGACGCCCGCCCAGCCCATGGTGGCGCAGACCCGTCACGTCCTGAACCGCTACGCGGAGGCGGGCGGCCTGGTACGGGAGGTCGCCGTGCCGGGCGCCGGGCACTCGGTGCACCTGGAACGCCCCGACGAGTTCGGCGCGGCGCTGCGGGGGATCCTGTCGGTATGACCGTATGCACCACTGATCAGGGTGCCGTCCGCGGCAGCCGCTCCGCGGACGGTGTGGTGTCCTTCCTCGGCATCCCGTACGCCGCCCCACCCGTCGGCCCCCGCCGCTTCCGCGCACCGTCCGAGCCCGAGCCCTGGACCGGTGTACGCGATGCCACGTCCTACGGACCGACCGCGCCGCACGCGCCCTACGCACCACCGTTCGACGCCCTCATCCCGGAGAACGCCATCCCCGGTGAGGACTGCCTGAACCTCAACATCTGGACCCCGGCCCCGGAGGCGGGGGCCGGTCTGCCGGTGATGGTGTGGCTGCACGGTGGGGCGTTCTCCAACGGCTCGGGCTCGGCATCGGCCTACGACGGCAGCGCCTTCGCCCGCGACGGGGTCGTCTGCGTCACTCTCAACTACCGCCTGGGATCGGACGGTTTCCTCCACCTTCCCGGCATCCCCGACAACCGTGGGCTGCTGGACCAGGTGGCCGCCCTGCGCTGGATCCGCGCGAACGTCGCCTCCTTCGGCGGCGATCCCGACCAGGTGACGGTGTTCGGGGAGTCGGCGGGCGCGATGAGTATCGGCGTCCTGCTGGCCACCGGCCAGGCACACGGCCTGTTCCGCCGGGCGATCCTGCAGAGCGGCGCATGCCACCACGTCCTGCGCCCGTCCTCGGCAACCCTGATCGCGGCCCGACTGGCCGTGAAGCTCGGCATCGAGCCGACACCGGAGGCGTTCGCCGCGCTCTCCCTCGACGACCTCCTGCCCGCCCAGGCCGAACTCCGCGCCGAGGTCGGCGCCGACCCGGACCCGGCCCTGTGGGGCGAGGCGGCGCTCAACATGATGCCGTTCGAACCGGTGACAGCCGGTCCGTCCCTTCCCGGCCCCGACTGCGGTGTCGACCTCCTCGTCGGCAGCAACCGTGAGGAGTACCGCCTCTTCCTGGTCCCCACGGGCCGCCTGGACGCCTTCCCCGCGTCCCGGCTCCATTCCACGGCGGCCGCCTACGGCGTGGACCCGGACAAGACCGTCCCCGTGTACGCCGCGACCCGCCCCGCGGCCGTCCCGGGCGAGCTGCTGGACGCGGTGGCGACGGACTGGTTCTACCGGATCCCCGCCATCCGTCTGGCCGAGTCCGTGCCGGGCTCGCACATGTACGAATTCGCCTGGCGTTCACCGCAGTTCGCCGGCCGCCTCGGCGCCTGCCACGCCCTGGAACTGGGCTTCGTCTTCGACCGCCTCCAGGACCCGTCGTACGCCCCGATGCTCGGCACCCGCCCGCCCCAGGCTCTCGCGGACGCGATGCACCGAGCGTGGGTCTCCTTCGCGAAGACCGGCGACCCCGGCTGGCCCGCGTACGACACGACCACCCGCACGACGATGATCTTCACCGAGGATTCCGCCCCGCAGGACGATCCGCGCGGGCAGGAGCGCCTGCTCTGGGAAGGCGTGCGCTAGGCGCTGTCGGGGGCACCCGCGCCCTTCCCCATGCGGTGACAAGGGCGCCGAACGGTCATGCCCCGCTTGCCTTCTCGATCAGAAGCAACCAGGTCTTGGCCTGATAGCGTCTACTCCCCTGTAGATGTTCACGCCCCGGACGCCTCGCCTTCACCAAGGTGCCCGTCTTTCGCCGCTGCGCGTTTCCCGGGGCGTGCCGGCACTTGAACCACCGCTCGGAGACCCCCTTGATCCCCTCCTCCTCGGCCGCGCTCGACGGCGCGGCCATAGACGGCGGCCTGTACACCGACATCACCGACATGGCCCGCGACACCCACTGGCTCAATGAGCCGGTGTCGGTCTTCACCGATTACGGCATGGGCCTGTTCGCGGTCTTCCTGCTGGTCGCGTGGTGGCGTGCCCGGCGTCAGGAAGGCATGGTCATGGCCGCCGTCCTGTCCATACCGTTCGCCGTCGTGCTCTCGTACGTCCTCAACAGCGGGATCAAGTCCTTCTTCGAGGAGCCCCGCCCCTGCCGCGCCCTCCCCCACGCCTTCCTCGTCGAGGCGTGCCCTCCGGTGGACGACTACGCATTTCCCAGCAACCACACCACCGTGGCCTTCGCCTTCGCCGCGGCCTTCTTCCTGGTCAGCCGGCGGCTGGGGGCGGTCGCGCTGCTGACGGCCGTGGTGATGGGAGCCTCGCGCGTCTATGTCGGCGCCCACTACCCGCACGATGTCGCGGTCGGCGCCCTGGTGGGAACCATCGTCTCCCTCGTGGTCGTCGTGCTGGGGCGCCGTCTGTGCGCACCCCTTGTGGAACGGATGCGCGCCGGCGCACTGCGTCCGCTGCTCGCCGCCTAGCCGTCCCGAGAGCTTGCGGATGGGCGTCCGCCGGGGTGCCCATCCGCGTGCTGACCGCCTCCGGCCGGGCGGGCCCCCGGGCATCGGCACCCGTGCGGCGCCTACCGGGCACCCTCCGTGACGGGGCTGTGGTGGCGAGATTCCGGGCGTAACCTGGGCGAGGGTGCTTTGCACCATGGCAACCACGGCCTCATGTGACCGCTGAGAGCGCGAGGAGGTGAGCGGGATGGATCCCTGCGCTAGTAGTCCCAGCTCCCATTCCCTCGCACCCGAGGCGCCCGGCGGTCACCACACCGTCTGACGGTCGACCTCAGCTCGGGGCGCCGGTCGGCGATCACGTCCGCCGCCGGCTCGCCTGCGGGTGCCGATCAGGCGGAGGTACGCCATGACGATCACCATCACTCTGCCTCGTGTCTCCGTCCCGGCGGTGACCGAGCGTGGTCTGCGTCTGCTGCTGCCGGTCGCTGTGCCGGCGATTTTCGCCGTGGCCGACGCCTGCGGCGTCGGGCCGCTGGTGCGTGTCCTGGAGCTCGGCTTCAAGATCGCCCGGTCGGCCGCACAGGACTGACCGACGGCACTCCCCCTGGAGGCGACGGTGAACGACCAACTGCGGGAGGAAGCACGCCGCGCGGTACGCCAGGCGGCACAACGGTTGACCGAGGACGCGGCTGCCCTGACGGCCGCGTCCGCCGAGGCCCACGAGATCGGGCTGGCGACGCGCACGGAGGACCTGCGACGCGCCGTACTCGCTGCCTGGAGTGCCGGCGTGGCGCGCGGCGACCTCGCCCGGGACGCCGGTGTGGAGGCCGATGTGATCGATGACTGGATCGGTCCGGACGTACCGCCTCGGCTCTTGACCGTGTGAAGAGCCGAGACGGCACGCCCGTCCCTGGTGCTGTGGTGCGGCGGCCGGTGCGCGTCGACGTGCTCGGGCAGCCCGAGCACGTCAGCGGTTGACGGCCTGGATCTCCTGAACCTTGACCGGCTGGTGGCTCCCGTACTGCCCGTCGGGCATGGTGCCGCCCGCGCCGCCCGTGCCCTTCCACGCGACCTCCCACGTGGCGGTCGCCCGCAGGTCGAAGGTCCCGTCGCCCGACGACCGCAGATACGTCACTCCACAGGGCGGGGCGCCTGAAACACCCTTCTTCCAGGGCGTACCGATGGAGTCACCGTCGAGAGTGCACTGCCCGTTCGCGGGGAACAGAGTCGCGTCCTGCGTGCCCGGGTCGAGAGTAAGGCCCTTCGGCGTCGCGGTGGTGGTCGCCTCGATGTGCAGCCCTGGAACATCAAGGGAAGCGGTCACCGAGACCGGCTTGAACTCCGCCTTGTCCAACCAGGCCCAGGTGGGCAGGTTCACCTTCGTGATGTCGGCCGGAGCGAGCGAGACCTTGGTGCCGGGCACCCTCATCTGCTTGTAGGCGAGGCCGGCGAGGATCTCGGGGCTGACGGCCTGAGGGACGTCAGGGGTCTCGCCGTTCTTGACCCAGAAGGGAGGCTTGTTGCACTTCTGCATCTGCTCGAGGGTGGCGTCGTCGCTGAACTGGACGTCCCACCACATGCCTTCCTTCTCTTTGTCTATGTTGTAGTCGTCCTTGGCGTAGCCCTGGTTCTCCTTCGCGATGTCGCTCTGGATCTGGCCCCTCGCGTCAGGGTCGTGAACGGCGGCGTACCAGAGGCTGCGTCGTGACTCCTTGAACTCGGTGGCGGTGTACACCGGCGCGTACCAGCAAGGCGGCGGAGTCCAGTTGGAGTCCACCGAGGCTATGGGACCCGAGCCCGGACCCCTGGGCAAGGAGTAGGTGTAGCCGACCTCGGCAGTGATCTTGTCACCGTGCTTCGAACCGGACGCGTTCGTGTTGCCGTTGCCGTTGTGCCTGGCGGCCGTCGCGGGTCCACCCGCGACCAGCAAGGCGACGCAACTCGAAGCCAACACAACAAGCCCTCTGCGCATCTTCACGACCTGCACTCCTCAACACCGTCGCGTACCTGCGTCTGCCGTGCCTTCCACAGGCCCTTGGCGCTCTTCGAAGGCGCCATGAGGATCTGCCACGAGGTGTAGTCCCTGACACTGGGAGTGGTCACATCCACTTTCCCGGTCTTGACCTGCTTGCTGTAGAACTTGGACGCGTCACTGCAGAACGAGACAACGGCCGTCGCCTTGTTGCCGGCCATGGCGACCTTGGTCCGACTGAAGCGGAGTTCCCCGCTGATGGTGTAGCCGTCGTCGACGTCCGCCTTGATCTGCCCCTTCGCGTACTTGAAGGCAGGGCTCAGGTATTCGGAGTAGAACTTGTAGGCCGCGTCGTCGGGGTCCTGCTTGACGATGCCGTAGTGAAACGAGCGAATGAAGTTCGCGGCGTCCCGGGCGGCGGCGACCTGCGCCGGGTCCGTGACGTCGGCCGCGGGGAAGGTGATCTTCACGTCTGCCGGGAACGCCATGTCCGGCCCCTTGACGCTCGGCGCCGCGGCGGACGGGGACGGGGTCGGCGATGCGCTCTGCGACGCCGCGTCGCCCGTCCCCGCGATCTTGTCCCCATCGGACTTCTCGCCTCCACCCCCACAACCGGTGAGGAGGAGGGCAGCGGCAGCCGTCAGCGAGACGGCGGCGGGCAGGACACGTCGGCGGTGCACGGACACTCCCGGCAGAACGAGGGTTCACACGAGCTAACTCAGCCTATCCGCGAGCCCGTTGGGAACACCAGGTACACCTTCACCAACGACTCGGGGCAAAGAGGTTGAACGTCGCGGAGCGAGCCCGCCCATGCCTCTCCCGCCGACCACGCCGGGACACAGGGCCGCCGTCGCGCCCGCCGGCACACCCGCGGCAGCGCCTACCCCGCACCCGTTTGACACGGGGAAGATCGACTTCCTATCTTTCACTAACACATTAGTTAAAGGGTGGTGGAAGTGATCGAGTACCGCATCGAGCGACGCAGCGGAGTCCCCACCTACCAGCAGATCGTCAGGCAGACCGAGCAGGCGCTACGGCTCGGTCTGTTGCGGCCCGGGGACAAGCTCCCCACCGCCCGCGAGGTGGTGGAGGCCACCGCCGTCAACCCGAACACCGTGCTCAAGGCCTATCGGGAGCTGGAGCGTTCGGGTCTGGTCGAACCGCGTCCGGGGCTCGGCACGTTCGTGCTGCGCACGCTCGGCGCGGGCGAGACGGACAACGAGCTGCGGGACGAACTGCTGCAGTGGACGGCACGCGCCCGCCGGGCCGGTCTGGACAAGGAGGACGTCATCGCCCTGGTGACGTCCGTGGTGGAACGCGAGTTCGCCGATGGCGCCGCGGACAGTGGAGCCGGCGCGCGGACACGGAAGGCGAGGACGTCATGATCGACCGGACCGAAGGGGCGGCGGCCGTACGGGCCGACGGCCTGGACGTGCGGCGGGGCGGGAAGTCCGTACTGCGAGGAGTCTGCCTGGAACTGCCCGCGGGCCGGGTCTGCGCGCTGGTCGGCCCCAACGGCGGGGGCAAGAGCACCTTCCTGGAAACGGCCGCAGGACTGCTGCAACCGCACAAGGGGACGGTGCGGCTGCTGGGCGAGGACCCCGACAGCGACTCGGGTCGGGCACGGCTCGCGTTCGTCGGACAGGACAAGCCGCTCTACCCGCGGCTCACCGTCGCCGAGACCCTGCGGATGGGCCACGACCTCAACCCCGGCTGGCGGCCCGACCTCGCCGCGCGGATGCTCGACGGCCGGATACCCGAACACGCCCGTATCGGGTCCCTGTCCGGCGGGCAGCGCACCCGCGTCGCCCTCGCCCTGGCACTGGGCAAGGCGGCGGACGTACTGCTGCTGGACGAGCCCTTGGCGGACCTGGACCCGCTCTCCCGCCACCACGTCACCGCCGTACTCATGTCGGACGCCGCCGAGCGCGGCACCAGCATCGTGATGTCCTCACACGTCCTGGCCGAACTGGATGGGGTGGCCGACGAGGTGCTGCTCCTCGACGACGGCCACGTCCGGATGTCCGGCCCCGTCGACGAGGCCCTGGCCGGCCACCGGCTGCTCACCGGTTCGACCGTCGGGGCCGCACCCGGTGCGCTGGACCCGTCGGTCCTGCCCGGTGTCGTGGAGGCTCGCATCCGGGGGCGGCAGACGACGCTCCTGGTTCGCGGCGACGGCACCGTGCCGGGCGGCCCCTGGCAGAGCGAAGAGCCCTCTCTGGAGACGTTGTTGATGTGTTACCTGCGCTCCCCCCAGGCCCCGCCGTGGATCGCCCGCCCCCTGGGCGAAACCGTCCCGGAGGCGACGCACACGGGGGCAGCGGCATGAGCACGCAGACCCTTGCCCCGTCCACCGGCTCCCGCCGCTCGGCCCCCGTCACGTCCCGATCGGGACTGCTGCGCACGGTGACCCGGCGTCAGCGGCCCCTGTTCCTGGCCGCCGGCCTCGTTCTCCTCGCGGCCTTCGCCTGGGCGGCGGCCGACCGCGCGGCACTGTTCGAGAGCAGGAGACAGAGCGACGCCTGTACGCCGCTGAGCCCCGCCTGCGATGCGACGATCAGCCGCCTGATGGACGCCGAAACGGCCGTGCAGTACTTCCAGTACGCGCTGATGCTGCTGCCGCTGCTGGTGGGCGCGTTCGTCGGCGCGCCGCTGATCGCGCAGGAACTGGAGCGGGGCACGCACCGGCTGATGCTGACCCAGTCGTTCTCCCGCACCCGGTGGCTCACCGCCCAACTGGCCGTCCCCGCCGCGGTCGTCGCGACCACCGCGGCAGGCTGTTCGCTGGCCTCGGCCTGGGTGCTCGCGGCCGCACGGCACACCACCGTGCAGAACGTGTGGGGCCGCTGGGAGGCCACCGTCTACCCCACCTTCGGCATCGTGCCCGTCGCCACGGCCGTGCTGGCCCTCGCCGTCGGGGTACTCGTGGGCGTCCTGGTGCGGCGCACCCTGCCCGCGATGGGCATCACGCTCGTCGTCTGTGCGGGTCTCACCGCCCTCACCTACTGGGTGCGGCCCCACCTGTTGCCGGTGCGCACCTGGGTCGGGCACGGCGGCTACCAGTTGAAGGGCGAGGTGTGGATGCTGCGTGACGGCGTCGTCCGCAAGGACGGCACATGGCTGCCGTACGACCAGTGCCCTGCCCCGGGCACCTGCCGCACGGGCACCGTCTTCGAGGAGTACCACTCGGCCGACCAGTTCTGGCCGATGCAGGGCGTCGAGACGGTCCTCCTGCTCGCGTGCGCCGCGGCGGCCACCGCCGCCGTCTACGCGATCCTGCGCCGCAGGGCCTTCTGACCGGCCTGACCGGCCTCGTCAGCCACCCCGGCGGGGAGTGCGCCGCCCGCACTCCCCGCCGGTCTCCGTCCACCTCGTCTCTCGCGCTGTCTTCGGCCGGGGCTCTTCACGCCCTACTTCCACTAACACACTAGTTATTTAGCGAAGGCGCGCCGTCAGCACCCGCCGCCCGCACTCACTCGCTCGCTCGCTCACTCACTCACTCACGGACAGGAGCTTCACGTCCCATGCCCCCTGCACAGAAAAACCTCACCGCCAACCGCAGTTCACTCCTGCACCGCGCCGGCTACGCGCTGCGGCATCCCCACCGGGTGCCCGGGTACCTGCTGCGCGCGGGGCGGGACGCATGGCTGCGTTTGCGCCACCGGGACCACGTCTCCTACTACCGGGCGGTGATGCGCAGCGACACCGCCCGGAACCCGGAGGCGGCCGTGGGCAGCCGCAGCCATGAGAGCTGGCTGCGGCTGGGGCAGATGCAGTTCGACTACCTGGTTCAGCACGGCCTCGACCCCGCCGACCGGCTCCTGGAGATCGGCTGCGGCAACCTACGGGCCGGCTGGCGCTTCATCGACTACCTGGAGCCCGGCGCCTACCACGGCATCGACATCTCCCCCGACATCCTCGCCGCCGCCCGCCACACCCTGATCGAGCGGGACCTGCGCGCCAAGGTGCCGCATCTGGCGCTGGTCCAGAACCTCACCTTCGACTTCCTGCCTGACGCTCACTTCCGAGTGGTGCACGCGCACAGCGTCTTCTCCCACTCGCCCCTGGACGTCATCGACGAGTGCCTGGCGCACGTCGGGCGCATCCTCGCCCCTGACGGCTGGTTCGACTTCACCTTCGACCGCACCACGGGCTCCGAACACCAGGTACTGCGCGAGGACTTCTACTACCGGACCGAGACGCTCGTCGACCTCGCGGCCCGCCACGGTCTGACGGCCCGCTTCATGGACGACTGGGAGAAACTCCCGCACGGCCAGTCCAAGATCCGCGTCACCCATGGCCCTGCCCGCTGAACACTCCGGGACACCGCCCCGGGGGCCGGGCGCCCGGGGCGGGTGGGGGTGCGGGGGCATCGAGGTGCCGCCCGCATCCGGCTTCCCGGCCGTCGGCGAGGGCAGATGCGGTCACTCCGGGGGCTCGATCAGGACACCGGTGCGTGCCGCGCGCCGCTCGCCCCAGGCGTACAGCGCCTCCAGTACGGGGGCAAGGCTCAGCCCCTCCTCGGTCAGCCGGTACTCGACCTCCGCCGGTCTCCCGCCGCCGGACCGCCGCTCGACCAGTCCCCTGGCCTCCAGCCCGCGCAGCCGCTGGACCAGTACCTTTTCGCTGACCTCGGGTATCCGCCGCCGGAGCGCGCCGTATCGGTGCGCGCCCTCCTTCAGGTGGGCCAGCACGACCGTGGCCCACTTGCCGCCGATCACCTCCAAGGTCAACTCGACGGGGCAGGAGAAGCGTTGACCGTTCTCGGATGCGGGTTTCGGCGTCGCCATCGCTGTCCTGTTCCGGGTGCTTACCAACGGGTCAGCCCTTGCCGGGGCCCGGGGATGCTGTTTCAGTCCTCGAATGATTGTCGAGCACATCCGGTACCGGATCGCCGAAGAGCGACGGGCGGAATTCGAGAAGGCGTATCTGCGGGCCGCCGGGCCGCTCGGCGAGGCCGAGCAGTGCGTGGACTACGAACTGACCCGCTGCATCGAGGATCCGGGCGCCTACGTTCTGCGTATCCGCTGGACATCCGTCGAGGACCACCTCGAAGGCTTCCGTGGGGGTGAGCACTTCGCGGCCTTCTTCGCCGAGATCAAGCCGTACGTCGAGTCGATCGAGGAGATGCGCCATTACGAGGTCACCGACGTCGTGGGCCGGGGCGGCTCGGTTCCGACCCTGTACGAGTGGGCCGGCGGGGCGCAGGCCTTCCAGCGGCTGTTCGCCCGGTTCTACGAGCGGGTGGCCGAGGACGAACTCCTCGCCCCGGTCTTCGCCGGGATGGACCCGCACCACCCCGCGCACGTCGCGGCCTGGGTCGGCGAGGTCTTCGGCGGTCCTGCGCGGTACAGCACCGAGCGCGGCGGTCATCGCCACATGGCATCGCGGCACCTGGGCCGCGCACTCACCGAAGAGCACCGCCGCCGGTGGGTGGCCCTGCTGACGGACACCGCCGACGAGGTCGGCCTGCCGGACGACCCCGAATTCCGTGCGGTCTTCGCCTACTACCTGGAATGGGGCACGCGGATGGCGTTGATCTACTCGGGCCCCAACCCGCCCCCGCTGCCCGATTCCCCGATGCCCCGCTGGGACTGGGGCATCACACCGCCGTACCGGGGCTGATCGCACTGACGTCCGAGCAGAGTCCGAGGTATGGGGCCCGGCACCTGGTCGCCGGATACCTCCGGCGTTGCCGTCGCCGAGCGGTACGAGGGCCGGGCCTCCCGGGAGCGGGACGGGATCGGGCCGTCAGGTCCGCGCCTGGAGCCGCAGGGTCTCGGTGTGGAAGATCTCGTTGCTGCGGTTGGTGACGTCGAGCAGGAGTTCCTGCTGTTCCGGGCTGAGTGACGCGAGGAACTCGCCGAGTGCGGACCGGAAGTCGGCGAAGGCGGCATCGACGTGCTCGGCGAAGGCCTCGGGCACGGTCTCGACGATGACACGCCGCCGGTCCTCGGCGTCCGGCCGACGGCGTACGTATCCGGCCCTCTGAAGGCGGTCGATCACCGTGGTGATGGCCCCACCCCGGCTCAGTCCGGCGCGCTCGGCGAGCTGACCGGGCGTCATGGGACCCTCCAGGTCCAGCAGGCTCAGGCAGTTGAAGTCGGTGGCGTTGAGTCCTACCGACTGGGCCACCGCGGCCTGGAAGAGGACCGTTCTGGCCGCCTGCACGCGCAGGGCCGTGGCCAGCGACATGAGGGCGCCGAGGGCGCCGTCCTCTTCTCCGTGCGGTCGCATCGTGGCGCTGCCTTTCTTGCCGTTCGGTTCCGGCCAGGGTACTGGCGCGGACCTTCGGCGGGACCGCCCGTGGCCGGGGCTCAGGCGGCCCGCCGGGCGCGATCGACGCGCAGGCGGACAGCCCGGCTCGCCACCTCGAACAGCGGCCCGCTCGTGGGGAAGGGCTTGACGCGGTTGTTCTGGAAGCCGGCAATCAGCCACCGCCCGTCCCGTCGCTGCAGGGTCAGGGTCTGCCTCGACAACCGCTTCGGCGTGACCTGCTTCTGCCAGGGGTAGAGCACCGCACCGGTGGAGACCACGACAGCGCAGTCCTCGCCGATCAAGCGGACGCTCTCCACCTCGGGGACGACCAGTCGGGTGCCGTACAGCATGGTGCGGAACATCAGGTCGTGCATGTCCGCGATCTCCTCGCGACCGTTCAACAGGACCCCGTTGAACTGCACGTAGGTGGCGTCCGGCGTGAACAGCTCGCCGTAGCCCTTTCCGTCGCCGGCGTCCCAGCGGGCGGCGAGGTCGGCGAGTACGGCGCGGGCGGCGAGGTCGGCGAGTACGGCGCGGGCGTCGAGGTCGGCGAGGCGGGCCTGGGTCATGGCGTTCATGAGGGGGCTCCTTCGGTCAGGGTCTTCTCTGATTCAGCGCTTCTCCTTTTTCGTACTTCTCTAATTTAGAGAGAGATTATGGTTCGCGTCAACCACCCGGCGGCCCGTAGATGCGAGGCACGAAACGGCCGCGCCCGCCCCACGCGCGGGTCCGCGGCCCCGCGGGTACTGCAACGGGGCCAGACCCGTATCGGACTGGCCCCGTTCGACCCACGCATGTGCCGGATTCCGGCCGACCCCCGCACCATGCCAGCGCGGGAACACGGAAGGGGGTCGCGCTCGCTGGAGCGCGACCCCCTCCGACCCGGACGCTTGACGATCAACCTGGCGTGCAGTGAGCGACAGGTCAGACGTTGAAGCGGAACTCCACCACGTCCCCGTCCTGCATGACGTACTCCTTGCCCTCCATGCGCGCCTTGCCCTTGGCGCGGGCTTCCGCGACCGAGCCCGTCTCGACCAGGTCGCCGAAGGAGATGACCTCCGCCTTGATGAAGCCCTTCTGGAAGTCGGTGTGGATGACACCGGCGGCCTCGGGAGCGGTGGCGCCCTTCTTGATCGTCCAGGCGCGGGACTCCTTCGGGCCCGCGGTCAGGTAGGTCTGCAGGCCCAGGGTGTCGAAGCCGACGCGGGCCAGGGTGGCGAGGCCCGGCTCGTCCTGGCCGACCGACTGGAGGAGTTCGAGGGCCTCGTCCTCCTCGAGCTCGGCGAGATCGGCCTCCAGCTTGGCGTTGAGGAAGATCGCCTCGGCGGGGGCGACCAGAGCGCGCTGCTCGTCCTTGAAGCCGTCGTCCATCAGCTCGTCCTCGTCGACGTTGAAGACGTAGAGGAAGGGCTTCGTGGTCAGCAGGTGCAGGTCGTGGAGCAGCTCCGCGCGCTCGCTGCCCTGGACGATGCCCTGCGAGAAGAGCGTGTCACCCTTCTCCAGGATCTCCTTCGCCTCCTCGACGGCCTTCACCTTCGGGGCGACGTCCTTCTTGATCCGCGACTCCTTCTGGAGGCGCGGCAGGACCTTCTCGATCGTCTGCAGGTCCGCGAGGATCAGCTCGGTGTTGATCGTCTCGATGTCGTTCTTGGGCGAGACCTTGCCGTCCACGTGGACGACGTTCTCGTCCTTGAAGGCGCGGATGACCTGGCAGATCGCGTCCGACTCGCGGATGTTCGCGAGGAACTTGTTGCCCAGGCCCTCGCCCTCGCTCGCGCCGCGCACGATGCCCGCGATGTCGACGAAGTCGACGGTCGCCGGGAGGATCCGCTCCGACTTGAAGATCCCGGCCAGCTGGGTGAGACGGGCGTCGGGGACACCCACGACACCGACGTTCGGCTCGATCGTTGCGAACGGGTAGTTGGCCGCCAGCACGTCGTTCTTGGTCAGGGCGTTGAACAGGGTCGACTTGCCGACATTGGGCAGACCGACGATTCCGATCGTGAGCGACACGTTGCGACTTCCCGTACGTGAGATTGGAGGACTGGACTGGGGCTGTATGGGCCCGGGTCCGTCAGGATGGGTGTGCGGGCCGATCCCCCAGTCTACGGTGTGCCGGGCGCCGCACCGGCGACGTATCGAACGCTTGGCCAAGGTCTCGTCATCGGCGTGTCTGAGGGGCCATTTCGCACATAAAACGACCTAAGTTGGTCCAGTGGAGCAACACAGGACGCGACCCCGGCAACACGAACAGCGACACGGTGCGCCCCTTCCCCCGCAGGGCCGGCGGGGCGCGACGGTGCGACCCGGCACGGCTGCCGGGCCCGCCGGCCGAGGACGGCCCGAAGTACGGGGCGGTGCCTTTGCGGCACGGCCCGCGGCCCGTGGGAAGGTCGGCGTCCAGCGGCGCCCGGCGTCACCCGGGCGGAACACCCCACCGCTGGTCCGGGCGGTACGGCGGCTGCCCAACCCCCGGCTCACCGGTCTCGGCAGCGGGCTGTTCTGCACAGCCGTGATGGTCACGCTCGGATGTCTCGACCGTCTGCTGTTCGAGGCGTCGGTGACCGTGTACGACGCGCTGTTCCTGCCCGTGGCCGCGCTGACCGCGCTGTGGGTACGGCGCGGCGACCTGGTGACGGCGCCCGTGGTGGTGCCGATCGCCTACGCCGTCGGTCTGCTGGTCGTGGCCGACGGCGACGACGGGCTCACCGGGCATCTGATGGGGCTGGTCACCGCACTCGCCACCCAGGCGGGCTGGCTGTACGGCGGCACGCTCGTCGCGGGCGTCATCGCGACGGTACGCGGGGTACGGATGCTGCGCCGCCGTGTGGCACAGCGCCGCCGCCCGGCCTGACCGCCACGCCGGGAGTCCGGCGGCCGAGGGACCCCGGTGCTTGCCCGCCGCCGCCCATGGGCTCCTTCGTTCGGATCACGCGGGGCTCGTGGGCCCTGACACCGCGTCGGATCCGAACGAAAGACCCTGTCCGGCCTGGGCCTTCGCCGCCGTCATCGCCGCGCCCACGATCCCCGCGTTGTTCTGCAGTTGCGCCGGGACGATGTCCGCCTTGACGCCCTCGATCAGCGGCAGGAACTTCTGGGCCTTGCGGCTGACGCCGCCGCCGATGACGAACAGCTCGGGGGAGAACAGCATCTCCACATGGGCGAGGTACTTCTGCACGCGGCGGGCCCACTGTTCCCACGTCATGCCGCGGTCTTCCTTGACCTTCGTCGAGGCCCGCTTCTCCGCTTCGTGGCCGCCCAGCTCCAGATGCCCCAGTTCCGTGTTCGGGACAAGGACGCCGTCGACGAACAGGGCGCTGCCGATGCCCGTGCCGAGCGTGAGCATGATGACCGTGCCGCTGCGGTCGCGGCCCGCGCCGTACTGCACCTCGGCCACGCCTGCCGCGTCCGCGTCGTTGACCACCGTCACCGGAAGGCCGCCCAGACGCTCGCCGAACAGGGCACGGGCGTCCGTGCCTATCCAGCTCGGGTCGACGTTCGCCGCCGTGCGGATCGTGGAGCCGCCGGTGACCACCCCGGGGAACGTGACGCCGACCGGGCCCGTCCAGCCGAAGTGGCCGACGACCTCCTTCACCCCGTCGGCCACACTCCCGGGCGTCGCGGGATGCGGGGTGAGCACCTTGAAGCGCTCCTGTGTCACATCGCCCCGGTCCAGGTCGACGGGAGCGCCCTTGATGCCGGATCCGCCGATGTCAACGCCGAAGAGCTGCATGGGCACCACGGTACGTCGTGGGACCATCCGGCACTCCCCGACGTCGTAGGGCCACCGCAACCCTCACTGCCGGCCCGTGCGACGGGCACGACCTCACTTCTCGCGGGTGCGCTCCGCCACGAGTGCCGCCGCCTCCGCGCGCAGGTCCCGGCGCAGCTCCTTGGGAAGCGAGAAGGCGATGGTCTCCTCGGCCGTCTTGACGATCTCGACGTCCTCGAAGCCGCGCTGCGCGAGCCACTCCAGTACCTGCTCGACCAGGACCTCGGGGACGGAGGCGCCCGAGGTCAGGCCGACCGTCGACACGCCTTCCAGCCAGGCCTCGTCGATCTCGTCGGCGAAGTCCACGAGGTACGCCTCGCGCGCGCCCGCGAGCTTGGCCACCTCGACCAGCCGCTTGGAGTTCGACGAGTTGCGGGAGCCGACCACGATCACCAGATCCGCCTCGGCGCCCATCTGCTTCACCGCGACCTGGCGGTTCTGCGTGGCGTAGCAGATGTCGTCGCTGGGCGGGGAGATCAGCTGCGGGAACTTCTCCTTGAGCGCGTCGACCGTCTCCATGGTCTCGTCGACCGAGAGCGTCGTCTGGGAGAGCCAGACGACCCTCGACGGGTCCCGCACCTCGACGTTCGCCACGTCCTCGGGGCCGTCGACGAGCTGGATGTGGTCCGGGGCCTCACCGGACGTGCCGATGACCTCTTCGTGGCCCTCGTGCCCGATCAGGAGGATGTCGAAGTCCTCCTGGGCGAAACGGACGGCTTCCTTGTGGACCTTGGTGACCAGCGGGCAGGTCGCGTCGATGGTGGCGAGCCGCCCCTCCTTGGCCTCCTCGTGGACCGTGGGCGCGACGCCGTGCGCGGAGAACATGACGATGCTCCCCGGCGGAACCTCCTCGGTCTGCTCGACGAAGATCGCGCCCTTCTTCTCCAGGGTCTGCACGACGTACTTGTTGTGGACGATCTCGTGGCGCACGTAGATGGGGGCCCCGTACTGCTCCAGGGCCTTCTCGACGGCGATCACGGCACGGTCGACACCCGCGCAGTAGCCCCTGGGGGCGGCGAGCAGAACACGGCGGCCAGGCGAAGCGGTCATGCGCACCATCGTAAGGCCGCGCCCGGGCGGGCCGGAGGCCGAAGGGTGAGCCGGGTGCCGCCTGCGGGCTCACCGGCGCGAACGTTGACTGTTCAGGCACTGGCGTTGTCGGTCCCGGCCGTTACTCTCGGGCGCATGGCTGTGAACACGTCCGCGGAATCTCCCCTGCCCGTCGGTGAGGTGTCGCGGCTCATCGGGGGGTGGATCGACCGGCTCGGGGCGGTGTGGGTCGAGGGGCAGATCACCCAGCTCTCACGGCGGCCCGGCGCCGGTGTCGTCTTTCTGACGCTGCGCGACCCCTCGTACGACATCTCCATCAGTGTCACCTGCTACCGCCAGGTGTTCGACGCGGTCGCCGACGTCGTGAGCGAGGGTGCCCGGGTCGTCGTCCATGCCAAGCCCGAGTGGTACGCCCCCAGGGGGCAGCTCTCGCTGCGTGCCGTCGAGATACGGCCCGTGGGCGTCGGCGAGCTGCTCGCGCGACTGGAACGGTTGAAGAAGAGCCTCGCCGCCGAGGGGCTGTTCGCCTCCGAGCGCAAGAAGCCGCTGCCCTTTCTGCCACAGCTGATCGGGCTCGTCTGCGGGCGGGCCTCCGCGGCCGAGCGGGACGTGCTGGAGAACGCGCGGCTGCGCTGGCCCGCCGTCCGCTTCGAGGTGCGCAACGTGCCCGTGCAGGGCGTGCACGCGGTACCCCAGGTCGTCCAGGCCGTGAAGGAACTGGACGCGCACGACGACGTCGAAGTGATCATCGTGGCGCGCGGCGGCGGCAGCGTGGAGGACCTCCTGCCGTTCTCCGACGAGCAACTGGTCAGGGCGGTGGCCGCCTGCCGCACGCCCGTCGTCTCGGCCATCGGGCACGAGCCGGACAATCCGCTGCTCGACCACGTCGCCGACCTGCGCGCCTCGACCCCGACCGACGCCGCGAAGAAGGTCGTGCCGGACGTCGGCGAGGAACTGCAGCGCGTACAGGCGCTGCGGGACCGGGCGCGACGGTGTGTGTTGGCGTTCGTCGAGCGCGAGGAGCGCGGTCTCGCGCACGCGCTGGCACGGCCCTCGATAGAGGATCCGCACCGCATGATCGACGACCGGGCCGACCGGGTCGCCGCACTGGTCGACCGCGGCCGGCGCACGCTCGGACACCTGCTCGACCGCGCCGAGTCGGAGCTCACGCACACACACGCGCGCGTGGTGGCCCTGTCGCCTGCCGCGACGCTCCAGCGCGGGTATGCGGTGCTGCAGAAGTTCGACGGGCACGTGGTGCGCACGCCGGACGAGGTGTCGGCACAGGAGACGCTGCGGGCGCGGGTCGCCGAAGGCGAGTTCACGGTACGGGTCGAGAAATAGGGTGGGCGTATGACCAGCAAGACGGACGAGGCACTCGGGTACGAGCAGGCGCGGGACGAGTTGATCGAGGTCGTACGGCGCCTGGAGGCCGGAGGGACGACGCTCGAGGAGTCCCTGGCGCTGTGGGAGCGCGGGGAGGAGCTGGCCAGGGTGTGCCGGACCTGGCTGGAGGGCGCCCGCAAGCGGCTCGACGCGGCGCTCGCCGAGGACGAGGGGGAGGACGGTGCGGAGGGTTCCGGGTGATCCGGCCTCGCACACCCCCGCGCCGAGCGGCTTCGCCACCTCACGCACTGTGAAGTCGATCACCGCAGGCCCCGTATTTGTTGAAAGTTGAACTGATCTCTCGTACCGTCGGATCCATCCACCGGATCCCCGGATCCGACGCACCACCCGAGAGAGTTCACGCAATGCCCCTCGTTCTTGACCCCGCCGCCCAGGACCTGCTGTTCCGCGAGGCCCGTACCGCGAACACCTTCACGGACGAGCCCGTGACCGACGAGCAGGTGCAGGCGATCTACGACCTGGTCAAGTACGGCCCGACCGCCTTCAACCAGACCCCGCTGCGCATCACGCTGGTCCGCTCCCCGCAGGCCCGTGAGCGCCTCGTGCGGCACATGGCCGAGGGCAACCAGCCCAAGACCGCCACCGCCCCGCTGGTCGCGATCCTCTCCGCGGACAACGAGTTCCACGAGGAACTGCCGACCCTCTTCCCCGCCTTCCCGCAGGCCAAGGACGCGTTCTTCGCCGAGCGCCCGGTCCGCGAAGGCTCCGCCGCGCTGAACGCCGCCCTCCAGGCCGCGTACTTCATCGTCGGCGTCCGCGCCGCCGGCCTGGCCGCCGGCCCGATGACCGGCTTCGACGCCGAGGGCATCCGCAAGGAGTTCCTGGACGACGACCACACCCCGCTGATGGTCGTGAACATCGGCAGGCCGGGCGAGAACGCCTCGTACCCGCGCTCCCCGCGCCTGGAGTTCGACCAGGTCTTCACCACGGTCTGACCTACCGCACACACGCGACGGGCCCCCGGCGACGACGCCGGGGGCCCGTCGCGCAGGCCTGGCCGAAAGGGCGCGGGGATGCCGTCACGACATCGCCCGCGGGAGCGTCACGTGGTGCGCAGCGCCTCCGCCATCTTCGTCAGCTGCACGAACGACGCCGTGCCGGCCACCAGCGTCGTGGAGCCGTTGTCCTTGAGCACGAGCGCGTCGTAGCGGCCACCCGTGTAGCGCTGCCACTGCCGGCCGCCGATGTCCTGCGTGACCTTCGTCCCCTGCGCGCCCTTGGTGACGTCGGCGATGAACTCGGACGCCTTCCCGGTCGACTGCTCGACCGCGACGTACTGGCCCTCGGGGTCCTGGAAGCCGAGGTGCCAGGTGCTGGAGGGCTCGGCCTGGTAGCGCACCGAGGTGGCCTTCCAGGTGTCGGGCAGGCCCTCGGGGGCCGCGACCGGATAGGCCGCCGCGCGGCGTGCCCCGATCAGTTCGACCCGGTAGTCGATCCGCTTGAGGTCGGGAGCGTGGTCGTCGTGCGGGATGAAGAGATAGATGACGCCCGCCATCAGCCCGATCAGGGCGAGGGAGAGGATCATGTCCCGAACCGTCTTCTGCTTGCCTTTCATACCTGCCACGTCCTTATCGTCGCAGGTGCGGTGGTCTGCTCATCCGTGGGCCCCCCTGCTCATTTTGTAAGCCCGGCGGTAGAGTCGTGGGGCCACCCTCATCCGGCCGTCGTCGTACAGAAAGGTGCGCTCCGATGACCGAGAATCATCACTTGCCGTCCGAGCTCGAAGTTCCCTCCGAGGCCCCCGACCGCAATCTGGCCCTGGAGCTGGTGCGGGTCACCGAGGCCGCAGCGATGGCCGCGGGCCGCTGGGTCGGCCGCGGGGACAAGAACGGCGCCGACGGTGCCGCGGTACGCGCCATGCGGACCCTCGTCCACACCGTGTCGATGAACGGCATCGTCGTCATCGGCGAAGGGGAGAAGGACGAAGCCCCGATGCTCTTCAACGGGGAGCGGATCGGTGACGGGACCGGCGCGGAGTGCGACATCGCCGTGGACCCGATCGACGGCACCACCCTCACCGCCAAGGGCATGCCGAACGCGATCGCGGTGCTCGCCGCCGCCGACCGCGGCACGATGTTCGACCCGTCCGCCGTCTTCTACATGGACAAGCTCGTCACCGGCCCCGAGGCCGCCGACTTCGTCGACATCGACGCGCCCGTGTCGGTGAACATCCGCCGTGTCGCCAAGGCCAAGCAGTCCACTCCGGAGGACGTCACCGTCGTCATCCTCGACCGGCCGCGCCACGAGGGCATCATCAAGGAGATCCGGGAGACCGGCGCCCGGATCAAGCTGATCTCGGACGGCGACGTCGCGGGCTCGATCCTGGCGCTGCGCGAGGGCACCGGCATCGACCTCCTGCTCGGTGTCGGCGGCACGCCCGAGGGCATCATCTCGGCCTGCGCCGTGAAGTGCCTGGGCGGCACCATCCAGGGCAAGCTGTGGCCCAAGGACGACGAGGAGCGGCAGCGGGCCCTCGACGCCGGCCACGACCTCGACCGGGTGCTGACCACGGACGACCTGGTCTCCGGTGAGAACGTCTTCTTCGTGGCCACCGGCATCACGGACGGCGAGCTGCTGCGCGGTGTGCGCTACCGGTCCGAGACGGCCACCACCGACTCGATCGTCATGCGTTCCAAGTCCGGAACGGTCCGCCGCATCGAATCCGTGCACCGGCTGAGCAAGCTGCGCGCGTACAGCGCGATCGACTTCGACCGCGCGCAGTAGACGGCGGACGGAGTACCGCGGGGATCCAGAAGGGTGCGCACCGAAAGGGCGGGAGCCCCGCGGGTCCGCTGTACGCCTTGTTGCAGGAAGGGGCGCCCTCGGTGCGGAGAGGGCACCCCTTCGGTGCGTTACCTTCAGCCGGCCGCCGCTATCGCCCCCCGTGCGGCCTTCGTGAGCTCCAGGTCGCGGCGGCGGCGCCGGGCCAGCACCACGCGCCGCTCGGCGGCGGTGAGGCCGCCCCACACTCCGTACGGCTCAGGCTGTAGCAGCGCGTGTTCCCGGCACTCGACCATCACCGGGCAGCGCGCGCAGACCCGCTTGGCGGCTTCCTCGCGGGACAGCCGGGCCGCGGTGGGCTCCTTGGAGGGCGCGAAGAACAGGCCGGCCTCGTCGCGCCGGCACACCGCCTCCGTATGCCAGGGAGCGTCCTGTTCTCTGTCGCGTACTGGCACCCGCGGGTGCGGAACGTCAGCGACCCGGGACGAATGCGGCGGTTGCAGCACGGTCTACTCCTGACGACGGCTTCGCGAGCGAGAGACGATGCACCAAGGCCTACCCGCTGTGCGCGCGCCTATGCACTGCGTTCCCAACCGCTGGAATTCCAGGGGGAGTTCATGCCGCCGAAAAGGGACCGATTCGGTTCGGACGCGACTGAATTCGCAAGCGTCAACGGTCCAGGTGTTTGCGCAAAGCCCTGTCCACCTTGCTCGAAACACGGTCGAGGATGTCCGCGACCAGCTTGCCCCGCTTGGGCCTAGCCTCCACATTCCCGAGAACGGCCAGCCCATCCACGTAGATGACGGGGGCGTTGGGTTCACCGGAATCCAGCGGGTGGACCTCGAAGCTGCCGAGTACACCGCCGCCTGTGCCGCGCAGTGAGACGTTCTCCGGGACGCGGATCTGCACATCACCGAAGACCGAGATCGCCTTGATCACGACCTGCTGGTGCTCGAATATCGCTTCACTCAGGTCGATTTCGACACTGCCGAAGACCGCATACGCGTGCATACGGCGGCCGGGACGCCAACGCCCCCTGCGCACGGCGCTGCTGAAGACCGCCACCAGGTTCTCGTCGGGCCCGGCCGGGATCGCCCCTGGCGCGGGTCGGTCGGACACCGGCGCGTACGCCGAAGGGGTGGGCCTCGAGTGAGCCGCGGGCAGGTCCCGGACGAACCGCTCCAGCTCGCCGACCGTCTTGGCACTCAGCACACCGTCGACGCGCTCGGCGTGCTCCTCGGCGGTGAGACGACCCTCGGCCAGGGCCTCGCGCAGAATGTCGGCGATGCGGTCACGGTCGGCGTCGGAGCAGCGCAGCTCGGCGGGGGGCACGGACTGCCGGTCCGTCGAGACGGGGCTCTTGTGAAGGTCCACGGCAGAAGCGTACCTAAACGCGATAGATCGCGACTACCCCTCGGCCGGACCTGTGGAAAACCCGCCCTCGACCGACACTCGACCGGTCACCCTCCGAACTGAGCCGGACCTCACAAGCTTCCCGTCGGCGCCAGGTCCTACGCTGGTGGACGCTGCCGACGAAGGCCAGCCGCTGTCTGTCTAGTGAGGAATGGGCGAGATGCCTGAGTTCGCGTACACCGATCTGCTTCCCACGGGTGAGGACACCACCCCGTACCGGCTGGTGACCTCCGAGGGCGTCTCCACCTTCGAGGCCGACGGGCGGACGTTCCTCAAGGTCGAGCCGGAGGCACTGCGCAAGCTGGCCGAGGAGGCCATCCACGACATCCAGCACTACCTGCGGCCCGCGCACCTGGCCCAGCTGCGGCGCATCATCGACGACCCGGAGGCATCCGCGAACGACAAGTTCGTCGCGCTGGACCTGCTGAAGAACGCGAACATCGCCGCCGCGGGTGTTCTGCCCATGTGCCAGGACACCGGTACGGCGATCGTGATGGGCAAGCGCGGGCAGCACGTCCTCACCGAAGGGGAGGACGAGAAGGCGCTCTCCCGCGGTATCTACGACGCCTACACCAGGCTGAACCTGCGTTACTCGCAGATGGCTCCGCTCACCATGTGGGAGGAGAAGAACACCGGCTCGAACCTGCCGGCGCAGATCGAGCTGTACGCGACGGACGGCGGTGCCTACAAGTTCCTGTTCATGGCGAAGGGCGGCGGAAGCGCCAACAAGTCCTTCCTCTACCAGGAGACGAAGGCCGTCCTGAACGAGGCCTCCATGATGAAGTTCCTGGAGGAGAAGATCCGCTCTCTGGGCACGGCCGCCTGCCCGCCGTACCACCTGGCGATCGTCGTCGGCGGTACGAGCGCCGAGTACGCGCTCAAGACCGCGAAGTACGCCTCCGCGCACTACTTGGACGAGCTGCCCGCCGAGGGCTCCGAGCTGGGCCACGGCTTCCGGGACAAGGACCTGGAGGAGAAGGTCTTCGAGCTGACGCAGAAGATCGGGATCGGAGCGCAGTTCGGCGGCAAGTACTTCTGCCACGACGTGCGTGTGGTACGCCTCCCCCGCCACGGCGCGTCCTGCCCGGTGGCGATCGCGGTGTCCTGCTCGGCCGACCGGCAGGCGATCGCGAAGATCACCGCGGAGGGCGTGTTCCTGGAGCAGCTGGAGACGGACCCGGCGCGGTTCCTGCCGGAGACGACGGACGCCGAGCTCGCCGGCGGTTCCGCCGCGAGCCCGGAGCAGGACGGCGACGTCGTCAGGATCGACCTCAACCAGCCGATGGACGAGATCCTCGCGGAGCTGACGAAGTACCCCGTCAAGACCCGGCTCTCGCTCACCGGTCCGCTCGTCGTGGCCCGTGACATCGCGCACGCCAAGATCAAGGAGCGGCTGGACCGCGGCGAGGAGATGCCGCAGTACCTGAAGGACCACCCGGTGTACTACGCGGGTCCGGCCAAGACCCCCGAGGGCTACGCGTCCGGCTCCTTCGGTCCCACGACCGCCGGCCGCATGGACTCCTACGTGGAGCAGTTCCAGGCGGCGGGCGGCTCCAAGGTGATGCTCGCGAAGGGCAACCGCAGCAAGCAGGTCACCGACGCGTGCGACGCCCACGGCGGCTTCTACCTCGGCTCCATCGGCGGCCCTGCCGCCAGGCTCGCCCAGGACTGCATCAAGAAGGTCGAGGTCGTCGAGTACGAGGAGCTCGGGATGGAGGCCGTCTGGAAGATCGAGGTCGAGGACTTCCCGGCGTTCATCGTGGTGGACGACAAGGGGAACGACTTCTTCCAGGACCCGGCGCCGCAGCCGACGTTCACGTCGATCCCGGTGCGGGGACCCGGTCTGGCGTGACCTCTCGGGTGCGGCGGGAGCCGTTTTCGCTCCCGCCGCACCCGCCCGGCCCGTTCGGCCCACCTTCCGGAACATCCGCGGCCGCCCCAGTGCTGTACCCGGTATGAACGAATACCGCGTCGAGCACGACTCCATGGGTGAAGTGCGGGTCCCCGTCCACGCCAAGTGGCGGGCGCAGACCCAGCGGGCCGTGGAGAACTTTCCCATTTCCGGGCAGCGCATCGAGCGCGCGCACATCGAGGCGCTCGCACACATCAAGGGCGCCGCCGCGAAGGTCAACGCGAAGCTGGGCGTGCTCGACGAGGATCTCGCCGAGGCCATCCAGGAGGCCGCCGCCGAGGTCGCCGAAGGCCGCTGGGACGAGCAGTTCCCCATCGACGTCTTTCAGACCGGATCCGGGACCTCGTCCAACATGAACACCAACGAGGTCATCGCCACGCTCGCCGGTGAGCGGCTCGGTCGCGAAGTGCACCCCAATGACCATGTCAACGCGTCCCAGTCCTCCAACGACGTCTTTCCGTCCAGCATTCACATCGCCGCCACCGCCGCCGTCACCCGCGACCTCGTCCCCGCCCTCGAGCACCTCGCCGCCTCTCTCGAACGGAAGGCCGACGAGTTCGCGGATGTCGTGAAGTCGGGTCGGACTCACCTCATGGACGCCACCCCCGTCACACTCGGGCAGGAGTTCGGGGGGTACGCCGCCCAGGTGCGCTACGGCGTCGAGCGGCTGAACGCCTCGCTGCCGAGGCTCGCCGAGCTGCCGCTGGGCGGCACCGCGGTCGGGACCGGGATCAACACCCCGCCCGGCTTCTCCGCCGCCGTCATCGCCGAGGTCGCCCGGGTCACCGGGCTGCCGCTCACCGAGGCCCGCGACCACTTCGAGGCCCAGGGTGCCCGGGACGGGATCGTCGAGGTCAGTGGGCAGCTCAGGACCATCGCCGTCGGATTGACCAAGATCTCCAACGATCTGCGCTGGATGGCTTCCGGACCGCGGACCGGGCTCGCCGAGATCGCCCTCCCCGACCTGCAGCCCGGCTCCTCGATCATGCCCGGCAAGGTCAACCCCGTCATTCCCGAGGCCGTCCTCATGGTCGCCGCCCAGGTCGTCGGGAACGACGCGACCATCGCCACCGCCGGCGCCTCCGGCAACTTCGAACTCAACGTCATGCTGCCGGTCATCGCCAAGAACGTGCTCGAGTCCGTCCGGTTGCTCGCAGGCGCCTCGCGGCTGCTCGCCGACCGTACCGTCGACGGCATCACCGCCCACCGCGAACGCGCCCGTGAGTACGCCGAGTCCTCGCCCTCCGTCGTCACCCCGCTCAACAAGTACATCGGGTACGAGGAGGCCGCCAAGGTGGCCAAGAAGGCGCTCGCCGAACGCAAGACGATCCGTCAGGTCGTCCTGGAATCCGGGTACGTGGAGCGCGGCGCCCTCACCCTCGAACAGCTCGACGAGGCGCTCGACGTCCTGCGGATGACGCGTCCGTGACGGCCGGGCCACGGCCCGCACCTGACGCGAACCGTGACGCGCACCGCAGCACCGTATGCCTCGGGCACCTAATATCTCTGCATGACAGAGGACGGAGCGGTGAAACGAGCGCGAACGGGCGGGCCTGTGGCGCACTGGGCTCCCGGGGACCAGATCCTGTGGCGGTACCGGGAGAACGCCGGTGAGCGCTTCCACATCGCACGCCCCGTGACCGTCGTACGTGACGACTCCGAGCTGCTCGCCGTGTGGCTGGCCTCCGGCACCCAGTGCGTCAGGCCCACCCTGCTCGACGGCAGGCCGCCGCACGCCGAACCGCTCACGTCCCGCTACACCAAGCCGCGGACCACTCAGCTCGACCACTGGTTCGGCACCGGCGTGCTCAAGCTGGCGCGACCCGGCGAACCCTGGTCGGTGTGGCTGTTCTGGGAGCCGGGCTGGCGGTTCAAGAACTGGTACGTCAATCTGGAGGCTCCGCTGGCCCGTTGGGACGGCGGGGTCGACTCCGAGGACCATTTCCTGGACATCTGTGTCTACCCGGACCGCAGTTGGGGCTGGCGCGACGAGGACGAGTTCGCACAGGCCCAGCAGGACGGCCTGATGGACGCTTCGCTCGCCGACCGGGTGCGGGAGGCTGGACGGTCCGCCGTGGAGGTGATCGGCGCCTGGGGGCCGCCGTTCTCGGACGGCTGGCAGCACTGGCGTCCCGATCCCTCCTGGACGGTGCCGCCCCTGCCCGAGGACTGGGACCGTACGCCCGCGTACGTGCCCTCATGAGACCCTTGTTGCGCCCCCGCGGTACAACCGTAGGATCGTCCTCCGCAAGGGCGCACAGCAACTCCCGCAGTATGTACTGGGCCTGACCGGACGTCACCGAGGGGCGGCAGACGTGAGTGAGGTGTACGAGGGCCACGGCCGGCCGGCCGGTGGATCATGGACCGCGTGTGAGCGCGCGGGAATTCCGTTCCCGGAGCACGGATTCCGGGTATCGGCATTTCTGCGGGACGAACTGCACGCACGGCGCGCAGCCCCGGACGGATGGATTCGACACGCGTGACGGAGCACCCGACCTCCCACGAGAGCCCCCAGCCGGGCATAGTCCCCGCGGACCCCCGCGGGGCACTCCTGCGTACCCCGGAGCCGCTGCCCACCTCGCCGACCGTGGCGTTACCCGCTCAGACCCGCCCGGGCGACACGTCCGCCACGCCGCTGCCCTGCGCCCAGCACGGCCCCTCGGGGAACCAGGGCGGCACGTCCACCCCGCTGCCCGCGGCGGACGGCACCGAGCATTCCCAGCCCGCGGCCCACGAGCCCGGCGCGCACCGGCCGCGCCCCGCCGCCGAAGGCATCCCGGCCCAGCAGGGCGGCGAAGGGGACCGCCCCGCCGCCCCGCCCGGCGGAACGGACCGGCGTACCGGCCAGGCGCCGCCGAACGGCCCCATGCCCATGCGGCGCGACGGGGACCGGCTGCGCTTCGTGGGCGCCGCGACCCGGCGGATCGCCCGCGGTATAGACCTCGACGAGATCGTGATGGGCCTGTGCCGGGCGACCGTACCGACCTTCTCGGACGCGATCCTCGTCTATCTGCGCGACCCGCTGCCCGTGGGCGACGAGCGACCCACCGGGCCCCTGGTGCTGCGGCTGCGGCGCACCGACCGCATACCGCAGGACCGGGACCTGGAGGACGGGATCCTGCCGGTGCCGGTGCCGGAGACCTCGGGCCTGGCGGCGCGCAGCAACGAACTGTGCGAGGTGCGGCCCGGCGGTGCGCTCGCCGAGGTGCTGCGCGGGGTGCGGCCCGTCTTCGCGGACGCTCCCGCGGCCAGTGCCGCGCTGCCCGAACTGCTCGGCGACGACCTCGCGGTTCCCACGGGCCAGCGTGCGATCCTCGCGCCGTTGCGCGGCCGCCGCCGGGTCATCGGCGCCGCGCTGTTCCTGCGCCACCGGGAGCGCATGGCCTTCGACGCGGACGACCTGCTGGTCGCCGCGCAGCTCGCCACGCACAGCGCCCTCGGTATCGACAAGGCGGTGCTGTACGGCCGTGAGGCGTACATCGCGGACGAGTTGCAGCGGACGATGCTGCCGGAGACCCTGCCGAACCCAACGGGAGTACGGCTGGCCTCCCGCTACCTTCCGGCCGCCGAGACCGCCCGGGTCGGCGGTGACTGGTACGACGCCATTCCGCTGCCGGGCAGCCGGGTGGCGCTGGTGGTGGGCGACGTCATGGGGCACTCCATGACCTCCGCCGCGATCATGGGGCAGCTACGGACGACGGCCCAGACGCTCGCCGGTCTCGACCTTCCGCCGCAGGAGGTACTGCACCACCTCGACGAGCAGGCCCAGCGGCTCGGCACCGACCGCATGGCCACCTGTCTGTACGCGGTGTACGACCCGGTATCGCACCGGATCACCATCGCCAACGCCGGGCATCCCCCGCCGGTCCTGCTGTATCTGGGCGGCGAGGCCGAGGTGTTGCGGGTACCGGCCGGCGCCCCCATCGGTGTGGGCGGGGTGGACTTCGAGGCGGTGGAGCTGGACGCGCCGGCCGGGGCGACCCTGCTGCTGTACACCGACGGACTCGTCGAGTCGCGCCTCAGGGACGTGTGGACCGGGATAGAGCAGCTACGGGAGAAACTCGCCGCGACCGCCCAGCTCACCGGCACCGACCACCCGCCGCCGCTGGAGGCGCTGTGCGACGAGGTGCTCGACATGCTCGGGCCCGGCGACCGCGACGACGACATCGCGCTGCTCGCCGCCCGCTTCGACGGGATCGCGCCGAGCGACGTCGCGTACTGGTTCCTGGAGCCCGAGGACGCGGCCCCGAGCCGGGCCCGGCGCCTGGCCCGCAGGGCACTCGCCCGCTGGGGCCTGGAGGAGCTGACGGACTCGGTGGAGCTGCTGGTCAGCGAGGTGGTGACCAATGCCGTGCGCTATACGTCACGACCGGTCACGCTGCGGCTGCTGCGCACCGACGTGCTGCGCTGCGAGGTCGGTGACGATGTGCCGCAGTTGCCGCGCCTGAGGCAGGCGCGGGCCACGGACGAGGGCGGGCGCGGGCTCTACCTGGTGAACCGGCTGGCCCGGCGCTGGGGTGCGACCCGGCTGAGCACCGGGAAGGTGGTCTGGTTCGAGCTGAACCGGGGCTGAGGGCCGACCCGGGGCGGCCCTCCCACCGAGTCCGAAGGAGGACCGGATTTGGACCGCGTCCAAAAGTTGCCGATATCCCGGTGGCGGAGTTGACTGCTGGCGTGAGCGAAGCGACCTGACCGGCTCTCTCAATCTTGACGGGAGGACGCTCGTGACCCAGGCACCCCAGCAGCTTCCGTACACGACCAACAACGCCGGGATCCCGGTCGAGAGCGACGAGCACTCGCTGACCGTGGGTTCCGACGGCCCCATCCTGCTCCAGGACCACTACCTGATCGAGAAGATGGCCCAGTTCAACCGGGAACGGGTCCCCGAGCGGGTGGTGCACGCCAAGGGCAGTGGCGCGTACGGGATCTTCGAAGTAACCAATGACGTCAGCCAGTTCACCAAGGCAGACCTGTTCCAGCCCGGGAAGCGCACGGAGATGCTGGCGCGCTTCTCGACCGTGGCGGGCGAGCTCGGCACCCCCGACACCTGGCGCGACCCACGTGGTTTCGCGCTGAAGTTCTACACGGAGTACGGGAACTACGACATGGTCGGCAACAACACGCCGATCTTCTTCGTCCGTGATCCGCAGAAGTTCCAGGACTTCATCCGCTCCCAGAAGCGCCGCCCCGACAACGCGCTGCGCGACAACAACATGCAGTGGGACTTCTGGACCCTCTCCCCCGAGTCCGCGCACATGGTGACGTGGCTCATGGGGGACCGCGGCATCCCGAAGACGTACCGAAACATGAACGGGTACTCCTCTCACACCTACATGTGGGTCAACGCAGGCGGCGAGAAGTTCTGGATCAAGTACCACATCAAGACCGACCAGGGCATCGACTTCCTCACCCAGGAGGAGGCGGACCATCTGGCGGGTGAGGACCCCGACGTCCACCGCCGCGACCTGTTCTACGCGATCGAGCGCGGCGAACACCCGTCCTGGACGGTCCATGTACAGGTGATGCCGTTCGACGACGCACCGGACTACCGCTTCAACCCGTTCGACCTGACCAAGGTGTGGCCGCACGGCGACTACCCGCTGATCGAGGTCGGCCGGATGACCCTGAACAAGAACCCCGAGGACTACTTCGTCCACATCGAGCAGGCCGCGTTCGAACCGTCCAACATGGTGCCGGGCATCGGCCCGTCCCCGGACAAGATGCTGCTCGGCCGGCTCTTCTCGTACCCGGACACGCACCGCTACCGCATCGGTCCGAACTATGCGCAGCTACCGCCCAACCGGCCGCGCTCGCAGGTGTACTCGTACGCCAAGGACGGCCCGATGCGCTACGAGCCCACGCGCACCGGCGCCCCGTACGCACCCAACTCGTACGGCGGCCCGGCCGCGGACACCGACCGGTTCGGCGACATCGCTGGCTGGCAGACGGCCGGTGAGATGGTCCGCGAGGCCTCCGCGCTGCACCGCGAGGACGACGACTTCGGTCAGGCGGGCACCATGGTCCGCCAGGTACTGGACGACGCGGCCCGCGACCGGCTGGTCTCGAACGTCACCGGCCACCTGAAGAACGGCGTCACCCGCCCTGTCCTCGACCGCGCGCTGCAGTACTGGCGCAACGTCGACAAGAAGATCGGCGACCGTATCGCCAACAACGTCAACGGCGGCTGAGGCACATGCCGCGAAGGGCGCCCGGTGGCTGGTCCACCGGGCGCCCTTCGTCACTCCTTGCTGTTCGGTTTGTTGGTTTTGTTCGGGTTGATCGGGTCGAGCGGGTCGTCCGTCGTCGTCGGCGGGGGCTCCGGGCTCGTCGGCTCGTCCGTCGTCGGCGGCTCGGACGTCGGCTCCTGCGTGGTCGGCGTCGTCGCGGGCGGGGTCGTCGGCGGCTCGGACGTCGGCTCCTGCGTGGTCGGCGTCGTCGACGGCGTGGTGGTCGGCTTCGTCGACGGCGTCGTCGGCGCCTGAGTCGGCCGGACCGCCGCGCCCTGTGTGGTGTCCAGGTCGAACTTGCTGACCTCGCCCATCGCGCCGAAGGTGTACGCGGCCCAGATCTGTGCCGGGTAGCCGCCGCCGTTGATGCGGCCCTTGCCCGGGATGAGGCCCGTGGCACCGGTCAGGGTGACCTGGTTGTGCGGCGGCTTCGCGTTCTCACCGAACAGGCCGACCGAGGTGACGAGGTTCGGCGTGTAGCCCGTGAACCAGGCGGACTTGTTGCTGTCGGACGTACCCGTCTTGCCGGCGACCTGCTGGCCGTCGCGCGCCGGATTGTCGCGCACCGACACCCGGGCCGTACCGTCGTCGACCACGCCGGTGAGCACCGAGGTGACCGTGTCGGCGGCCTCACGGCTGATGACCTGGTCGCCGATCGGATCCGGGAACGTGACCTCGCGGTCCTTGTGCTCGGCCGACTTGACGAGCGCCGGGGTGACCTTCTTGCCGTGGTTGTCGAGGGTCGCGTAGGCGCCGGCCATCTCCAGCGGGCTCGCGCCCATGGAGCCGAGGGTCTGCGCGGGCACGGCCGGCAGGTCCTTGGTGTCCATGCCGAGCGAGCCGGCGACCTTCAGCACCTCGTCCATGCCGACGTCGACGCCCATCTGTGCGAAGACCGAGTTCACGGACTTGTTCATCGCCGTCTGGACGGTGATGTCGCCGTAGTTCACGTCGTCCTCGTTCGGCGGGGCGAAGCCGATCGAGCTGCCCTGGACCGGGCGGCGGTTCCTGCCGTCGTAGATGGTGTTCGCGTTGATCTCCCGGCCGTCCTGCGTCTTGGCCTTCTCCTCCAGGGCGGCCGCGAGGATCAGCGGCTTGAAGGTGGACGCGGGCTGGTAGTCGCGGCGGGTCGCGTTGTTCGTGTAGTGCTTGAAGTAGTCCGCGCCGCCGTACATGGCGAGGACCCGGCCGGTCTTCGGGTCGACCGACACGGCACCCGGCTGGACATCGCCGTCGACGGGACGCTTCTTCGGGTCCAGCTTGCTGGTCAGCGTGTCCTTGACGGCCCGCTCCAGTTGGGCCTGCTTCTTCTTGTCGATGTTCACCGTGACGGTCCAGCCGCCCGCGTCGACCATCGCCTTGGCGTCACTGAGGGTGGAGGCGGTGCCCTGGGCGACGAGTTGCTTCATCAGCTCCGTCTTGGCCTGCTCCACCAGGTAGCCGGTCTGCCCCTTCTTGATGCCGGGCGCGGGCTTGGGCGCCTTCGGCACCGGGAACTTCATGGACTGGCGCTCGCCCGCGTCCAGCCAGTGCTGGCCGACCATGTTGTTCAGGACGTAGTTCCAGCGCTCCCGAACGAGCCTCTTGCCCGTGTCGCTGGCGACCGCCCAGTCGTACTGGCTCGGCGCCTGGAGCAGCGCCGCCAGGTACGCGCCCTCCTCGACCTTGAGGTCCTTGGCGTCCTTGTGGTAGTACGCCTGCGCGGCGGCCTGGATGCCGAAGGCGCCCCGGCCGTAGTAGCTGGTGTTGATGTAGCCCGCGAGGATGTAGTCCTTGGACTTCTGGCGGTCCAGCTTCAGCGAGATGACCAGTTCCTTCAGCTTGCGCGAGACGGTCTGGTCCTGGGTCAGGTAGTAGTTCTTGACGTATTGCTGGGTGATCGTCGAACCGCCCTGCGCGCCCTTGCCGGAGAGGGTGTTGAGCAGACCGCGGGCCGTGCCCTTCAGGTCGACACCGGAGTCCGAGTAGAAACTCTTGTTCTCGGCGGCGACGAAGGTGCGCTGGACGCCCTTGGGGACTTCGGCGAGGTCGACGTTCTCGCGATTGACGTCACCGGTGCGCGCGAGTACCGAGCCGTCGCTGTACCTGTAGATGTTGCTCTGCTGCTGGGCGGCGGCGTTGCCCTCCGGGATGTCGATCAGCATGTACATCACGACGAACGCGCCCATGCCGAGCAATATGAAGCCGAACAGTGAGCCAAGGATCGTCTTCCAGGTGAAGAACCTGCGTATGCCGCGCTTGGGCGAGCCCTTGGGCGCCGCGCGGCGGCCACCGCGCTGTCGCGCTCGTCTCTCGTCCGCTCGTCCCATCAGTCGCTCCGCTCCGCTCCACTCTCGTCTTTCACACAGGTACGTGGCCCAGGCCAGCTCAGAAAACTAACACCGCGCGCTATGACAAAGGGCCGCCGATCCCGCCTTTTATGGACGTGACAATCAGCACCCGCCCTACCCGAACGACGAGCGGGAGGCGCGGAAGGTTGCCAGCCGTGCTGGAAACGTGGCCTTCGGCGCGACGTATACACCCCGTGTATACGCACGATGTATACGCTGTGTGTACAGTGTTCCCATGTCCATCGGTCACACCCTCCTGGGTCTCCTGGAGTCCGGGCCGCGCCACGGTTACGACCTGAAGCGCGCCTTCGACGAGAAGTTCGGTCACGACCGGCCTCTGCACTACGGCCAGGTCTACTCGACGATGTCCCGCCTGCTGAAGAACGGCCTCGTCGAGGTCGACGGGATCGAGGCGGGCGGCGGCCCCGAACGCAAGCGGTACGCCATCACCGAGGCCGGCGTCACGGATGTCGAACAGTGGCTGACCACCCCTGAGAAGCCTGAGCTGTACCTCCAGTCGACCCTCTACACCAAGGTCGTCCTGGCCCTGCTCACCCACCGCGACGCCGCCGACATCCTCGACACCCAGCGCTCCGAACACCTGCGCACCATGCGGATCCTGACCGACCGCAAGCGCCGGGGCGACCTGGCGGACCAGCTCATCTGTGACCACGCCCTGTTCCATCTGGAGGCCGACCTGCGGTGGCTGGAGCTCACCGCCGCGCGCCTCGACAAGCTCCGTGAGGCGGTAACCCGGTGACTCCTCCCCCTGGCTTCCTGTTGGCGGCCGAGAACCTGCGCAAGGCCTACGGCCCGACCGCCGCGCTGGACGGCGCCGAGTTCTCCATACATCCCGGCGAGGTCGTCGCCGTCATGGGCCCCTCCGGCTCCGGCAAGTCCACGCTGCTGCACTGCCTCGCCGGGATCGTCACCCCCGACTCGGGCACGATCACCTACGACGGCCGTGAGCTGTCCGCCATGTCCGACGCCCAGCGCAGCGCGCTCAGGCGTTCGGAGTTCGGGTTCGTCTTCCAGTTCGGTCAGCTCGTGCCCGAGCTGACCTGTGTGGAGAACGTGGCCCTGCCGCTGCGCCTGAACGGCACCCCGCGCAAGGCGGCCGAGCGCACCGCGCTCTCCTGGATGCAGCGGCTGGAGGTCGACGACCTGGGCCGGAAGCGGCCGGGTGAGGTGTCCGGCGGTCAGGGCCAGCGGGTCGCCGTCGCCCGCTCGCTGGTCACGAGCCCGCGCGTGGTGTTCGCCGACGAGCCGACCGGCGCGCTCGACTCCCTCAACGGCGAACGCGTGATGGAGCTGCTGACGGATGCCGCCCGCTCCACCAACGCCGCCGTCGTGCTCGTCACCCACGAGACGCGGGTGGCCGCCTACTCCGACCGCGAGATCGTCGTGCGCGACGGGAAGTCCCGGGACATGGAGCGCGCCGTATGAGCGTGCGCCAGTGGTCCCGCGATCTGCGCATGGGGGCCAAGTTCGCTTTCACCGGCGGACGCGAGGGCTGGATCCGGGTGCTGCTGACGGCCGTCGGCGTGGGGCTCGGCGTGGCACTGCTGCTGCTGACGACCGCGATCCCGAGCGCGCTGACGGCACGGGAGCAGCGGGGCAATGCCCGCGCGGACTACCCGGTCCACTACGACAACCCCGAGCGGCCGAAGGCCGACAACACCCTGGTGATCGCCAAGCTCGACACGACCTACGACAACAAGAACGTCCGCGGCCGGCTGGTGCAGCCCGACGGGCCGCGGGCCACGCTCGCGCCCGGCCTGACGAAGTACCCGGCCGCCGGCGACATGGTCGTCTCCCCCGCACTGAAGGAACTGCTCGACTCCGGCGACGGAAAGGTGCTGCGCGAGCGGCTTCCGTACCGGGTGGTGGGGACGATCGGCGAGAGCGGACTCATCGGCTCCCAGGAACTCGCCTACTACGCCGGCGCGGATGACCTGGAGCAGCGCCTCGGCAAGAACTGGGAGGTGGCCCGGCTCGACGCGTTCGGATCCACGGACCAGACGTCCACGAAATTGGACCCGGTACTGATCCTGCTGGTGCTGGTCGCCTTCGTGGTGCTGCTGACGCCGGTGGCGGTGTTCATCGCCGCGGCCGTGCGGTTCGGCGGAGAGCGGCGTGACCGCAGGCTGGCCGCACTGCGCCTGGTCGGCTCCGACAGCCGGATGACCCGCCGGATCGCGGCGGGCGAGGCGCTGTCGGGCTCGCTGCTCGGACTGGTCTTCGGCGCGGTCTTCTTCCTGATCGGCCGTGAGGCCGCCGGCTTGGTCGAGATCCAGGACATCAGCGTGTTCCCCGGCGACCTCAACCCCACGCCCGCGCTGGCGGCGCTGGTCGTGGTCGCCGTCCCGGCGGCGGCCGTGCTGGTCACCCTGCTCGCGATGCGCGGGGTGGTCATCGAGCCGCTCGGCGTGGTCCGCACGGCCAAGCCCGCGCGGCGCCGCCTGTGGTGGCGGCTGCTGCTGCCGCTGGCCGGACTGGCCATGCTCTACCCGATGTTCGGCCAGGGCCGCGACCAGGGGAACTTCAACCAGCTCCTGGTGATCGGTGGCATCCTGCTCCTGCTGGCCGGCGTGACCGCACTGCTGCCCTGGGTCGTGGAGGCGGTCGTCGGGCGCCTCGGCGGGGGCGGGGTGGCTTGGCAACTGGCCGTACGGCGGCTGCAGGTGAGCAGCGGAATGGCAACCCGCCAGGTGAACGGCATCGCCGTCGCGGTGGCCGGGGCGATCGCCCTGCAGATGCTCTTCGCGGGCATCGAGGGCGACTACACCTCGGACACCGGGAAGGACCTCGACCGGGCGCAGATGCAGGTGACTACAACGCCCGGGACCCCGCTCGCCCCGGTCACCGAGAAGTTCGCCGCCCTCAAGGGCGTACGGAAGGCCACGGCGCTCGGTATCGGCAGCATGGGCGACATCAGTTGGCGCTCCGCCGACGGACCCCAGCGCATGGTCCAGGTCGGCGTCGGCGACTGCGCGGCGCTGCGCGAGACGGCGGACCTGCCCTCCTGCCACGACGGTGACGTCTTCGCCCTGCGCAACAGCCGGGACGACGGCGGCGACACCAAGGCGTTGGCGAAGCCCGGCCGGACGCTGCACCTGGGCACCTCCGAAGTCTCGGGCACCGCCCTCGACGTGAAGTGGACGGTGCCGCAGGACCTGAAGCACGCCCGTGTCATCAAGGACCCCAACGGCATGGAGCGCGACGGCTTCCTGATGACACCGAGCGCACTGCCGGCCCAGGCCTCCGGGGCGCTCAGCGGAGAGATCTACCTCTCCCTCGACGAATCCGTGCCGTACGTCAAGGAGCACGTGCGCAACACGGCGGTGGCCGCGGACCTGTTCTCGAACACGACGGTCTGGGCATCCACCGAGCAGTCCACGAAGTTCATCAAGATCCGCATCGGCCTGCTCATCGGCGTCACCTGTGTGCTGCTGCTGATCGGCGCGAGCCTGCTGGTGTCGCAACTGGAGCAGCTACGCGAGCGCAAGAAGCTGCTGTCCGCGCTGGTCGCCTTCGGCACCCGGCGGCGCACCCTGAGTCTGTCGGTGCTGTGGCAGACGGCCATACCGATAGCGCTGGGCCTGCTGCTGGCCTCGGCCGTGGGGCTGACGCTGGGCGCGGTGCTGCTGAAGATGACGGCCGAGACGGTGAGCGTCCACTGGCCGAGCGTGCTGAGCATGGTCGGCATCGGCGCGGGGGTCGTGCTGCTGGTGACGCTGTGCAGCCTGCCGCCGCTGCTGCGGCTGATGCGGCCGGAGGGGCTGCGCACGGAGTAGCGGGCGGCCGAACGTGCGGGCACCTTCCCTGGGACGGGGAGGTGCCCGCGCCTCTTCAGCCCTCGGGCCCCAACACCCGTACCGGCAGCGGCCGCAGCGCATCGCGGAGCGCCTCGGCCAGTTCCTCGTACTCCGCCGCCCGCGCGGCGCCCGCGCGCATGGCGAGGGCGATGCGCCGGGTCGGGGCCGGGGCCTGGAAGGAGCCGGTGAGTAGCTGGTCGCTGCGGGCGGTCTCCACTTTCAGCGCGGTGCGCGGAAGCAGCGTGACGCCGAGTCCGCCGGCGACGAGCTGGACGAGGGTGGACAGTCCGGCGGCGGTCGTCGTCACCGGCGCATCCCGCCGGCCGGCCTCCCGGCAGATGTCGAGGGCCTGGTCGCGCAGGCAGTGCCCCTCGTCGAGGAGCAGCAGGTTCAGCTCGCGCAGGACTTCCCGGGGTATGCCCTCCTGTCCACCGAGCCGGTGTTCGGGCGGGGTGACCAGTACGAAGTCCTCATCGAAGAGGGGGAGTTCGACGACGCCGGGCACACCGAGGGGCACGGCGAGCAGCAGCAGGTCGAGGCGGCCGCTGGTGAGACCGTCGAGCAGGCTGGAGGTCTGTTCCTCGTGGACCTGGAGGTCGAGCTGCGGGTAGCGGTCGTGGACGAGCCTGAGAACGGTGGGCAGGAGGTACGGTGCGACGGTCGGGATCACGCCGAGCCGCAGCGCCCCGGTGAAGGGAGCCCGGACGGCTTCGGCCTCCTCCATGAGCGCGCCGACCTCGTCCAGCACCGCCTTGGCCCGGACGGCGAGGCGCTCCCCGGCCGACGAGAGGAGCACCTTGCGGGTGGTGCGCTCGAGGAGAGTGACGCCGAGGGCCTCCTCCAGGGCGGAGACGGCACCCGAGAGCGCGGGCTGGCTCATACCGATGGCCGCGGCGGCATCCCGGAAGTGGAGGTGCTCGGCGACGGCGGAGAAGGCACGCAACTGGGCGAGACTGGGCTGACGGCGCCCGCTGGTTCTGGTCCCGGCCATCACGGCACTCCCTTACTCATAGTCACTGATAGACGCTACCGATCAACACGACCGAGTGTAGCTATTTCCCGAATCAATGCCCCTGTGTCAGGATCGTTGTTGTCCAACCCATGAGAAACACCTTGTGACTGAGGTGTTTCTTCGCTGCAAGGAGAGCACGTGCTCACTGTCGGTGACAAGTTCCCCGAGTTCGACCTGACCGCCTGCGTCTCGCTGGAGAAGGGCAAGGAGTTCGAGCAGATCAACCACAAGACCTACGAGGGCAAGTGGAAGATCGTCTTCGCCTGGCCCAAGGACTTCACCTTCGTGTGCCCGACCGAGATCGCGGCCTTCGGCAAGCTGAACGACGAGTTCGCCGACCGTGACGCCCAGGTCCTCGGCTTCTCCGGCGACTCCGAGTTCGTGCACCACGCCTGGCGCAAGGACCACGCGGACCTGCGCGACCTGCCCTTCCCGATGCTGGCGGACTCGAAGCACGAGCTGATGCGCGCCCTGGGCATCGAGGGCGAGGACGGCTTCGCGCAGCGTGCGGTCTTCATCGTGGACCAGAACAACGAGATCCAGTTCACCATGGTGACCGCCGGCTCCGTCGGCCGTAACCCCAAGGAGGTCCTGCGGGTCCTGGACGCCCTGCAGACCGACGAGCTGTGCCCGTGCAACTGGAGCAAGGGCGACGAGACCCTCGACCCGGTCGCGCTCCTGGCCGGTGAGTGAGTCATGTCCCTCGACTCCCTCAAGGCCGCCGTTCCGGACTACGCCAAGGACCTGAAGCTCAACCTGGGCTCGGTCATCGGCAACTCCGACCTCCCGGCGCAGCAGCTGTGGGGCACGGTGCTGGCCACGGCGATCGCGTCGCGCTCGCCGATCGTGCTGCGCGAGCTGGAGCCCGAGGCGAAGGCGAACCTCACGCCGGAGGCGTACACCGCGGCGAAGTCCGCGGCCGCCATCATGGCGATGAACAACGTCTTCTACCGCACGCGCCACCTGCTCTCGGACCACGAGTACGGCACCCTGCGCGCGGGGCTGCGGATGAACGTCATCGGCAACCCGGGCGTGGAGAAGGTCGACTTCGAGCTGTGGTCGTTCGCGGTGTCCGCGATCAACGGCTGCGGAATGTGCCTGGACTCGCACGAGCAGGTGCTGGTGAAGGCCGGCATGTCCCGTGAGACCGTCCAGGAGGCCTTCAAGATCGCTTCGGTGATCCAGGCGGTCGGCGTGACGCTGGACGCGGAGGCGGTCCTCGCGGAGTAATCCGCGACCGCCTCGACCTGGACCCCGTCCACCTCACGGTGGGCGGGGTCCGGTGCTTTCCCCAGCGCCCCGGACGCGGCACCACGTGGCACCGGAGACGAAAGCGGCCCCCGTCCACCTCGCGGTGGGCGGGGGCCGGTGCTGTTCCGGGCCGGAGTCCCTACGCCGGCGTGTCGGACGACGGCGAAGCCGCAGGCTGCGGGGCTTCGGGCTGTGGCGTCTGCGGAGCCGTGGGCTGTGGCGTCCCGTCCACTGCCGCTTCGAGCGAGTACGAGCGCAGGTAGCTCACCACGGTGTTCGCCACCGCCACCAGCGGCACCGCCACCACCGCGCCGCCTATGCCCGCGACCATCCCTCCGGCCGCCACCGACAGGACCACCGCGAGCGGATGCACCCGCACGGCCCGGCCCAGGATGAACGGCTGGAGGACGTGCCCCTCGATCTGCTGGACGGCGAGCACCACGACCAGGGTCATGACGGCGGTGAAGACGCCCTGCGTGACCAGCGCCACCACCACGGCCAGCGCGCCCGACGCGACCGCGCCCACCAGGGGGATGAAGGAGAAGAGGAAGATGAAGACGGCGAGCGGCACGGCCATCGGGACGTCCAGGAAGTAGATCCCCAGACCGATGAAAACCGCGTCGATCAGCGCCACGAGCACCGTGCCACGGACGTAGGCCGTCAGCGTGCGCCACGCCCGCGGGCCCGCGCCGGCCACGCCCGCTCGCGCCGCCGCCGGCACCAGCTTGAGCGTCCACTCCCAGATGCGCCGGCCGTCGTACATCAGGAACAGGGTGGAGAACATCGTCAGGAGGATGGCCGTCAGGGCCTCCACGATGACCGTCACGCCTTCCAGACCCGCCGACGTGATCTGGTCGGTGTTCGCGCCGACCGCGTTCCGCAGGTTCTTCGCGATCTCGTTGATCTGCTTGTCGGTGACATGGAAGGGGCTGTTCAGCAGCCACTTGCGCAGCTCATCGATGCCGTTCTGGATCTGGCTGGACAGCGAGTCGATGTTCTCCATCACCTGCCACGTCACGAACCACCCGATCAGGCCCATGATGACGAAGCCGAACACCGCGGTCAGCGCCGTCGCCAGCCCTCGTGGCACTCCGTGGCGGGTCAGCCGCGCCACGGCGGGCTGCAGCAGCGCCGTGATGAGCAGCGCGGCCACGAACGCCAGCACCACCAGCTTCACGGCGCTGATGACCCGCATCAGCATCCAGACCGTGCCCGCGAGGATCAGCAGCCGCCAGCCCGCCTCGGCCGCCACCCGTACGCCCCACGGCACCGCCTCGACGGGATGTGGGCGCGCCCGTACCGCGGGGGCGTACGCCGGGGGTGGCGGGACATGGTCCACCGCCGAGGGCGGCTCGGACTGGTCGTGTTCCTTCTCGACCTCGGCGCGGCGTTCGTCGAGCCGCTCACCCATCTGGGTAAGGCCGGCTCCGACCCGCCCGAGCCACCCTGGCACTTGCGACATGATCCGTCCTCTTCCCCCGTGTCCCCGGGTGCTGCTCACCACTCCCCCCTGGAAGTCGTCCGTTCCGACGGTACATGGCGGGGGCCGACGAGCGTGAACAACCGATGCCCCTCACCGTTAGACGGTGAGGGGCATCGTGAGGTTGACAGACCGCGCGTGCGCGGAGTCCCGCTCAGTACCAGTGGTTGGCCGACCAGAACGACCAGGCGCCGCAGGGGCTGCCGTAGCGGCCGTTCATGTAGTTGAGGCCCCACTTGATCTGCGTGGCGGGGTTGGTCTGCCAGTCGGCGCCGGCCGACGACATCTTGGAGCCGGGCAGGGCCTGGACGAGGCCGTAGGCACCTGAGCCGGCGTTGACCGCTCGGTAGTTCCAGCTGGACTCGTGGTTCACGATGTTGCTGAAGCACTGGAACTGGCCGGCCGGCACGATCTGGCGTGCCATCGCCTGTACCTGAGCGACGGTGTACGAGCTCTGGACGGGGAAGCTGGAAGTGCCGGCGCCGGCGGAAGTGGAGGCGAGCTTTTCGCGCGCGGCGTCGCGGCTGGCCTTCTCCTGGGCTTCCTTGCGGGCCTTGGCTTCCGCCTCGGCCTGCTTGGCGGCCTTCTGCTTGGCGATCGCGTCGGCAGCCGCCTGCTTGCGGGCCGCCGCCTCGGCGTCCTTCTTGGCGCTCGCGTCCGCGGCGATGGCCTGGACGTCGGCCTGCTGCGTCAGGGACGCGGTCTGTACCTGGGCCTGCTGTCCGGCGGGGATGTCCGCGAGGAGAAGCGTCGAGTCGCTTGCCGTCGCCTCGGCGTCGTTGTTGTTCTGGGCAGTGCTGCCCGAGGCAACTCCGACGACGCTTCCGACAGCGGTGACCGCCGTGGCCGAAGCCACTGCGAATCCCCGGACCGAAATCCGGCTCACACGGTTTCCTTCCAGCATCGCCCGCTTCGGTGACCCTGGCGGACGCAATCGTGCCCTTGACGCTGGCCTCCCCACTGCAGGGTCACGGGAGGCACGGGCCCGGTGGGCAACTCCCGTCGCGGGAGTGCTGCGTGGTGCGCGGGCGGCATACGACGGCTCTATGCAGTTCTGGTACTTCGGTTGTGCACTACCGCTGGGGGTAGCACTGTGCCGTATGCGGGGCCTGACAGGAGTGAGACTCTGCCGCAACCCGACGCCGGGTGGCAATTCCGAGTTGCGTGTGAAAGCTCACATCCCGTTCGCCCCGGGGATTCCTGGAAACCGTTCCACACGAAGGCGCCGCCCGGCTAGGCTCTTCGCCTTTGCCGGACGGCGCCAACTGACGGGTAACCAGCTCACATCGGACGCTCGGTTCAGATCGCTCCGTCTTCGAGCATCTCCGTCACAAGTGCAGCAATCCTGGACCTTTCGGACCGGGTGAGCGTGACGTGCGCGAAGAGCGGATGACCCTTCAGTTTCTCCACGACGGCGACGACTCCGTCGTACCGGCCGACCCGCAGGTTGTCCCGCTGGGCCACGTCGTGGGTCAGAACGACCCGCGAGTTGGCGCCGATCCGGGACAGAACGGTCAACAGGACGTTCCGTTCGAGTGACTGGGCCTCGTCGACGATGACGAACGCGTCGTGGAGCGAGCGGCCCCGGATGTGGGTGAGCGGGAGGACCTCCAGCATTCCGCGGGCGGTGACCTCTTCGATGACCTCACGGCTGGTGACCGCGGACAGCGTGTCGAAGACCGCCTGCGCCCAGGGGCTCATCTTCTCGGCCTCGGTGCCCGGCAGATAACCGAGTTCCTGCCCGCCCACCGCGTACAGCGGCCGGAAGACCATCACCTTCTGGTGTTGCCTGCGCTCCAGCACCGCCTCCAGGCCCGCGCACAACGCCAGCGCCGACTTGCCGGTGCCGGCCCGGCCGCCCATCGACACGATCCCGACGTCCGGGTCGAGGAGCAGATCGAGGGCGATCCGCTGCTCCGCGCTGCGGCCCTTGATACCGAACGCCTCCCGGTCCCCGCGCACCAGGCGGACCTGGCCCTCGGGGGTCACCCGCCCCAGCGCCTTGCCCCGCTCCGACCGGATCCTCAGGCCGGTGTGCACGGGGAGGTCGACGGCCTCGGGGACGTGCAGGTGTCCTTCCTCGAAGAGGATGTCCACCTGCTCCCCTGGCAGGGCCAGCTCGGACATTCCGGTCCAGCCGGAGGAGTCCGTGACGGCCAGCTCCGCCTGGTACTCCTCGGCGAGGAGGCCGACGGACGACGCCTTGATCCTGAGTGGGAGGTCCTTGGACACGACGGTGACGTCGAACCCCTCGGCCTGCAGGTTGCGGGCGACCGCGAGGATGCGGGAGTCGTTGTCCCCCAGGCGGTAGCCGGTGGGCAGCACGCTGGGGTCCGAGTGGTTGAGCTCGACCCGGAGGGTCCCGCCGAGGTCACCGATCGGGATGGGGGCGTCGAGGCGGCCGTACCGCACACGGCAGTCGTCCAACAGGCGTAGGGCCTGGCGGGCGAAGTAGCCGAGTTCGGGATGGTGCCGCTTGGCCTCCAGCTCCGTGACCACGACGATCGGGAGCACGACCTCGTGCTCGTCGAAGCGGCTCATGGCGTTCGGGTCGGCCAGCAGAACGCTGGTGTCGAGAACGAAGGTGCGCCGGTCTGGCTTGCGGCGCTCTGTGCTGGTCACCACGGAAGGACGTACCCCCTCGGATGAGGTCGGGGAGCGACGAGAAGGAACTGGACCGGTTGCCGGCCGCGATGCACGGGCCGAGAACCGGCCCTGAGCCGCTTCCTCCGTGCGGTGGCCACACGGTCGGGCTGGTGCAAAGGGCCTCCCGGGCGGACGGCCCCTGCCGTCCGCTGAGATACGACACCCGTGATTCGGGTGCCGACCTGCTTCCCTTATGCCCTCGAACAAGCGCCGCCATGCCACGGCGCACCAGGGGGCGCCGTTGACTCCTCGTGACGTCTGTCACCGAACGGGTGGAACGCGTCCCGGGGTGCGTGGGCGCCGGGCCGCCGTGACAAGCAGTGCCCTACCGCCGTGGCGAGGAGTGCCCGGCGGCCCGTGGCGAGGAGTGTCAGCCGCCGTAGCGCCGGTGCCGGGCGGCGTAGTCGCGCAGGGCGCGCAGGAAGTCGACCTTGCGGAAGGCCGGCCAGTAGACCTCGCAGAAGTAGTACTCCGAGTGGGCGGTCTGCCAGAGCATGAAACCGGACAGACGCTGCTCGCCGCTCGTACGGATCACCAGGTCGGGGTCGGGCTGATCGCTGGTGTAGAGGTGCTTGCCGATCATGTCGACGTCGACGGACTCGGCGAGGTCCTCCATCGAGGTGCCCTTGTCCCGGGCGTCGAGGATCATGGAGCGCACGGCCTCGGCGATCTCCTGGCGGCCGCCGTAGCCGATGGCGACGTTGACGAGTATCCCGTCGTTGTGCGCGGTGGACTCCTCGGCCTCCTTGAGGGCGTTCTGCATCGGCGAGGGAAGCAGGTCGCGCGCGCCCACATGGTGCACGCGCCAGCGGCCGTCGGAGGCGAGGGAGCGGACGACGTCCTCGATGATGCCGAGGAGCGGGACGAGTTCCTCGCGCGGTCTGTCGAAGTTGTCCGTCGACAGCAGCCAGAGCGTGACGACCTCGACGTCCGTCTCGGCGCACCAGCCGAGGAACTCTTCGATCTTGTCGGCCCCGGCCCGGTGGCCCTGCGCGGTGGTCGAGCCCGCCGCCTTCGCCCAGCGCCGGTTGCCGTCCATGATGACGCCGATGTGCTTGGGCACCTGAGCGTGGTCCAGGTGGCCTTCCACCCGGCGTGCGTACAGCCTGACCAGCAGGCCACGCAGCTTGTCGCGCAGGTTCACGTGATTGTCAGCCCCTCCGTGCGGATCAGATCAGGTGCGGGCGTGCGCGATCCCCGTCAGATGGCGGTCCCCGTCGGATGGCGGTCCCCGGAGGGGAAGCCTACCCCCGGAGCACGAAGGGCTCCTGCCAAGAGGATTGGGAACCGGCCCCGGTTTCGCAGGTGGAAACGGCGGCTTGCCGCCCGGGTTCCGGGTGGCTGTACGAGGGACCGTCGTCCGGGGCGGGGGCGCCGGGGACGGCTCGACGGCGGGCCGCGCGACCCCTCCGCGCCGTACGAAGAACCGCGGGACGGGCACATGGAGAGGCACGTCCGCCGGCCGCGCGGGGGAGGCGCGCGACGGGGGCGCACGAGGGAGAGGAAACGGGCCCGTCCCGGCCGTATGGGCGGGCGATCGAACGGGCCGTGCCGAGGGCGCGCGACGGGGCGCATACAGGGGAAAGAAAAACGGGCCGGTCCGTGGGGGGGAGACGGACCGGCCCGAGGGGGGGTTTCCACCATAACCCTTTGTGAGTGATGCTGCGTGCATCGGCGTGCCACAACTACTCTCCGAAGTCGTCCGGCGACGTGGTGGTGGGTGCGGAGGCGCTCGTTCAGGGCGTATTCATGGCCGAATCACAGCGGATTCCAAGGCGATCCGGCCGAATCCCGAGGTACTCGTGCGGCTTGCGCGTACTGGTGAGGCATTCGTCACCTGTCGCCACCTACTCCGAGTGGGTGACCCGCGTCGGGAACGCGCGCTTGACCCAGCCGCTACCTTCGCGGTCATGTCCACGTTCACGACGGCGGGGTCGCCGGGCCCGGTACCGCTGGAGGTCGCCCTGTCGGCGCGCGCCCGGCGGCGCGGGCTGCTCGGGCGCGCCGGGATCGAGGGGGCGCTTCTGCTCAGCCCGGCGAGCGCGGTGCACACCCTGGGGATGCGGTTCGCGATCGACGTCGCGTATCTGGACCGGGCGATGCGGGTGATGGCGGTGCGGACGATGCTGCCGGGGCGGATCGGGCTGCCGCGCCCGCGTGCGCGTCACGTGCTGGAGGCGGAAGCGGGGGCGATGGAGCGCTGGGGGATTCAGCGCGGCGTACGGATCCTCGTCCAGGACGGTTGACCCATGGTCGCGGTGTGCTGCGCGGGACCTCTCGGCCCCGGCCCCCGTGCGCTGTCGTCCGCGGGGGCTTTGCTTACGCGTATCAGTGCTTACGGGCCTCGATCAGGAAGCGGGTGCTGTGGGCGACGAACGGGCCCTCGCTCTCGATTCGCGCGTGCAGGGACCGGAGTCGGGGCTCGTACTGCTCCACGGTGAAGCCCGGGACCATCCAGATCACCTTGCGCAGGAAGTGGACGACGGCGCCGATGTCGTGGAACTCCATGCGCAGCCGTGCCTCCTGGAGGTCGACCACCTCAAGGCCCGACGTCTCGGCCTCCGTCCGCGCGCGCCGCGGGTCACGGCTGGTGCGGACCTCCTCCGGCTGGGGACCCAGGAAGTACTCGACGACCTCGAAGGCGCTGGCCGGACCGATCTGCTGGGAGAAGTACGTGCCGCCGGGGCGCAGGACGCGGGCGATCTCGTGCCAGTACGTGCGCACCGGGTGCCGACTGGTGACGAGGTCGAAGGCTCCGTCCGCGAACGGCAGCGGAGCGTCCTCCGGCGAGGCGACGACCACGGCGCCACGCGGGTGCAACAGGCCTGTCGCCTTCGCGACGTTCGGCGGCCAGCCCTCGGTGGCGACGGTGAGCGGCGGCAGCGTCGGGGCGGAGGCGAGGACCTCCCCTCCCCCGGTCTGGATGTCGAGCGCGGCGGACGCGTGCGCGAGCCGCTCCGTCATCGACCGCGCGTACCCCCACGGCGGCCGCTCCTCCGTGGCCCGGCCCTCGAACCAGGAGAAGTCCCAGCCGTCGACGGGGGCGTCGACGGCTTCGCGGACGAGGTCCTCGAAGCTGCGGCGTGCGGTCATGCCGCGATCCTGCCAGCGGGCCGGAGAGGGCGCGACCGGTTTTCCGCGGTGCCGGTCACCGGGCGGGCACGGCGCCGCATCGGTGCCCGGCACCGGCAACCGCCCCTGCTCCTCAACGAGGTCGGCCACAGGCTTCGTGGCCTACGGCACTCGCGGGCGTACTTCACGGGCCGCGAAGCGGATGAAGCCCTCGGGGTCCGGTTCGTCCGCCGTCGGCTGCAGGACCACCGTGTCGGCACCCGCGTCGGCGAGCCGCTGGACGGCTTTGGCGACCGCGTCCGCGTCCCCGGCCACTCCGTGCTCGGGCACCGGGTCCTCCCGGTTGGCCTCGATCTCGGCGCGCAGCCGGGCGGCGGCGTCGGGTCCGGTGGCGGTGTGGAGGTAGGCGACGACGTGGTGGGGATCGGTGCGGGCCGCCGACTTCCGTCCCTCGTCGATGAGCCGGCGGGCCCGTCGTACGTCCTCGGGTGCGTTGGCCGCGGTCAGGATGGTGCCGTCGGCCGCCTCGCCGGACAGGCGCAGCGAGCGCGGGCCGGTGACCCCGGCGAGGATGCGGACCGCGTCGGCGGGCGGCCAGTCAAGGGCGACGCCGTCCAGTTTCACGTAGCGCCCGTCCACGGTGACGCGCTCCCCGCCGAGCAGGGCTCGCAGTGCGTCGAGGTACTCGCGCAGCAGCGTCACGGGGGACTCGGCGCGTGCGCCGACCTGCCCCATCCAGCTCTGGACGCCGTGCCCGACGCCGAGGATCGCCCGCCCCGGGAACATCCGCTCGAGGGTGGCCGCCTCCATCGCGGTGAGCGCGACGTTCCGCAGGGGCACGGGCAGCAGCCCGACGCCCACGCGCAGCCGCTCTGTCCAGGCGAGCGCGGCGGACGCGGTCGAGATCCCGCCTTCCAGGAAGCAGTCCTCCCACAGCCACAGCTCGTCGAGGCCCGACTCGTCCGCGAGCCGCGCGATCGCGCGCAGCCGCTCGGGAGGCAGTTGGGGCCGGAACACCGCACCGAGTCCAGTCATATGTTCTTCCTACCGAGTGCTCCCGGCCCGGACAACACGTTTATGACCGGCGGTCAATCGGTCGCGTCTCCTGACGGCGGCGTGCTACCGGCTGCGCCCGTCCCGGCACGCTCGTAGTGAAGGAGCACCACGCCGTTGCCGAACCGGCGGGAGTCGATCAGCCGCAGGGAGGTCAGGGTCTCGGCTTCGGCTTGGGGGAAGAGCCGCTTGCCACGGCCGATGAGCACCGGGTGGACGTAGATCCGGAACTCGTCGACGAGGTCCTGCCGCAGGAACTCGGCTGCGAGGTCGCAGCCGCCGAGCGCGAGGTCGCCGCCCTCCTGCGCCTTGAGCGCGCGGATGTCCTCGGCGACGACGTCCCGGACGATGGTGGTGTGCCAGTCGGCGTGCTGGAGGGTCCGGGAGAACACGACCTTCGGCATGTTCCGCCAGAGCCGCGCGAACTCGACCACGGGTGCGGGTGCGGCCGGGTCACGGTCGGCGCCCGGCCAGAAGCCGGCCATGAGCTGGTAGGTGACACGTCCGTTGAGGAAGGCACCCATCTCCTTCAGGACGTCGTTGAAGTGCTGGTGCAGTTCGTCGTCGACCAGGTGCCAGTCGATCTCGCGGTTCGGACCCTCGATGTACCCGTCAAGGGACGTGGACATCATCAGAATGATCTTTCTCATGGCACACCTCGCCGACCTCGGTCCCGGGCTCGTGGCCCACGGTACTCAGGCGGGGCCGCGTGGGACCCGGTTGCCACGCGCTTCGTTTTGGAAGGTTGCGTGCGCGGGCGGCGGTGCGCTCGGCGGCAGGAGCGCGCGGTCGCGGAGCTGGGCGGGCGCGACGGCGGTGGGTCGCCGGGCGGCTACGCGCGGGTGCCGAAAGCGACCGCTCGCTTCACCCACTGGCGTGATCCGAGATTCCGTACGCCCCCGCCCCCTGCCTCGGCAGTACCGCCCACATGCGCGTGCCGCCGCCCGGCTCGTGGGCTGCGCCGAAGCCCCAGTCGCCGTGGCAGGCGCGGACGACGCAGGCGAGCACGCGCAGGTCCGCGCGGCGCCGGGCGTCGCAGGCGGCCGAGAGTCGGGGGTGGGTGTGTCGGGGATGGCTGTCGTAGAGGATCACGCGGAGCGCGCCGTCGCGGTAGCGGAGCGAGATGTACACGTCGTCGGCGGTGGTGAAACGGCAGGCACAGGCGGTCAGTTCGCTGGCCACGTGGACCGCCGCGTCGGTCATGTCGCCGAGGCCGTGCAGGCTCAGGACGGTACGGGCGGCTGCTCTCGCGATCGCGGCACTTGTGGGGGCGGCGGGGAGGGTGAGGCTGTAGGCGAGGGTTTCCGGCTGGGGTGGGGTGGGGGGAAGGGGGGTGGTGGAGAGGGGGCAGGCCATCGGGCTTGCGGATGCGGGCATGGCAACTCCGTTGTCTGGTAAGCGGTTCGAGGCCGCTTCAACGCGGGCTCGATGCGTGCGGCCGGTGGCTTGTCTCCCTGGCGCGGGCCCTCCCTTCCCAGGGAAGGAGCGTGCGGGCAGGCTCGCGCGATGCGCTTCCGGCGATGCGGTACGTGTGCGCTTCATCACCGACAGTAGGAGCCTTAGAGTCACGTTGCCCACGAATTCGGGGATAATTACCCCTACCCGACAGACTCGCGCGAGGCCGGCCGGGCAAACTGAGGGCCACCCGCGACAAGAAGGGGCGGCATGCCAACCAGGACCACGCCAACAGAGCGTCAGAAACGACTGGGCGCCGAGATGCGCAAGCTGCGCCTCGCCGCCGGCTGCACAACCGAGTACGCCGCAGGGCTGCTCGGAATCGACCGGACGAGGTTGTCCAACATGGAGTCCGGCATCCGGCCCTTCTCCGCCGAGCGAGTCCGCACTCTTGCCTGCAACTATGCCTGCGCGGACGAGCCCTACATCGAGGCGCTGGCCACCATGGCGGCAGGCAAGGAACACGGGTGGTGGGAGAACCACCGGGGCAGTCTGCCCGCCGGGTTGCTCGACATCGCGGAACTGGAGTGGCATGCCGCCCGGGTACGCACCGTCCAGGTCATGCACGTACCGGGTCTTCTCCAGACCGAAGAGTACGCCCGCGGAGTCTTCGGCGCGGTACTACCGCCGTTGACCAGGTTGCAGGTCGAGCTACGCGTAGCCCACCGTATGGAGCGGCAGCAAGTCCTGGAACACCCCACATCCCTGCGCTACGTCGCGTACATCCATGAAGCGGCTCTGCACATGCCGTTCGGCGGCACCGAGGCGACCCGGGAGCAGCTGAAGTACTTGTGCGCACAGTCCGAGCGCGCGAACGTCGAGGTGCGCATCATCTCGTTCGGTGTCAGCGGTTTCCCGGGAGCGGGACACGCGCTGCTGTACGCGGACGGAGTGGTACCCCAGCTCGACACCGTGCAGCTCGACTCCGCACACGGGCCAGAATTCACCCACGCCGAAGCGCAACTGGCCAAGTACCGTGTCCACCTGGACTGGATGGACAGTGCCGCGTTGCACCCGGCAGCCTCTCGTGACCTTATCCACCGGATCGCCCGCGAACTTTAAGGGAGAGACCGTGACCGGCATTCACTGGGAAGAACCCTTCTGCGGAGAAGGGAACAACTGTTTCCGCATAGGCACCGACACCGACGGCAACGCCTATATCGCCGTCGCCGGACAGGAAGACCACCCTCTCGTAGACACCCGCGAGGCACTTGCCGTCCTCATCCGTGAGATCAAGGCAGGGAAGGCCGATCACCTGCTCTGAGGGTCACTGCGGTCAGGAGTGCTGCCCTGAACCTAGAAGCGACAGGTCAGTTCACCTATCGGCTACTTGAGTACGAGTGCTCAGGTGCCGTTGCACCGGCTTCGGTTGGGTGGAGCACATGCTGGACAACACACCGAAGGACCGGGTGCGGGGTACGTGGATCGCTCCCCTGGTCTCGACCGTTCTCACGCTCCCTCTCGGCTTCTTCGCCCTCGTCTTCGGCGGGCTCAGCCCCATGGCCTGCGATTCGTGTGACAGCGCCCAGAACACGAGGTTCACCAGGAGCTTCGACACCGCCTTCACGGTCCTTCAGGTGGGCCTTGCCGCGTCGGCGATACTGCTGATCAGCAGTTGGTGTCTGATGGGGGACGAGAAGCCCGAACGCCGCGCGCTCTTCGCACTTCTCGCGCCTGGCACCGTGGTGTTCGCCCTGATCCTCTTCGGGGCGATGGTGGACTGGCCCAGCTGACCGTGGCCTCAGGGGATGGCTCGCAGCGGATCACCGGTTACATGCGCGGACGTCATAGGCCGCGGCTGTCCGTCGGTAGGGGAATCCGTAAGCGTTACACATTCGCCGAATGTGTAACGCTCCGGCCGGTACACCACCCCCCGGGACACGGCCGACGAGGGGCGAGCACGGAGATCAGCGTCAGCGCGGCCGTACCGCCCCGGGCAGTGGCTGCGCCGGTGATTCGCCCAGGGTCAGCCGGAGCCGGCTGTTCCCGAGGGTGACGCTCCCCTCGGGAACGACACCTCCACGCGGCGGTTCTTGCGGCGGCCCTCCTCCGTGGAGTTGTCGGCGATCGGGTAGTCCTCGCTGTAGCCGCGCACCTCGAACGTCATGTTCCCGTCGAGGCCGGCGGCGAGCTGGTCGTGGACCGCCTCCGCGCGTTTCTTGGAGAGGACCAGGCCGTGGGCGTACGTGCCGAGGTTGTCGGTGAAGCCGAAGACGCGGACGGTGGTCGCGTTCTGCTTCTTGATCTCGTCCGCGATCGCGTTGATGCGGGAGCGGGCCTCCGGGTTCAGCTTGGCGCTGTCCTTGGGGAACAGCACCTCGGCCTGTAGGGCCAACGTGATGTTCGTGTTGGTGTCCTCGCGCCTCTCCTCACCACCGAGGTCCTCCACGACGGACTTGATGTCCAGCACCTTGGCGGGCGCGAGGGTCGCTCCGTCGGCGAGCTTCAGTCCCGGGCTGGTGGGGTCGACGGACGGAGGTGGGGAGGTGGGGGCGCCACCGGGGGGTGCGCTGGGGTTGTCGTCGGCTACGGCCGGGGGGCTGCCGGCCAGGGTGAGGGCGGTGAGGATGGTGAGGGCGGTAGCTCGGAGGGTGAGGGCCATGGTCGTTCACCCCTGGGAGATTTGAACAGGAGTGGGGGGCAAGCCGCCAACCTGGAAGTTCACCTGGGCAGTCCCTGCGGGTGGGGCGGGGAACTGAGCGAACCAGCTCGCGGAGCCTCCTGGCCGTACTCGCGAGAACTTTGTGCACAGGCACCGTCCTGACGTGTCGCGCAGAACGAGGTATTTCTTCTTGCCCTTCTCGTCAACCAGGCTCGCTCCCGAGAGCGATCCACCGTTGTTCGCCAACTCGGTCTCATTACTCTGCCAGTCGGCGCCAAGCCACGAACGGCTGCTCCCATTCGTCACCTGGCCAGACACGGTGACGAAGCCTCCCTGATCCCGCAGCGCGGAAGTGATCGTCACCGTGATGTCGCCATCCCTGGCTGTCGCGAGCACCTTGTCCGCAGAGGATGTCGGTTCTTGCTGCTGCCCCGCACCGTCATCGTTAGCAGTCACGGGAGAGGAAGAGGAAGGACTCGCCTTCGATTCCCCCCCGTCCCCTCCCCCACCACAGCCGACCACGGTGACGAGCAACCCAGCTGCGATCGCCACCGCAGCCAGCGCTCTGCGGCCCTTCGCGGTGTACCGGAGATCCATCGGCACGGCTTCCTTTCATTCAGCCAGATGCACAGAGAACAACACAGATGCGTCCGGAAGGTCATCCGGTTTGAAATCTCCGGGATCGATGTTCACAATCTCGTGGCCGCAGTCCAGCCTCGTGGGCTTCTTGGGATCGGCGTCCTCGGCAAAGGTGCACCGGGGTTCGATGACCGCAGTCGCCTGGGCTTTGGCATGCTTCGCCTCGGTGCCCGGAATGATGGACTTTCCGACCGTGTAACGCGTCTCGATCGCTACTCGGTATCCAGGAAAGCCGTTCACCGTGGTGGGAACGGCTCCTCCCTGCACGGTTGCATCATTCTCGGCAGCTAGCCGTTCTGCTGCACCTGTCGCACCTGTGCCCCGGAAAAGGTCGCCTTTGAGCCAGTCCAACCATTTGTCGTCATTGCCGATGGCATCTTGCAGTCCGGTCATCAGCTCGTCACGGGACTTCTGTGCGGCCGCCAACGCAGCAGCGTCCGCTGCGGATTGAGCACCATTCCGCGCGGACGCCGCTTGAGCGAAAGCAAAGAACGCGAAGGCGGCGAAGAGCAAGATCCCCGTCAGCCAGATGTAAATGGGGAGGGTCTGCCCTCCGTCCCCGCGGAGACGTTGGGCAATCAGCCTCCGCCGATCACACGATCGACCGCATCGCCGATCGCACCCGAAATCAGGCCGTCCAATCCCAACTGGTCGATCAACGTGAAGATCCCGGCAATGATGATCATCAGGCCCGCATACTCCACGAACCCGGCCCCCGCATCCCGTCCAGCCCCCCGAACCCGGGACACCACGGTCCGCCCCCACCCGCTGAGCCTGCGCCTCGTCCTCGTCATCACGGCCCCTGCCCTCCCACCCGAAGCGGATACCACCGACTCGCGCACGGTACGTGAAAGCACCCTCACTCGGAGTGGGCCCAGGGACCCAACTTCGGCACAAGCGTGGTGTCATCGCCCCCACCCCTCCACCACCGTGCCCAGCCAGTGGGCGATCGCTTCGCTACGCGAAGAACTGTGCAGCTTTGCGAAGATGCGATTGATGTGATTCTTGACCGTCTTCTCGCTGATGAAGCAGGTGGCGGCGATCTGCCGGTTGTTCATACCGGCCGCGATGAGATCCATGACCTCCACCTCCCTGGAACTCAGACCGAAGTCCAGCCAACCCGCGGCACGGCGCCGCAGGCCTCCCGCACGGGCGGGCCGATGCCTGGATGAATGTGCCACAACCGGTTGCAGATGCGAAGTAGATTCCCTCGGTTCGTATGAAACACCGAGCGAAGACGAGACACGCGCGGCGGACGGGAGCACGGCCGGTCGGCGGGCCCTCATGCCTCGTACGGCTGCCACCAGTTCGGCCACGGTGAACTCGCCGTGTACCAGATAGGCACAGGCCCCGCGGCGCAGCGCCTGTGCCGCGACCTCGGGTTCCCGGCTGTAGGTCAGCATCATCACGGGGGCTGTGCGGGCCAGTTCGGGGAGCGCGGTCAGGCCGTCCGTGCCGGGCATACGGAGGTCCAGGAGGACGACGTCAGGACGGTGCCGGGCCGCGTACGCGAGCGCCTGGCCGCCGTCCGCCGCCTCTGCCACCACCTCGATGTCGTGGTGGACGGAGAGCAGGGCGGTCAGGCCCGCCCGTACGACCGGGTTGTCGTCGGCCACGAGGACGCGCAGGGGTGGGCCGGGAAGTGCCTGGTCAGGCATGTGCGGCCTCCTCTTGGGGGGTGTGGGGAGCGGTCGTGGTGAAGGGGATGTGCAGATGGATCCCGACGCCGCCGAGCGGTGAGCGGCCCACGCGGAGGTGACCGTTCAGAAAGGCGGCGCGTTCGGACATGCCCAGCAGCCCGAAGTGGCCGGATTTCGCCAGGTCCCCGGCGGCGACGGCCGGGGGCAGGCCGGCGCCGTCGTCCCCGATCCGCAGGTCGAGCGCGCCGTCCGCGGCGACGGTGAGGTCGATCCGCGCGCGGGTCGCGTGGGCGTGGCGGTGTGTGTTCTCCAGTGCCTCCGAGACGATCGCCATCATGTGGTGGGCCGTCGCGGCGGGCAGGTGAAGCGGGGAATCGGGGTTCGTCAGCTCCACCCGTGTGCCGGTGCGCTCGGTGAACTCCCGTGCGTACGAATCGACTTCTGCCGTCACGTCAGTGGTATGTGCGGCGATGTCCGTGTGGCGGCGCAGGTCCGACAGCAGGTCGCGGGACTCGGACGCCGCCCGGCGTGCCGCGTCCGCCACCAGGGCCGCCTGGCGCTTGAGCGCCTCTGGGTCGCAGTGGTCCGCGGAGGCGGCGAGAGCCTCGGCGGCGAGGGCGAGGCCGTGCAACGTCTTGGCCACCGAGTCGTGCATCTCCCGGGCCAGCCGGGCCCGTTCGGACGCGACGGCCTCCGTCGCCGCCAGGCGGGAGTTCGCCTCGGACAGCGCCTCGCTCGCCGCGCCGAAGCGGAACATCAGGTTGCGCAGGGTCACACCGATGATTCCCGCGGCGACACAGAATCCGGCGACGAGAAGGGTGCTGACGCCCGCCCCGGGACGGTGTTCCCAGGCCCGGAACACCGCGAGGACGACGGCTAGCTGGAGGCCGGTGATGGCACCCGCGCCACGCCATCCGTAGAGCAGTCCGGACAGCAGAGGGGTGCATACGGTGGCGTACGCCAGGGGGGACGCGGGGGACGCGGTCAGCAGGAGGGTGGCGACGAAGAGGAGGTCGAGCGCCATCAGCGTCGGGTGGGCGAGCAGGCGTGGGCCCGCGCGGTCCCAGTCGCGGAGCAGGGCGTACGAGGTCATGACACCGAGGACGGCGGCCGCGAGCACCGCGTAGCGGGGGGTGCCGTCCGGCGCGTTGGTCAGGGCGAAGGGTGCGCCGACCACGACCATGGCGAGGCGTACGACGACGGTCTGGCGGCACAGGGCCTGCAGCGCGCTCAGCTGGAGACGGACGCTGGCGGGCGGTGGGGCGTCGTCCTCCAGGTACCCGGGGGTGGGGTGGTCCGCGCGGCCCGTCATCATCGGCCCAGGATCGATCCGAAGTTCGTCCCCGAGCCCAGGAACATGCCTGTGGCGATCAGGATCATCGTCGCCGGGAGCATGAAGACCAGGGTGACCATCGTGGCCTTGGGGATCGTCTTGGCCGCGCGGCGGCGGGCGTTCTGGGCGTCCGTACGGCGCATGTCCGTGGCCAGTTGGATCAGTGTCTCCGCGATCGGGGAGCCCAGCTCCTCACCCTGTTGCAGGGCGGAGACGAACTGGGCGACCTGCTCGGAGGAGTTGCGCCTGCGCAGTTCGTCGAAGGCCTGGCGGCGGCTGACGCCCATGTCCATCTGGCGCAGAGTGATGCGCAGTTCGTCGGCCCAGGGGCCCTCGTACTTCTCGGCGACCCGGTCCAGCGCCTGCCGGAAGCCGAGCCCCGCCGAGACGACGACCGCGAGGACGTCCAGGAAGTCGGGCAGGGTGCGGTCGATGACGTCCTTGCGTTCGCGGACGGCCTGCCAGATCAGCACGTCGGCGGCCACCAGCCCGAAGGCGAACGTGACCGCGGCGAACAGGAGCTGCCCGTTGGACAGGAAGACCAGGCCGAGGACCAGGCCGAAGATGCCGTAGACGGCCCGGCGCGCGGCGTACCTGTCCAAGGTGAGACCGCCCGGGTTGCCCGCCATGTCGATGCGGCGGCGTTTGGCGTCGACGCGGCGCGGGCCCATCAGGCGCAGTACGAGCGGGGCGAAGCGCATACCGAGGCGGTCGACCGCCGAGTCCGTCTTGGAGACCCGGGTGGCACCCACCTCCAGGGCGAGCGTGAGATCGCTCGGCAGTTTGGCGTCAGCTCGGATCATGCGGATGCCGAGGAGGATCCCGGTGACCGCGAGGGCGGTCAGCAGGGCGAGGAGCAGTGCCGCCATCTCGTACTCCCCCTCACACTTCGATCTTGCCGAGTCGGCGGATGACGAAGAAGCCGACCGTGTAGAGGCCGAGCGCGAGCAGGACCAGCCCCTGGCCGAGCGGGGAGCTGGTGACGCGGGTCAGGGCGCCCTCGTTCGATGAATTGATCAGGACGAGGGAGCCCAGGCCCAGCAACGGGACCGTGAAGGCCGTGGCGTGGACCTCGGAGAGCATGGTGCGCACCTCACGCCGTGTCTCCTTGCGGTCCTCCAGGGTCTGGGTGAGGTTGCGCAGCGAGTTCACCACCGAGCCGCCCGCCTTGTTGGCCAGGACGAGTGTGGTGACCAGAACGATGAGTTCGCGGGACGGGAGGCGTTCGGCCAGTTCGTCGAGGGCGCCGTCGATCGAGCGACCGAGTGTCAACTGGTCGGCGACACGGGACAGTTCTTCGCCTGCTGGTGCCTCCAGTTCCTCGGCGGCCATGGCGAGGGCCGTGCGCAGGGCGAGACCGGCGGCCGTGGCGTTGGCCAGGAGCCGGGCCACGTCCGGGAGCTGGTTGATGAAGGCCTCGATGCGTTTCTGCCGCTGCCAGTTGAGGAAGATGGCCGCGCTCCACACGCCGACGAGTGCGGCGATCGGCCCGAAGAAGGGGGCCAGGGTCGCCGCCGCGATCAGCCAGAGCGCGACGGTGATCACGGTGACGTAGCTGACGAACTCCCCTGTGGTCACATCGAGGCCGGTCGCCGACAGCCGCAGATGGACGGCGCGGCCCAGACGGGTGCGGCGCAGTCGGCGGTCGACGCCCGTGAAGTGCGGCACGCGGCCCGCCGCCGTTCGTGCGGGGCCCGCGGCGCCGCCGGAGAGCCGGCCGACCAGTGCCCGGCGCTGGGCGCGGCCGGACGCGTACGTGTGCAGGCCCGCGACGGCGAGGGTGCCGGTGAGGATGGTGGCGCCGAGGGCGAGGAGGGCGGGGTGGTTCACGGCTCGCTCCTCTCGTGGGTGTGGGCGGGGATCATCCGAGGGCCCCTCTGCTGCCGAAGACGTCGATGGCCTCCGCGACACCGAAGGCCGGCGGGAGCGGTTCACCGGCGCCGTAGAGCTTCTCGGCGACCGGCCGGGGCAGCGGGAGGTGCTCGAAGTGGCCGCGGACGACCCGGTCGGCGGCGAGGGGCTGGGGGACGAAACGGGACACGGTGGCGATCCGGAACTGGTCTCGGCCGTGCGACACGACGAGCGCGACCTCCACGATCTTGCGGGAGCCGTCGGCGTACCGGGCGAGCTGGACGATGACGTCGACGGCCGAGTTGATCTGGTCCTTGAGCGCTTCGAAGGGGATCGTCACCTCGGACATGGAGCCGAGGGTCTGCAGCCGCATCAGCGCGTCCTCGGCGGAGTTGGCGTGGACGGTGGCGAGCGAGCCGTCGTGGCCCGTCGACATCGCCTGGAGCATGTCCAGGGTCTCGCCGCCGCGGACCTCACCGACGATGATGCGGTCGGGGCGCATCCGCAGGCTGTTGCGGACCAGGTCGCGGATGGTGATCTGGCCTTTGCCCTCGACGTTCGGCGGTCGGGACTCCAGACGGATCACATGCTCCTGCTGGAGCTGGAGTTCGGCGGAGTCCTCGATGGTGATGATGCGCTCGTGGGACGGGATGAGCCCGGAGAGGGCGTTGAGCAGGGTCGTCTTCCCACTGCCGGTACCGCCGCTGACGATGAGGTTGAAGCGGGCACGGACGAAGGCGGCGAGCAGCATCAGCATCTGCTCGTCGAGGGAGCCCAGGCCGATGAGTTCGGGGAGCGTATAGGCGCGCGGGAAGCGGCGGATGGTGAGGGTGGGGCCGGTCAGGGCGAGGGGCGGGATGATGACGTTGACGCGTTCGCCGGTGGGCAGGCGGGCGTCGACCATCGGGTTCGACTCGTCGACGCGGCGGTTGACCGTCGAGACGATCCGCTCGATGGTCTGCATCAGCTGCTCGGCGGAGGCGAAGCGGAGCGGTAGTTGTTCGACCCGGCCGGCCCGCTCCACGAAGATGGAGTCCGGCCCGTTCACCATGATCTCGGTGATCGACGCGTCGGCGAGGAGCGGTTCGAGGACGCCGAGGCCGAGTGCCTCGTCGACGACCCTGCGGATGAGCTGGGAGCGTTCGGAGGAGGAGAGGACCGGCCCCTCCCGGCTGATGATGTGGCCGAGGACACGCTCCAGGCGGACCCTTCGTTCGGCGGCCGCGAGGCCGGACATCTCGGCAAGGTCGATCTCCTCGAGGAGCTTGGCGCGGTAGACCGCGACGAGGTGCCCGTCCTCGCGGGCGGCCGCGCCGTCGTCGGGGGCGGCGATACGGGAGCGGAGGCTCATGCCTGTCGTCAACTCCTCTCGTTCGTCGAACGGTTCAGTGGTCGGTGGGCATGGTGGCGTGCCGGGTGATGTCCCAGCCGCTGAGCAGGGGGATGACGGCGGGGACGTGGACGGTGACGGTGGCGGTGGTGGTGTCGTCCCCCCGCTCCACGGAGGGGTCCGCGTTGAGCCAGCCGCTCACCGCGGCGCGGCCGGCGGCCTCGCCGCCGCCGTCCTGGAACGAGCCCGCTCGGGCCGCGGCCCGCGCCCCCGAACCGGCCTGGTTGATGCCATAGCCGATGAGGCCGAGCTGGATGGCGGCCATGCCGATGAGAAGGAGGATGGGCAGGAAACCGGCGAACTCCAGCATGGAGACGCCGCGGTCACTACGCAGCAGGGCCTTCATCGGTTGCTCTCCTCCAGCGCCGCCCCCGCGCTTGCGTCGACCCGCCAGCCCGGGTTGACGCCCGGGAAGAACAGGGGGACGTGCGCGGTGACCGTCGCCTTCATGACCGAGCCCGCCGGAGCGCAGCTGATGTCGGCGCCCTTCCACGCACCTGGCAGATGCTTCGCCCCCGCCGACCGGCAGGAGCCCGCCACATCGCCGTGTACGGCGTAGGCCGCCGTGGCCGCCCGTGCCGCCTCGTCGGCCGCGTTGCCCGCCAGCGAGTACGTGTAGCCGTACAGGACGCACTCCCACAGCAGCCCCATCACGATCAGGAGGAGCGGGAACATCCCGGCGAACTCCAGGGTCACCGCGCCCCGGTCGCCGCCCTTGCGCCACAGGCCCAGCGCTCCCCGGTCCGCCGACGCCTTCCGTCGTCGCCCGCCGCCGCCCTCCTGCACCGCCACCAGGCCCAGCTCGCCCGCCAGCGCCCACAGGGCCTGCTTCACGGTGGAGCGGGCGTCGAGGTCCTGTAGGCGCCCGGCGTCCACGACGGACTGGAGTTCCTTGAAGGCGGCCGGGACCGCGGCGCGGGCCACCTTGGTACCGGTGACGCGTTCGACGAGGGACGGCTGGATCTCCGTACCGCGCGAGTGGCGGTTGACGACCGTCAGCGTCTCCTCGGCCTTGCGGATCTGCAGCCGGTCCCACAGACGCACCATCCGTTTGGCGGCGCGGACCGCGACCACGTCCGGTGTGACCAGCAGCAGCGCGTGGTCGGCGACCTCGACGGCCGCGGCGGTGGCGGCGTTCATCTGGGAGCCGCAGTCGACGATCACCACGTCGTGGCGTGAGCGCAGCGCGCCCAGGACCTGGCGGGCCACCCGGTCGGTGACCTCCTCGCCACGTTCGCCCTCGGCGGGGGCGAGGAGCAGCCCGATGCCGCTGTCGTGGGTGAAGACGGCGTCCTGGAGGACGCGGGGGTTGATGTCCGTGATCTGGGCGAGATCGGCGACCGAGCGGCGGAACTGCACGTCCAGGTACGAGGCGATGTCCCCGGACTGCAGATCGAGGTCGACCAGCGCGACGGTACGACCGGAGGCCTGTGCCGCGAGCGCCAACTGTACGGCCGTGAGGGTGGCGCCGACGCCGCCCTTCGCACCGGTCACCGTGACCACCGTGCCGCCGGGTCCGGCGTACAGCTCGGGCGTGCCGCTGCGCAGATGGCGCCGCATACCGGCCGACCAGGCGGCGGCGGCCTGGACGCGTTCGGCGAGGGCGTCGTAGCCGAGGGGCAGGGTGATGATGCCGCGGGCCCCGGAGTCCATCGCGGCGGTGAGCACGCCCGTGCTGGTGTCGGCGGTGATCAGGACGACCCCCACCGCCGGGAACCGCAGCACCAGGTCGCGGATCAGGTCGAGCGCGGGGACGGGCCCGATCCGCTCGTGCACGAGCACGACCTCGGGCAGTTCGTCGAGGGACTCGCCGGCCAGCCGCGCCAGGCTGTCCAGCAGGGCCGTGGAGTCGTGGACGGGCGGGGCGGGTTCTGCGTCGGCGAGCTGGCTCAGCAGGGTGGTGAGCGCGCGGGCGTCGTCGAGGTCCCCGACGGCGGGCATGATGCGGATGGTCATCGGCGACACCCCGTACGCATGCGAACGGACATCGTGGGGACGGACCCGCCGTGGGCCGGGACGGACCTCATGGGCGGCCTCCTACTTGTCCTTGTCGAGGGTGTACGTGCGGTCGCCGGGTGTGACCGTGGTCTCGGAGCCGCCCGCGACCAGGGCGAGACGGACGTGTGTGGCGAACGACTCGGCGTAGGCGACCCGTTGGGCATCGCCCGTGTCGAGCGCGAACGTGATGGGGACGGCCTCGGTGGCGTTGCGCCGGCGGTCGTCGCTGGACTGCCCCGGGTCCAGGGCCGTGAGCTTGCCGACGTCGAGGACGCGGGCGTTGGTCACGATGACCTTGGACTGGTCGTTGCCCTTGTCGTTCTTGGCCTTGAAGGTGGCGTAGATGTTGACCCTGGAGCCGGGGTTGACCTTGCCGGCGACGCCGGTCGAGGCGTCGATCATGATCGCGATCTCCTGCTGTCCCGGCTGGAGTCCGGGCCGGCCGACGATCATGTCGCTCTGCAGCAGCGACCCCTTCAGCAGCTTGGTCACGGCGATCTTGCCGCGGATCTGGGAGAGGCTGGTGACCGCGGTGGACGACAGCCACCGCTCGGGCATGGATATCTTCTCGAACTGGTCGTCGGTGAGTTCCTTGTACGGCGCGATGTCGCTCTTGAGCCGGTACGCCGTGACCTCCGGGCCGACCTTCGTGTTCACGCCGCGGATCACCGACAGCACACCGGCGAAGGCGCCGACGGCGCACAGGGCCGAGAGGACCAGCAGGATGACACCACGACGCTGGCGTGAGTTCATGACGCGGACAACCTCGATCGGAGCGGGGGACGGCGGGTCGAGCGGTCGTACGGTCGAGCTGTGCGTGTCTACGTGCTGCCTCGAGTCAGTGCGCGGACGGCGTTGAGCGGCGGCTGGTCGGAGGATGGCGGCAGCGACGCCGAGCAGAACCCGCAGCGGTCGCCGATGAGTTCGAGGCCGCACCAGTGGCAGACCTCGCGGCGTACGGACGACACGAGCTGGTAGAGCACGGACACGTCGTGCAGGCCTGCGGTGAACTCGGCGAGCTTGCCGGTCCCCCACCAGCGTGCGGACTCCTCCGGCAGGGGCACGGTCGCGACGCTCTGCACCCGCCAGGCGGGCGCGAGCGAGGCGGTGACCCAGTCCGAGGGCGGCTGCCCCGTGGCGACGAGCATCCGGGTACCGAACTCGGGGCCCGGCAACTCCTCCTGGCCGACCCGGACGAGCTGCGGCCGAGGGTGGGCGAGGACGGCGAACTGGGCGCCCGGGACCCAGGACTTGGCGTGCGAGGCCAGCGGTACGGGCACCCGGTCGAGCTTCGCCACCGAGCCGAGGAGCGCGCCGGCGTAGATGTAGTGGGCGAGGAGCCGCGCGGACGAGGCCAGCACGCCGGGGCTGAAGTCGCAGACCGAGAGCTGCCGTAACTGCTGGGCGAGCAGGGCGAGTCCGAGCGGGGGCAGGTCGACACCGAGCAGCGCGATGCGGTCGCTCTCCAGGACGGAGCGGACGGTACGCAGTCGCTGCACGGCCGGTTCATCGCCGGAGGCGGGGTACAGGGCGATGACGTACCCGTACTGCTCGATGAGCGCGTGCATGCCGCTCAACGACTCTTCGAGCGTGGGCTGGGGCTGCACGGCGGCGGGCGGCGTCTGCCGGTCCAGCGGTGGGAGCACCAGGTCGGGACTGGTGACGGCTATCGCGATCGGCACGGCTGCACACCACCCCGTTCACTGCGGCGGGGTGGTCGACCACCGCCTCAGAAGGCCCCTGTGACATCCACTTGCGTCGTCCTGCACCAGCACCATATCCACGGCATGCCCGACACAACACCGAATCGGGAAGAACATCTCACCGAAGGTGCGGACATGATCAACGCAGCGTAGGGGCATATGCCGCAACTCACCCCATCACCTTGGGGTGTTGGTGTGGTGTTGGTGTCGCCGGAGGTTGCCGTGACGGTCCGGCGTCTCCGGACGGCCGCTGGAGTTCGGTCCCGGCGGGTGGCGCGCCGGAAGGCGGTTGCCCGGAGCCCGGCTCGCCGGCCGTCGCTGCGACTGAGGGCGTGGGTCAGTCGTCGTCCTTCTCGGAGGCGGGCTTCTCGAGGTCGGACTTCTCGGAGGTGGACTTCTCGGAGGTGGACTTCTCGGAGGCGGCGGGTTCCTCCTCGCCGTCCTCGAAGTACGCGTCCAGCACCTCGTCGATCCCGGCCTCCCACTCCGGGAAGCGTGCGCGGGAGTCGGCCTCGATCTCGATGGGATACCAACGGCGTTCCGGCGTGTGCACGGTCACCGTGAACCGCTTCCCGAACCGCGCGGTCTCCGTCTCCACGGCGCCGACCTCGTCCCAACGGAACTCGCATTCCTGGTCGTCCAGGCGAAGCCGTACACCGCGATGATCGGCGACGATCTTCGCGCGACGGTCGGACGCCTCGAAGACGGGCCCGTCGGGAGCGGAGTCCTCCTCGGACTCTTCTCCGGGTTCCTCATCGAGCCTGCTGTCGGGCTTCTCGTCGGCGTCCGTCACCGCGGAGGGTGCCGCCTCGGGCACCGCGTCCTCGACCGTGCCCTCCCGGGACGCGGTCTCGTCCGGCGTGGCGCCCTCCGGCTCGGGGGCGGACACCGGTGAGGTGAGTCCGGGGATGAAGGCCGGATCCAGCCCGGCACCGTCCAGGGGCTTGCTGCTCGAACCAATGCGCTGCTCCACAGCGGGCAGTATGGTCGAAGATCCTGTGCCGGACACAGCCGGGCCCCTCATCAACCCTGCATCGTTATACGAATCTTCACCTGATCCACTGGACGGGGTCACAGTACGACGCCCCGGAGTCGAGGGCGACCGTACCGCGACGACGTACGGAGGCGGGCAGGTGGCCGGCCGGCGCCGCGTCAGCCGAGTACGGCGAGCGCGTCGATCTCGATGAGGAGGCCGGCCGGGAGACCGACGTACACCGTCGTCCGGGCGGCGGGCGGCTCGGTGAGCGCCTGCTCCTCGAAGTAGGTGTTGTAGATCTCGTTCATCTCGGCGAAGTGCTCGACGTCCGTCAGATAGACGCGGATCATCATCACGTCGTCCCAGCCGGCGCCGCCCTCCTCGAGGATCGCCTTGACGTTGGCGAGGGTCTGGAGGGTCTGCTCGCGCAGGGTCGGGCCCGCGGGCGTGGGCGGCTTACCCTCCTCGGCGGGCAGGAAGCCGACCTGTCCGGCGACCTGGAGGATGTTCCCCTTCTTCACGCCGTGGGAGAACGCGGCGGGTGGGGTCGTGTGGGTCTTCGGAGTCAGTGCGATCTTGTCCGTCACAGTGCGTCCTTTACTGAGGCGTTGCCGGAGTACTCCCGACTGACAGCGTCCGCGGTACGGCGCACCAGCGGGAGCAGAGTGAGGAGTTCCTCGGCGGTGACGACCACGTTGGGCGCGGAGACCGACATCGCGGCGACCACCCGTCCATCGGCGCCCCGGACGGGTGCGGCGACGCAGTTGATGGACTCCTCGTGGCCACCGAGGTCGGCGGCCCAGCCCTGTTCGCGCACGAGCGCCAGTTCCTTCAGGAACGCGGCGGCGTTCGGCGTCGAACGGGGCGTGTACAGGGGGTAGTCGAGCTTCTCCGCGAGGGCGCGACGCTCGGGCTCGGGCAGATCGGCGAGGAGGAGCTTCGCGACCGCGGCGACGGTGATGGCGACCGGCTTCCCGATCCGGGAGTACATCCGCACGGGGTAGCGGCTCTCCACCTTGTCGATGTAGAGGACCTCGTTCTCCTCGTACACCGCGAGGTGGACGGTGTGCCCGCACTCCTCGCCCAGGCGGACGAGGTGGGGGTGGGCGATCCCGCGGACGTCGAGGTTCTCGACGGCCTGCTGGGCGAGGGCGAAGAGGCGGGCGCCGAGGCGGTAGCGCTGGTCGGACTGGCGGTAGACGAGCCCGTGCTCGTGCAGGGTGCGCAGGAGGCGGAGCGCGGTGGACTTGTGCACGCCGAGCCGCTCGGCGACCTGCCCGAGATCGGCGGGGCCCTCGGCGAGCAGCGGCAGGATGCTCAGCGCCCGGTCGACGGTCTGGCTCATGGGGTACGTACCTCCTCATCGGCCCGCGGTACGGCTTCGGTCCAGCCGGGGCCGAGTCGCAGTCTCTCCCACCGGGCCTCGTCGAGCGCGGCCAGGCGGTCGGCGTGGTCCCTCCAGGAGACGCTCCGCGACGAAGCCCCCGCGGAGGCCGTCGGCGGGTCGGCGAGGTCACCGGGGACGGTGAGCGCGGCGGCGGCCATGAGATGACCATGGCGGAGCCGGTCGCGTACGGGCAGGCCGCGCAGGGCGGCGGAGAGGAAACCGGCGGCGAAGGCGTCCCCCGCGCCGACGGCGGCCACCACGTCGATGTGCGGGGCGCGGACCGAGGTGGCTGTGCCCGTCGCGTCCTCCATGCCGTCGGAGTCGCTGCCGAACGCGATCGCCCCGCCCCTGCCCAGCTTGACGACCACGGTCTCCGGTTCGGGCAGCGCGTCCCGGATGGCGCGCGTGCCGTGCAGCCCCCACGCCCGACGGGCCTCGTCGGCCCCCACGAAGACGATGTCAGCCCGGCGCGCCAGCTCCAGCAGCACCCGGGGCCCGTCGGGGTCGCGCCACAGCCCGGGGCGGTGGTTGACGTCGAAGGAGACGAGCGGGCGCCCGGCCCGGGGCGCCGTCAGCTCGCGCACGAGGTCGAGGCAGTCGTCCGACAGTGCGGCCGTGATCCCGGACAGGTGCAGTACCCGGCCGGCCCGTACCGCGTCCAGGTCCGTGTTCCCCACCGTCATAGCCGAGGCCGCCGACCCCGCCCGGTAGTACGCCACCTCGTGGCCGTCGCTCGCCCGGTCCTGAGCGGTGCGGAAGTAGATGCCCGTGGGCCGCTCCGGGTCCCGCTCGACGGCGCTCACGTCCACGCCGTACGCGCCGATCCGCTCGACCAGGTGGTCGCCGAACCCGTCGGCGCCGACCCGGCTGACCCAGCGCGTGGAGTGGCCGGCGGCGGCGAGCGCGCAGACGACGTTCGACTCGGCGCCGCCGATCCCCCTCTCGAAGCAGGGCACGTCGGCCAGCCGTCCGGGCCGGGACGGCACGAACGTGACCATGGACTCGCCGAGCGCTACGACGTCCACGACGTCAGGGGCGATGGGCAGGCTGTCGGCGGTCACGATGATGGTGGCTCCTTGTCGACGGGGTCCCCTGCTCGTGCGAAGGTGCGAGAGCGCGGGGGCGGCCACGGTTGTTTCGTTGACCCCGCGTTGGCTGGGATGTTAGACAGCAGCAAGCGATATACGCAATGACTGTTGCGCATAGCGCAACGGTCAGTCAGGGAGGCCCCATGGACGCTGTCACCGCCGCCGAACGCCTCGCCGCCCTCATGGCGGAACGCGTCGACCACCGCTTCAAGGGCCTCCCGCCTGACGCCGAGGGCCGTACGCTCGCCGAACTGGCGGCCGAGCGTCGCAACCTCTTCACCGGCGGCTTCACCACCCCGGTCCTCGCCCTCTCCGCCGAGCACCTCGAACACAACCTGCGCCTGATGGAGACGTACGCGTCCCGCCACGGCCTCGCCTTCGCCCCGCACGGCAAGACGTCGATGGCGCCCCAGCTCTTCCACCGCCAGGTCGCGCACGGCGCCTGGGGCATCACGCTCGCGGTCCCCCACCAGGTGCGCGTGGCACGCCACTTCGGCATCCAGCGGGTGTTCCTCGCGAACGAACTGGTCGATCCCGCGGCCCTGCGCGGCATCGCGGCCGACCTCGCCGCGGACCCGGACTTCCGGTTCGTCTGCTACGTCGACTCGCCGCGCGGCGTCGCGTTGATGGACGCGGCCCTGAGCGGAGTCGAGCGCCCGGTGGACGTGGTCGTCGAGCTGGCGGCCGGGGAGGGCGCGCGTACCGGCGTCCGTACGGAGGCGGAGTGCGCGGCGGTCGCGGACGCCGTGGCGACGACGCGGACCCTGCGGCTGGTGGGCGTGGCCGGGTACGAGGGCGAGGTGCCGCAGGCGGACCCGGACCGGGTGCGCGCGTGGCTGCGCCGGCTGACCGCGCTGGCGGCGGACTTCGACAAGGCGGGCCGGTTCGCCGGTCTCGACGAGATCGTGGTGAGTGCGGGCGGCAGCGCCTGGTTCGACGCGGTGGCGGACGTCTTCGCCGAGCTCCCCGCTCTCTCCGCCCCCGTGCTGAAGCTGTTGCGCTCGGGCGCGTACGTCTCGCACGACGACGGCCACTACCGCAGGCTGACCCCCTTCACCCGGATCCCCGAGGAGGGTGCGCTGGAGCCGGCGTTCCGTCTGTGGGCCCAGGTGGTGTCCCGCCCCTGCCCGGAGCAGGCGTTCGTCAACGCGGGCAAGCGGGACGCGGCGTACGACCTGGACCTGCCCTTCGCCCAGGTCGTACGGCGGGGCGGCGAGGAGCGAGCCGCCACCGGCGTCTTGGTGACCGCCCTCTCCGACCAGCACACCTGGCTCCGCACGACCCCGGAGGCGGACGTCGAGGTCGGCGACTGGCTGGGGCTTGGCCTGTCCCACCCGTGCACGTCCTTCGACAAGTGGCCGCTGATCCCGGTGGCCGAGGCGGACGGCACGGTCGTCGACTACATCCGCACGTTCTTCTAGGAGCGCCCATGTCCCCCATGGGCTTCGCAGACCTCGTCCTTAGGGACGCGGACGTCGTCGACGGCAGTGGCGCCTCCTCCTACCGCGCCGACGTGGCTGTCAAGGACGGCAGGATCGTCTCGATCGTCAAGGAGGCCGCGGCGGCGGGCTGCGGGCGCCCCGCGGCCGTACGGGAGCTGGACGCCGAGGGCCTGGTCCTCTCCCCCGGCTTCATCGACATGCACGCCCACAGCGATCTCGCGCTGCTGCGCGACCCGGACCACAGCGCCAAGGCCGCGCAGGGCGTGACGCTCGAAGTCATCGGGCAGGACGGGCTGTCGTACGCGCCGGTCGACGACCGCACGCTCGCCGAGGTGCGCCGCGCGATCACCGGCTGGAACGGATACGGCGACGACATCGACTTCACCTGGCGGTCCGTGGGCGAGTACCTGGACCGCCTGGACGAGGGCATCGCGGTCAACGCGGCGTACCTGATCCCGCAGGGCACCGTCCGGATGCTCGCGGTCGGCTGGGAGGACCGGAAGGCGACGCCCGAGGAACTGGAGCGGATGCGGCGGCTGGTCGCCGAAGGGATGGAACAGGGCGCGGTCGGCATGTCGTCCGGGCTGACCTACACGCCCGGCCTGTACGCCACGGACGCCGAACTGATCGAGCTGTGCCGGGTGGTGGCCGCGTACGGCGGCTACTACTGTCCGCACCACCGTTCGTACGGGGCGGGCGCCCTTCAGGCGTACGAGGAGATGGTCGCCCTGGCCCGTGAGGCCGGCTGCCCGCTCCACCTCACGCACGCCACCATGAACTTCGGCGTCAACAAGGGCCGGGCCGCCGAGCTGCTGTCCCTGCTCGACACGGCGCTGGCAGCGGGCGCGGACATCACGCTCGACACCTATCCCTACACCCCGGCCTGTACGACGCTGGCGGCGCTGCTGCCGAGCTGGGCGAGCGAGGGCGGGCCCGAGGAGATCCTCGCCCGACTCACCGACGACCGCGTCGCGATGCGGATCCGGCACGACCTGGAGGTCGTGGGCGCCGACGGCTGCCACGGTGTGCCCGTCGAGTGGAACACCATCGAGATCTCGGGCGTCAGCGATCCGAGGTTCGGGGCGTACGTCGGCAGGACCGTCCAGGAGTCCGCGGACCTGCGCGGCGAGACGCCGTGGGCGACCGCCCGCCGTCTCCTCGTCGAGGACCGGCTGGGCCCGACGATGCTTCAGCATGTGGGCAACGAGGAGAACGTCCGGGCGATCATGCGGCACCGCGCCCACACCGGCGGCTCCGACGGCATCCTCCAGGGCGCGAAACCGCACCCGCGCGCGTACGGCACCTTTCCGCACTACCTCGGCCGGTACGTCAGGGAGCTGGGGGTGCTCTCGCTGGAGGAGTGCGTCGCCCGTCTCACCGGTCGCCCGGCGGCCCGGCTGCGCCTGCCGGACCGCGGCCTGGTCCGTGAGGGCTACCGTGCCGACCTGGTCCTCTTCGACCCGGCCACGGTCGCGGCGGGCGCCACCTTCGAGGAGCCGCGCACCCTACCGACGGGCATCCCGTACGTACTGATCGACGGCCGTTTCGTGATCGAGGACGGGCGGCGCACGGACGTGCTGGCAGGGCGGGCGGTCCGACGGACTCCGCTGTGACCGCCCGCCCGCGGACGGTCCAGGGTCTTTCGCTTGGATCAGGCCAGACCCCGCGAGCCCGGCCTGATCCGAACGAGCGGCCCTACGGCTTGGGCAGGACGCAGCCGCTCGCACTCAGGTCGAGCACGTTGCCGGTCTTGAAGCACGCGGGGATCTGGTAGGTCTCCTCGGCGTAGTTGATGCCCTGGCGGACGGTCACATTGCCGCTCTCGTCGACCTCGCAGGGGTTGTTCACGGTGCAGGTCGCGCCGTCCTCGTTGCCGGTGTTGTTGACGGCGACGACCGTGCCGGTGGCGTTGTCGATGACCGGCGACCCCGAGGTACCGCCGATGGTGTTGCAGGCGGAGGTGTAGCGGACCGAGTCCTTCCAGGTCCAGCCGCCCTCCTTGAGGCGGTACACGAACCCGTCGATGTTGCAGCTGTAGATGCGCTTCCAGTAGCCGGAGACGACCTTGATGGCGGTACCGGCGACCGGGTGCGTGTTCGCGACGGTCAGCGCGCTGATGCCGTACGCGCTTCTGATCTGCGCGTAGCTGGTGGTGAGCTGGTAGATCGTGACGTCCGTGTCGGTCATCGTGGAGTACACGACCTTGTTCGCGCGCAGTGTCGCGACCTTGGTGCCGGCGGAGTTGAGCAGGCCGAAACTGCGGCTGGAGGACTGGCCGACGATGACCTGGCCGGGCGAGGGGAAGCCGGTCTCCAGACAGTGGCCGTTGGTCAGCACGAGCGCCGGGTCGCTGTCCGCGGAGTTCGGGAAGCGGACGACGGAACCGGAGCAGTTGCTCAGCGAGACGGTGCCGGCGAAGTCGACGGCCTGGATCGTCGCCTTCTTGGCAGCCGTGCCGGTGGTTCCGGCGGACGGGGCCGCGGTCCCGTCCGCCGCGATCGCAGGTGCTGTGCCGGCTCCGGCGATCGCCAGCGCGAAGAGCGCGGCTGCGAGAGGCTTACGCATGTGGGGGGTCCCCTCCTGGTGGGAGCGATGACGTGGACGGCCGGAGGGTTTCCGGCCCCCCGTCTTTGTCATGCGCATTTTTAATTGAGGGGGGCACGGGGACAAGGAGGGGTTTTCGGCCACGCGGTGGGGACACCTCCATACACCGTCGGAACGACGTACCGGTCGCCCCGCGCGGGCTGGTTCCGACCTACACCTGACACACGTTCAGCGGAACCCGGCACCCGTTGTCACGACGGGATCACGCACGCCAGACACGACCCGACCACCGGGCGACAACACCCCAGACCCCCCGCCCACGTGGTGCAAAACACGCGGCGCGAGGCGCGGCACGGCCGTAAGCTCGCGGATATGCAGGTGATCCAATCCACGAAGCTCGCCAACGTCTGCTACGAGATCCGGGGCCCGGTTCTCGAGGAGGCGACGCGACTGGAGGCAGCGGGTCACCGCATCCTCAAGCTCAACACCGGAAACCCGGCCGCCTTCGGCTTCGAGTGCCCGCCCGAGATCCTGGAGGACATCCTCCGCAATGTCTCCACGGCGCACGGCTACGGCGACGCGAAGGGCCTGCTCGCCGCCCGTCGGGCGGTCGTGATGCACAACCAGACCCTCGGCATCGAGACGGACGTCGAGCACGTCTTCATCGGCAACGGCGTCTCCGAGCTGATCGTGATGGCGATGCAGGGCCTGCTGAACGACGGCGACGAGGTTCTCGTACCGGCGCCGGACTACCCCTTGTGGACGGCGGCGGTGTCACTGTCGGGCGGCACGGCCGTCCACTACCGCTGCGACGAACAGTCGGACTGGATGCCGGACCTCGCGGACGTGGAGCGGAAGGTCACCGACCGCACCAAGGCGATCGTCATCATCAACCCGAACAACCCGACGGGCGCGGTGTACGACGAGGCGATGCTCCGGGGCCTGACGGACATCGCGCGTCGACACAACCTCCTCGTGTGCTCGGACGAGATCTACGACAAGATCCTCTACGACGGCGCGTCCCACATCCCGACGGCTTCGGTGGCCCCGGACCTGATGACCCTGACCTTCAACGGCATGTCGAAGGCGTACCGGGTGGCGGGGTACCGAGTGGGCTGGATGTCGGTCTCGGGCCCCCGGGCGCACGCGGAGTCGTACATCGAGGGGCTGACGATCCTCTCGAACATGCGGCTGTGCGCGAACATGCCGGGGCAGCACGGCGTGGTGGCGGCACTGAGCGGCCGCCAGTCGATCAAGGATCTGGTGCTGCCGGGCGGGCGACTGAAGGAGCAGCGGGACACGGCGTACGAGCTGCTGACCCAGATCCCGGGTGTGACGTGCGTGAAGCCGAGGGGCGCGCTCTACCTGTTCCCGCGCCTCGACCCGAAGGTCTTCAAGATCAAGGACGACCGGCAGATGGTCCTGGACCTGCTGCGGCGCGAGAAGATCATGGTCGTGCAGGGCACCGGCTTCAACTGGACGGAACCCGACCACTTCCGGGTGGTGACCCTGCCGACGGTGGGAGATCTGACGGCGGCGATCACACAGATCGGGAACTTCCTGGACGGCTACAGCCAGCCCTGACACTCACATCGAACTTCCCGTACGTTCACCCGAGGAGGAGCTGGACCTCCAGCTCGCGGGACGTGCTCGCGCGGTCCGCGTCAGGCGAACCGCCGGGTCCCTCGTCAGACTCCCACGAGTTGCTTCGAGCCCAGCTTGCGTCGCGCGAACTGGAGGTTCTCGATCACACGCTCGCGGTGTACGGCGGGCAACTTGCCGCCTTCGAGCAGACGTTCGCAGCAGCTCTGCGACTCTTCGTACGCTCCGAGCCAGTAGGCGGACACCGCGAGTTCGTCGAGCGCCTGCCAGTCATACCAGCCGTACTCGACGAACAGGGTGTCGCTCGAGTACGGGATCCTTGCCGCCTGCCGCGCGAACAGGTGGGCGAGCGGCCAGCGCCGCCCGGCGCGGCACAGGCGCGCGAGGTCGCCGAGGGCTTCGGCGCGTGAGGGGCGGCTCTCGTACGCACGGAGGTAGCGGTCCATCACCTCGGCCGACGGCCGCTCCAGCCGTTCCGCGAGCCGTGCGGCATAGAGGTGGGCACAGAAGACCTCCTCGGCCCAGCCGCCCATGGCCGCCCGCCGGTCATAGGCTTCGAGGGCCTTCTCCGGCTCCTCCGCGTCGCGCCAGCTCTGCGCGAGGTAGAAGACATAACGGGCGTTGTCGGGCTCCTTGGCCAGGCCCTGCTGGAGGATCTCCGCGTCGCGCAGATACTTCTCCCGCCCGCCTTCGTCCCTGTCGCGCGCCCCGCCGCCCACGACGAGGATGTGGGCACCTTCGAAAGTCCCGAGAGTGAACTGTGCATCGCACTCGAGGTACTCGTGCAGGACACCGACGTAGCGCCACGGCAGCCGCGTCGAGACCAGGGCGGGACGCCAGTGGACGAGGGGCCCATGGTGCACGGCGACCCTGTAGCCGTCGCGAGTCAGTTCCGGCACGCGAAAGCCGGGCTCCATCTCCATGACGTCGTCGGCGTCCATGAAGAGCAGGTAGTCCGCGCTGGCGCGGGCGAGTTCGATCGCCTCGGTGCGACTGCCGTCATACCCCTTCCAGGGTCGTTCGTGCAGCTCACCGGGCAGATCGCCGTAGACGTCGCGGATGACGTCCTGGGTGCCGTCGGTCGAGCCCGTGTCCACGATGACCCATGTGTCGATCAAGGGCCGTACGGATTCGAGACAACGCCGGATCACCGGGGCTTCATCCTTGACGATCATGTTCAGGCAGATCGTTGGCTTCACGGGCACCATCCAACTCAATGGCGAAAAACGACCGATGCGTGAAGATATTCGGCCACTCAAGGCCACGCAAAGAGGCCGCACCGGAACAGTCGTTTTTCCGCCCGAACGACCGCGTTCGAGCAGGCGGATCACACGGTCCTCATCCTTTACGATCATGTTGCGGCGAGGGCTCTTCGTGGCTTTGCCTTTTCTACGATGAAAAGGCACGCTGCCGACTTTCAGGTGATCGCTCGTCCCGCCTGCCATTCCGGCCGCCCCACACATGGGTATAAGGGAGCAGTTCCTGCCGCAGTCAGGTCATGGGAGATATTCATGGTAGTCGTCGCGCCGCTTCCCCCTCCGCGCGAAGAAAGCCGGAGCACCGAGGCGGTCGAGCCCAAAAGGCGCGGGACGGGCGCCTGGCTGTGGCCGTTCGTTCTCACCCTGGGCCTGACCAGCCACGGCCTCACCGCTTCTCTGCTGGGCCGCGATGAGTTGGTCACTTGGGACATGGTGAACCGCGACACCGGCCAGATCCTCGCCACGCTCCAGAACGTCGACGCCGTGCACGGCACGTATTACCTGCTGATGCACGCGTGGGTGGGACTCTTCGGAGATTCCGTCATCGCCCTGCGGCTTCCCTCGGTTTTCGCAGTGGCCGGAGCCGCGTCCGTCGTGGGCCTGATCGGAAACCGGATCTTCGGATACCGTCAAGGAATTCTGGCCGGAATTCTCTTCGCGCTCTTCCCGGCGGTGAGCCGCTACGGCCAGGAAGCGCGTAGCTATGCGCTGGTGATTCTCGCCGTCAGCCTCGCGACACTCCTGCTGCTGCGGGCTCTCGACAGGCCCCGCATTCCGTGGCGATGGGCCGCCTACTCACTCACTCTGACCGTCGTCGGACTTCTCCACCTGATCGCGCTGTCCGTCGTGCTCGCCCACGCCTGCCTGCTCGCGGGACACGCACGACGCGACCGCTCCCTGTGGTGGAAGTCCGCCCTCGCCGTCCTTGCCGTCGCCGCCTGCGTCACCCCGGTCGCCCTGCTCGGCCGTTCCCAGGCCCAGCGCCAGCTGTACTGGGTCCCGGAGCCCGACGCCTGGGCCCTGCTCTCCATCTTCACTGACGTCTTCGCCTCCGCCCTGTGCGCCGGAGCGCTGGTCACCCTCGCCCTCCTGGCCCGCTCACGCGGCAAGGCCCCCCTGATCCTGTGCGCCGTCTGGGCCCTTCTCCCCCCTGCCCTCGTCTGGCTCGCCTCCCACGGCGAAGTCTCCTACTTCCGCCACGTCTACGTGCTCTTCACCCTCCCGGCCTGGGCACTCCTCGCCGGCGCCGGCCTCGCCGCGGCCTCTGGGCCGTGTTTCGAAAGTCCCGCCTGTTCCGCGTCGTGGGGGCGGCGGGGGGGGGGGCGGGGGTGTGGGGGCACCCCCCCCCCCCCGAAAACCCCCCCCCCCCCCCCCCCCCCCCCCCCCCCCCCCCCCCCCCCC
>NZ_JBSFLQ010000029.1:0-104718 GCF_053599115.1 Streptomyces sp. NPDC001020 | reverse complement strand
ACAGTGCGGTCACGAGGGTGGTCATGTTCGTCGTCACAAACGGATCTTGACCACCCTCGCCTCATGCCCGCAGGCATTCGGAAAGACTCGTCTAGGGGTAACGGAGGTCCGCTTGAACGAGCGGCATAATCACCTGTCAACCGGCGCGCGCATACGTCCGGTCGGTGGACTGCATGACTCCATGCGCCCCCCATGCATCGGCACCGTGGGTTAGGTCACGCTTACCACCTGTTCCGCTCGGGCATGCAGGCGAATAGAGTCGACAGGCGAACCGTTGGAATGGCGATGGATTGCCCTGCCGACACCGTTGTCACCCCACGATTCGCAGCCAGGTCACTTGCGTACGACATACCCCATAGTTGCCCGCTTCCTCCCCCATGGCGTGAGGCACGGGGAGGAGGCCACCCCACCCCGAGGAATGGCCATGCCTCGTCCGACTGCCGCACAGCTCGCCTACGGTTCCTGCACCGTGATCTTCTCCACCCTCGCCATGCTGCTGCTGTCACAGACGAGTTCGGGCCTCGGCATCGCCGTGATCGCCCTTGCCGCGCTCGCGCTCGGGCTGCTCGTCGCCATGACGGTCCCCTTGCCGAAGTCCGTGCCGGCCGCAGCCGGGCGGTCCGCCGACGAGACGCCCGCCGCGGCCGGGCGCCCGAGGGCGTCCGTCGGGTCCGCCTCCCGCGCCGAGTCCGTAAGTGAACCGGCGGGCCCCTGACGCACGGGCCCGGCGGGTCGCGTCCACACCACCGCCCTGGCGCTCAGCGCCCCGTCACTGCGTGCTGACCTCCACCGTCTTGGCCGCCTTGTCGTGCAGGCCCTGCTTGTAGGGCTTGTCGAAGAAGCTCCAGCCGCCGCAGATGATGGTCCAGACGCAGGCGCAGCAGAACGCGAACGGGAGCCACAGCACCGCCGCGCGGATCAGCGAGGTCTGCAGAGAGGGGGTGGAGCCGTCGGCAAGGTTGGCCACCCGCATCTTCAGCAGCTTCTTGCCGAACGTCTGTCCCGACCTGCTGATCATGAAGGTGTCGTAGCCGATGTAGAGGATGGCGGCGATCACCGACTGCCCGATGGACTTGCCGGTCTGGAGCGTGTCGGAGTTGACGCTGTAGTCAGCGGTGCGGAACGTCATGGACAGCAGCCAGACGACCACCCCGACGATGACCATGTCGATGAGCCGAGCGAGCACGCGCTTGCCGCTGTCGGCCAGCGGGGGCATTCCGGCGAGGGGGTCCCTGCCGTTGTACGGGCCACCGGCACCAGGGGGAGGCGCGCCGTACGGGGGCTGACCACCGGGCGGAGGCGCGCCGTACGGAGGCTGACCACCCGGCGGAGGCGCGCCGTACGGAGGCTGACCACCCGGCGGAGGCGCGCCGTACGGAGGCTGACCACCCGGCGGAGGCGCGCCATAGGGCGGCAGCCCACCGGGTGAGGGCTCGCCGCCGGGAGGAGGCTCACTCCCGTGGGGCGGCCATCCACCAGGCGGAGGCTGGTCACCACCGGGCGGCCCACCGGCGCGCGGAGGCCGGCTCCCATAGGGAGGCTCACCACCGGGCGGAGGCTCATCGCCGTGTGACGGGCCCTGGGCGGAACCGGATGTGTCGCCCTCGAACGGCGAGGGCTGCCGTCTTCTGGACGGGTCGTCGTCCGGGTGGCCCTCTGAGCCGGGGGGCGGCGGTTCGGTGCTCATGGCCCGAGTCGACCGCGAACCCTCCGGCTCCGCATCCGTACACGTCCGTCCGGGTCAGTCCGCCACGAACGTGTGTGCCACCTTGTCGTGCCAGCACTGGCGCCAGGGGCGGTCGAACAGGCACCACAGAACACCGACGACGCCGACGATCAGCAGGCCGGGGACGCTGTAGACGAGCCAGCGGCGCAGCGCCCGGCCGAAGCCCGGCGGCTCGTGGCCCTCGATGTCCCGCACCTGAAGGCCGCACAGCTTCTTGCCGAGCGTGCGGCCCCACCGGGCGGTGGGCAGCACCTCGTAGAGGACGCCGAAGCCGAGGAGCACGGCGAGCACGATGGCGAGGTAGACCGAGGTCGTGCCGTCGAGCAACCACACCGTGACGGTCTGCCCGGACAGTTTGGCCGCGTCGATCTCGGCGTTGACATGGTCGATCGCCTTGGTACCCAGCGGTACGGCCGCCACGCCCGTGACCGCCGCCAGGACCAGGGTGTCGAGCAGCCGGGCGACCAGCCGCTTGCCCAGGCCCGCGGGACGGGCCGCCGCCTGTGCGCGGGCGGCCGCCTGGAACGGATCCTCCACGGGCGGCTTCCACGGTGCGACGGGCCGGTCGCCGTCGGTACCGGGACTCGCGAGGTGCTGCACCTGCTGCGCCCAGGAGGCCTGGCCGCCGCCGGGACCCGTGGCCCCGGGTGTGGCGGCGGGCGGCTGGGCGGGGCCGGGAGCGGCCGACTGATGGGGGACGCCGGGCGCGGGCTGCTGCGGGGGCAGTCCTGTCGCGGGGACGGACGGCTGCGCCGGCGCTGGGGTGGTCCGCCGCGGGGCGGGGTCCGGTGCCTCGGGTGCCAGGCCCGGCGCCGGGTGGGCCGCGGCCGGGGGGCTCGTCGTAAGCGCGGCGGCGGGCTGTCCCGTACCGGAACCGGCCGCCTCCGTGCTCCCGACCTGCTCCCCCGTGCGCGGGGAGAGCGCACGGAACTTCATGGTGCCCTCGGAGGAGACGGGGCCCCTGGTGCCGGCCCCCTCGCCGAGCCTCGGCCGGCGGAACACGAACGTGCCGTCCGAGGACGGGGAAGCGCCGGTCCCGGCCGCGGAGTCGGCGGGTGGGGCCGTCGCGGGGTCGTCTCTACGCGGCGCGGTGCCGTCGGAGCCGCCGGCGAGGGGGAGCCGCGGGTCGACGCCCTGGGGTGCGCCCCAGGCCACCCGGTGGTCCTGGTCGCCGCCGAAGCCGGACTGCCGGGAGCGCTCGGCAGCCCAGGCCGAGGCGGGCTCCGGGCGACTGTCGTGCGGGGCCTCGGCCGGGTTCGCCCGGCCGGGCTCGTCGACCGGGTCCTCGTCGAAGAAGTGCGGACCGGTCTCCTCCACCGAGGGCTGCGCGGGCTGGGCACCGGGCGGCGGGGACAGCGGTCGGCCGTCGCTGGGCGCCGGCCGACTTGTGCCCGGCACCCAGGCGGCGCCGTTCCAGTACCGGACATATCCAGGAATGGACGGGTCCGGGTAGTACCCCTCGCGGGGCCTGTCGTCACCGGGTGCCGGAGTAGGGGCGCTCATGTCCGTCGTCCCGTATCTGCTCGGGGGGTTGTGTTGGCCTCCACATCTATCAGACCCGCGCGCCCGCCATGGGCAGTCCGCCCGCACCCACCCCTTTCCGGGCGACACCGCGCACGCACCGCCCCCGCCCGAAGGACGCCGAACGAGCCGTGACGGATCAGAAGAGCTTGCCCGGATTGAGGATGCCCAGCGGGTCGAAGACCTGTTTGACCCCGCGCTGCATCTCCACGCCCACCGGGCCGATCTCGCGCGCCAGCCACTCCTTCTTCAGGACGCCCACGCCGTGCTCGCCGGTGATCGTGCCGCCCAGTTCCAGACCGAGGCCCATGATCTCGTCGAAGGACTCTCGGGCGCGCCGGGACTCGTCGGGGTCCTGCGCGTCGAAGCAGACGACCGGGTGGGTGTTGCCGTCGCCGGCGTGGGAGCAGACGCCGATGGTGAGCCGGTACTTCTCCGCGATGCGTTCGACGCCCTCGATCATCTCGCCGAGCTTCGAGCGTGGCACGCACACGTCGTCGATCATCGTCGTGCCCGCCTTCGCCTCCAGCGCGGGCAGCGACAACCGCCGCGCCTGGAGGAGGAGTTCGGACTCGGCCGCGTCGTCGGCCGGTACCACTTGGGTGGCGCCCGCGGCCTCGCACAACGCGCCGACGGCGGCGAGATCCGCCGCCGGGTCCGCGGTGTCGAAGGCGGCGAGCAGGAGCGCCTCGGTGGACTCGGGCAGGCCCATGTGCGCCAGCTCGTTGACGGCCTTGACCGTCGTGCGGTCCATCAGTTCGAGAAGGGACGGCACATGCCCCCCGTCCATGATCCGGCACACGGCCTCGCAGGCGGCCGCCGCGGAGGCGAACTCGGCCGCGAGGACCAGTTGCCGGGGCGGCTGCGGCTTGAGCGCGAGGATCGCGCGTACGACGATGCCGAGCGAGCCCTCGGAACCGACGAAGAGCCGGGTGAGGTCGTAGCCGGCGACGCCCTTGGCCGTACGGCGGCCGGTGGACATCAGGCGGCCGTCGGCGAGGACCACGTCGAGGCCGAGGACGTACTCGGCCGTCACCCCGTACTTGACGCAGCACAGTCCGCCGGAGGCCGTGCCGATGTTGCCGCCGATGGTGCACGTCTCCCAACTGGAGGGGTCCGGCGGGTAGTAGAGGCCGTGTTCGTTCACCGCGCGGGAGAGCGTGGCGTTGATGACGCCGGGTTCGACGACTGCGACGCGGTCGACCGGGTTGATCTCCAGGATCCGGTCCATCTTCGTCAGCGAGAGCACGATGCAGCCGTCGGAGGCGTTGGCCGCGCCCGACAGGCCGGTGCGGGCGCCCTGCGGGACGACCGGCACACGCAACTCGGTGGCGGTCCGCATGACGTGCTGGACCTGTTCGACGGTGCGTGGCAGCACGACCACGGCCGGGGTGCCGGCCGCGCAGAAGCTCGCCATGTCGTTCGCGTACGAGGCTGTGATGTCGGGGTCGGTGAGGACGGCCTCGGCGGGCAGACCGGAGCGGAGGCGGTCGAGGAGAGCGCCGGTGGTTTCGTCGCGCGGGGCTTCGATACGGCTCATGATCAAAGCGTCGCACCCGGGCGCGGGGATGTGAACCCCGTCACCGCGAGGCGCCCGCCGGGCGGTGCGGTCAGGTCACCGCACCGCCCTGAACCCACAGAGTGCGCTACAGGTTGCCGCGCTTGTCCTGCTCCCGCTCGATCGCCTCGAACAGGGCCTTGAAGTTGCCCTTGCCGAAGCCCATGGAGCCATGGCGCTCGATGATCTCGAAGAAGACCGTCGGACGGTCCTGGACCGGCTTGGTGAAGATCTGCAGCAGATAGCCGTCCTCGTCGCGGTCGGCGAGGATCTTCAGTTCGCGCAGGGTGTCGATGGGGACGCGGGTGTCGCCGACCCATTCGCCGAGGGTGTCGTAGTACGAGTCCGGGGTGTCGAGGAACTCCACTCCGGCCGCCCGCATCGTCCGTACCGTCTCGACGATGTCGTTCGAGTTGAGCGCGATGTGCTGGACGCCCGCGCCGCCGTAGAACTCCAGGTACTCGTCGATCTGCGACTTCTTCTTGGCGACGGCGGGCTCGTTGATCGGAAACTTGACCTTGAGCGTCCCGTCGGCGACGACCTTGGACATCAGCGCGCTGTACTCGGTCGCGATGTCGTCGCCCACGAACTCCTTCATGTTCGTGAAGCCCATGACCTTGTTGTAGAAGCCGACCCACTCGTTCATGCGGCCGAGCTCGACGTTGCCGACGCAGTGGTCGATCGCCTGGAAGGTGCGGCGCGCGGGCGGGGCGACGATCGGGTCGGCGGCGACGTAGCCGGGCAGGTAGGGACCGTCGTAGCCGGTGCGCTCGACCAGGGTGTGGCGGGTCTTCCCGTACGTGGCGATCGCGGCCAGGACGACGACGCCGTGCTCGTCCTTCAGCTCGTACGGCTCGGTGACCGGACGGGCGCCGTGCTCGACCGCGTAGGCGAACGCGGCGCGCGCGTCCGGGACCTCGATGGCGAGGTCGATCACGCCGTCGCCGTGCTCGGCCACGTGCTCGGTGAGGAAGTTGCCCCAGTCGGTGGCGGGCTTGATGACCGAGGTGAAGACGAAACGGGCGGAGCCGTTCTCCAGCACGTAACTCGCGGTCTCGCGGCTGCCGTTCTCCGGACCGCGGTAGGCGACCAGCTGCATGCCGAAGGCGGTGGAGTAGTAGTGCGCCGCCTGCTTGGCGTTGCCCACGGCGAAGACGACGGCGTCCATTCCCTTGACCGGGAAGGGGTCTGCCTCACGCGCGGTACCGGGGGTCTGCTGTGTGGTCTGCGTCATAACGGCAGCCTCGCCCGGGTCCGCAAGGTGCGCAATAGTTTGCACATCGGCTGGACAATCCGTTCAGCCGAGTGCCCGAATCAGCGGGCGATCTGTACAGGATGACCATCAAGGAGCGCGGTATGGCGATCGATCATCTGGACGCCCGGCTCATCGTGCTGTTGGCGCAGGAGCCGCGGATCGGAGTGCTGGAGATGTCCAGGCGGCTCGGGGTGGCGCGCGGCACCGCGCAGGCACGCCTGGACCGGCTTCAGTCGAAGGGGGTGATCCGCGGTTTCGGGCCGCAGGTGGACCCGACGGCACTCGGCTATCCGGTCACGGCGTTCGCGACGCTGCAGATCCGGCAGGGGCAGGGGGCGGACGTACGGGCCCATCTGGCGACCGTCCCGGAGGTGCTCGAACTGCACACCACCACCGGCACCGGGGACATGCTGTGCCGGCTGGTCGCCCGGTCGAACGCGGACCTCCAACGCGTGATCGACCGGGTCGTCGGTTTCGACGGCATCGTCCGGGCCTCCACGGCGATCGTCATGGAGAACGCCGTCCCGCTGCGGATCATCCCGCTGGTGGAGCAGGCGGCACAGGACCCGGAGAGGGCGTAGTCGGGACGCCGTGGCACCAACGGACCGACTGGTCCAAAGAGTTGGTTGCAAAGAAGTTGTTGCAACAGATCCTTTGCAACACTATCTTTGTACCCATGAACGAGCCCCAGGACTCACAGGTCCGCAGTCTCGACGCCCGCTCGCTGCGCGGACTCGCACACCCACTGCGGATGCGGCTGCTCGACGCCCTGCGCTTCGGCGGGCCTGCCACCGCCTCCCAACTGGCCCAGAAACTCGGGGAGTCGAGCGGAGCGACCAGCTACCACCTGCGCCAGCTCGCCGCGCACGGCTTCGTGGAGGACGCGCCGGAACACGGCAAGGGCCGGGAACGGTGGTGGAAGGCGGTCCACCGGGGTCTGAGTTTCGACGAGTCCCTGCTCCAGGACGAGAACCCGGAGGTGCGCGGTGCCACCGACCTCTATTTCCACGAGGTCGCGACCAAGCAGACCCGCGATCTGTCGACCTGGCTGGGCAACCGCCAGGCCTGGCCGGAGGAATGGAGCCACACCTTCGACATGAGCAGCGCGACGCTACGGCTGACGCCGGAGCTCACCCGCGAACTCATTCTGAAGATGCACGCCCTCGTCGACGAGTACCGCGATCTGGCCGCCGTGGAGAACGACCCGCAGGCCGCACAGGTACGGCTCCACACGCACGCCTTCCCGATCACCACGGACTGAAAGGCACCACCGATGCACCCCGAGACCCAGCTCGCCCTGCACCACACCCACGCCGCCGACCTCCGCGCCCAGGCCGTCGCCCATCGCCTCGCCGACGAGGCCAAACAACCCCGCGACCTGCGCATACGCTTCGGCTGGACCCTCGTCGAGGTCGGGTTGCGGATCGCCACCGCACCTCGGCCGGTCGCCTGCTAGTGCCGCGGCACTAGTGCCCGGGCGCTAGCAGCTCGGTACCGGACCCTTCCCCTTCTCCAGGGCCACCAGGGCGTCGACCGCGCCCTTCAACGTGGTCACCGGGACCAGGCGCAGCCCCTTCGGCAGTTCCGCCTTCGCGTCGGAGCACTCCGCCTTCGGGACCAGGAAGACACTCGCGCCGTCGCGGTGCGCGGCCTGTGTCTTGAGGGCCACCCCGCCGACCGGGCCCACGCGGCCGGACGCGTCGATGGTGCCAGTGCCGGCTACGGTGCGGCCGCCCGTGAGGTCGCCGCCGGCGCCGTCGCCGTGCAGCTTGTCGATGATGCCGAGCGTGAACAGCAGGCCCGCGCTGGGGCCGCCGACGTCCGCCAGTTTCAGGGTGACCTTGACGTCCTTGTCACTGAGGTCCAGGTACTTCAGCGCCGCCCGGGTCGCCGCGTCCTGGGACTGCTTCATCTGCGCCATGTTGTGCCGCTCGATCTCCTTGACGTTGTTGCCGCTCGGGTAGACCGCGTCGCGCGGCATCACCGCACGGTCCGTGCGGAACCAGCCGTCGATCACATCGCCGAGGGAGACGTTCACGTCGGGGCCCGTCGCCACGATCGTCGTCATCCGCAACTGGCCTCGGGTCGTGCGAGTGGGCGCCCCGCTGATCGTGATCACGGGGGTTCCCTTGTTCTCGCCGAGGACGTTGGCCGTCGTGCCGGGCTGGGCCACGGAGAACGGCAGCGGCGCGGACGCCGCCGTGGCGAGCAGGGCCACGACGGGCAGGGCGCAGAGGGCGACGGCCTTGGGGCGCGAGAGGCGAGAGAGCACGGGATCAATCTAACGCGAGGGTGCCCTCGGGCCAGGCGCCGGTCAGTCCTGTACGGGCCCTACCGGGAGGGAGCCGGGTTTTCACCGGGGCGCGTGAGCGTGTACCAGCCGTCCCGGGACATGCCCGTCGCCCGGAACCCCTCGGCGAAGGCCTCCGCGAGGACGCCCCGGACGGCGCGCCGCCAGCGAAGGGCGAGGGCCGGGTCGGCGGCACGCAGGGCGACGATGTCGCCGGGAACGCGGCACCACAGATGGCGTCCGTCGCGGGCACGCCGGGCGAGCGGACCGCCGTCGGGGGCCGTGGGGGTCTTCGCTTCTCCAGCGGAGTCGGGAGCCCGGGGCGCGGCGACGCGATCGTCGCTCCCGTACGGCCGCCGGAACGCCGTCAGGTCCCAGCTCACGGTCAGCCGGTCGCTCTCGTCGCCGTCGTTCACACCGTCGGCCATCGGACCGTAGAAGTCGATCAGGTACTCCGTGGCGGTCGCACCCAACTTGGCCAGGTTGAAGCGGGCGTTGCGCCCCACCAGCGGATCGAAGGTCCAGCGCAGGGTGCGGGCGCCGTGCTCCAGGGCCCAGACGCGCTGCGCCTGCTTCACGGCGTACCCGACACCGTGGTCGGCCGCCGCCACCAGGGAGTACGCGTCCGCGGCGGCGGGCGGTCCGAAGACGGCGACGCAGGCCCCGGCGAGCCGGTCCCCGTCGGCGGTGTACGCGGCGTGCACGGCCCCGCCGGCGTGCACCAGGCTGTGCAGTTCCTCCGCGGGCAGGGGCGGGGCCTGCCGCGGGGTCCGCCAGACGTCGCTGAAGAAGTCGGCCACGGCGGCGATGCCGGTGACGTCGCCCACGGTACGCAGGCGCACGCCCGCGGCGCGGGCGGCCTCGTCCGCGAGCCGCGCCGCCCGTTCCCGGACGGAGGACAGGGCCGTCTCTGCTGTCATGGGTCGAGTCTGCCCCGCCACGGCGGGCCGAAGTAGGGGGCGTGCGAACGGAATTGAGTACGGGTGACCGCGGGGCGGTCAGCGCAGCGCCTCGGCCACCTCCCGCGCCGCGTCCATCACCCGCGGCCCCACCTTGTCCGGTACCGAGTCCGAGAGCATCACCACGCCGACGCTGCCCTCGACCCCCGTCACCCCCAGCAGCGGCGCCGCCGCCCCACTGGCGCCCGTCTCCAACTCCCCGTGGGTGAACATGTATCCGGGCTCGGTGACCGACTGCCGGCGGGCCGCGAGGATCGCACGGCCTGCGGCCCCCCGGTCGAGCGGATGCCGGAACCCGGCGCGGTAGGCCACGTGATAGTCGGTCCACGTCGGTTCGACCACGGCGACGGCCAGTGCCTCCGCCCCGTCGACCAGCGTGAGGTGCGCGGTCGCCCCGAGGTCCTCGGCGAGCGCCCGCAGCGCGGGCAGGGCGGCCTCCCGTATCAGTGGATGCATCTGGCGGCCCAGGCGCAGCACACCGAGCCCGACCCGGGCTCGGCCACCCAGATCGCGACGGACGAGGGAGTGCTGCTCCAGGGTGGCGAGCAACCGGTACACCACGGTCCGGTTCACGCCGAGTTTGGTGGACAACTCGGTGACGGTCAGTCCGTGGTCGGTGTCGGCGAGCAGCTTGAGAACCCTGAGGCCCCGATCGAGTGTCTGGGAGGTCTCCGCGGCCACGACACCCACTCCTTCAGTGGTGAGGTCGGCTGCCTCCTCACGGCGGATACGCCGCCGGGTCACGTCGGCGACGCGCCAGAGGCCACCGATCGGCTGACGGCCCGGGTGGGTCCCGGACTGAGTCGCTGCACGGCTGCGCTCCGCGGCGACGCTGCCACGGGGCGTGTGCGTAGCGTGACAGTAGCGAGCCGGTTCGCTCAGCGAAAGGCTCCGTCCAGAATCCGGTCAGCGGCCGGTACGGACTACTTCGTTTTGCGCGGATATGTTCGGGGGCGCGCCCCCGGAAAAGGGGCGCGGGCCGTAGCATCGCGCACCTCCTCCGGGGACGCGGCGACGCCCCGCCCCCGAAGGGCGGAAGCGTCCCGCCATAACCCGGCACCGGCTCGGGCACGGCACCCGGCGTCACCGCATACGCGTGGCCCACTCCTGGACCTTGGCGATCCGCTGGCGCAGCTGGCCGGCGGTGCACTCGGCGCTCGGCGGGCCGCCGCACACGCGGCGCAGTTCGGTGTGGATGACACCGTGCGGCTTGCCGCTCTGGTGGACGTACGCGCCGACCATCGTGTTGAGCTGCTTGCGCAGCTCCAGCAGTTCCTTGTGGGTGACCACCGGCCGCCGCTCGGCGGGCAGTTCGAGCAGGTCGGCGTCCGCGTCGGGCTTCTTGCGGCTGTGCGCGATCTGCCGGGCCTGCCGCTTCTGCAACAGCAACTGCACCTGATCCGGCTCCAACAGGCCCGGGATACCGAGGTAGTCCTGCTCCTCGTCGCTGCCTGGGTGGGCCTGCATGCCGAACTCGGCGCCGTTGTACATGACCCGGTCGAAGACGGCGTCGGACTCCAGCGCCTCGAACGGCAGCATGTCCTGCTCGCCGGTGTCCTCGTCCTGCTGCTTCTCGGCCTCCTGGAGGAGCTTGTCCTCCTCCGCGTAGGGGTCCTCCTCGCCGTCCTTCTTCGGCTTGTCCAGGACGTGGTCGCGCTCGACCTCCATCTCGTTGGCGAAGGTCAGCAGGTCGGGGACGGTGGGCAGGAAGACGGACGCGGTCTCGCCGCGCCGCCGGGACCGTACGAAGCGGCCGACGGCCTGGGCGAAGAACAGCGGGGTGGAGATGGTCGTCGCGTACACCCCGACGGCAAGCCGGGGCACGTCGACGCCCTCGGACACCATGCGCACCGCGACCATCCAGCGGTCGGTGCTGCCGCTGAACTCGTCGATGCGGTCGGAGGCGCCCGTGTCGTCGGACAGGACGAGGGTCGCCTTGTGCCCGGTGATCTCGCGGATGAGTTTGGCGTAGGCGCGGGCCGACTCCTGGTCGCTGGCGATGACGAGGGCGCCCGCGTCCGGGATGGCCCTGCGGACCTCGGTCAGCCGCTGGTCGGCGGCGCGCAGCACGCTCGGCATCCAGTCGCCCCGCGGATCGAGGGCGGTGCGCCAGGCCTGGCTGACGGCGTCCTTGGTCATGGGCTCGCCGAGCCGGGCGGCGATCTCGTCGCCCGCCTTGGTGCGCCAGCGCATGTTGCCGCTGTAGGAGAGGAAGATGACGGGCCGCACGACGTTGTCGGCGAGCGCGGACCCGTACCCGTAGGTGTAGTCGGCGGCGGACCGCCGGATCCCGTCGTTCCCCTCCTCGTAGGCCACGAACGGGATGGGATTGGTGTCGGACCGGAACGGCGTACCGGTGAGGGCGAGCCGGCGGGTCGCGGGCTCGAACGCCTCAAGACAGGCCTCGCCCCAGGACTTGGAGTCACCGGCGTGGTGAATCTCGTCCAGGATGACCAGGGTCTTGCGCTGCTCGACGCGGTTGCGGTGCAGCATGGGCCGGACGCCGACGCCCGCGTAGGTGACGGCGACGCCGTGGTACTCCCGGCCGAGCGGCCCCGCGCTGTACTCGGGATCGAGCTTGATCCCGACCCGGGCGGCCGCCTCCGCCCACTGCTTCTTCAGATGCTCGGTCGGCGCGACCACGGTCACCTGCTGCACCACGTGGTGGTGCAGCAGCCAGGACGCGAGCGTCAGCGCGAAGGTCGTCTTGCCGGCGCCGGGGGTGGCGACCGCCAGGAAGTCCCGGGGCTGCTCCTGGATGTACTTCTCCATCGCGCCCTGCTGCCAGGCGCGCAGCTTGCTGGCGGTGCCCCAGGGGGCGCGGCCGGGGAAGGCGGGAGAGAGGTGGTGGGAAGTGGAGGCTGTAGTAGTCACGGTCTCCGGTTCGTCGTGCTGGGCTCGGCTACGTATGACAACCGGGCCACCCTACCGGCGGCCCGGTGGTGCCCCGGTGCGAACGGCGCGGGGTCGCTCGGGGATGGGACTCAGGTCACACGTCTTGTTCGGCGAGCTGCCGCAGCGCCTCGCTGATCACCTCGACCTCGTCCAGGGCGCCCGTCGCCACGTCGGTGACCAGTCGCTCGGCCGCGTCGATGGCGGGGCGCAGTTGCACGTTGTTGAGGGCCAGAAAGACGGCACAGGACGCCCAGGCCACCCGCTTGTTCCCGTCGGCGAAGGAACGGTCGACGATCAGCGACTGCAGGAGTGCCGCCGCCTTGCCGAACAGGTCGGTGTACGCCTCCTGCCCGACCATCGAGGCCGAGGGCCGGTGGACGGCCGACCCCAGCAGACCGGCGTCCCGCACGACGATGTCCTGGTCGTCCACCGCCTGCTCGGCGATGGCCAGGACATCCTCGGCCGACAGATAGATGCACGTCACTTGAGCCGCTCCAGCAGTTCGGCCCACTTGGCGGTCTGTTCCTTGGCGGCCTTCCGGACCAGGGCCTCGTGAGCCGTCCTGGCCAGATAGTCGTCCACGGCCCTGAGCACGATGGCGTGCATGCTGACGCCCTCCTCCTCGGCGCGCCGCTTCAGTGCTTCGGTCTGGTCGTCACGCAGACGAAGATTCATAGCCATACCCAAACGGTACCGCCCGGGTGGGGTCACAGTGGTACCACTCAGGAACGAACCAGTACCCGCCGCGTCACCCAGACCCCCACCAGCGCCACCCCCGCCATCGCCAGGAACACCGCCGCGAACGCGGCCGGATGAGTGGAGCCGGCGGCCTTCACCGTCGTGTGGGCCACCGTGCCGCCGCCCAGCGCGACGAAGGCCGCGCCGCCCGCCGCCAGGAGGAGGACGTTGGAGAGGGCGTCGGAGATCTGCAGGGCCGCGGAGTTGTTACCGGCCTCCTCGGGGGCGGACAGCTGGAGCAGCAGCACGCTGGTGGAGGCGATGACCAGGCCCATGCCGAGGCAGCCGAACGCCCAGGCGACGGCGAGGGTCCACACCGGGACGGAGTGGATGAGCACGCTGGGCGCGGCGACGATGGCCGCGGTCACGAGCACCATGCCGAACGTCATCAGCCGCTCCCGGTGGGGCGCCAGGCGCGGCCGGGACTGCACCCACGAACCCAGTGCCCAGGTCAGCCCGCCCGCCGCGAGCGAGAACCCGGCCAGCGTCGGGGAGAGCCCGCGCTGGGTGACGAGCATCAGCGGCACGAAGGACTCCGCGACGATGAACGAACCCGCCGCGACCCCACGCAGCAGCACCACGGACGGCAGCCCGCGCGCCGCCCGGTAGGTGCCGTGCGGCAGCAGCCCCCGTACGGCCGGTACCAGCAGCGCGGCACCCGCAACCCCGGGCAACAAGGACAGCCACCGCAGGTCCTGCGCGGCGTACTCCAGCAGCCCGGCGCCGAGCGAGATGCCGAGGGCGAGCCGGATGCGCCGCCGGTCGAAGGAGCCCTGCCGGGCACCCTCCCGGGTGCCCTCCCCCACCGGTCCTGACGCCCGCCGCCGTATCTGCGGCAGGGCGGTCGCCAGCGGGAACACCACGAGCACCGGGATACTGAGGAACACCCAGCGCCAGCCGAAGTGCTCGGTCACCGCACCCGCGGCGAGGGGGCCGACGATCGACGGGACGACCCAGGCCGCCGCGAACGCCGCCATGATCGCCGGGCGCAGCCGCTCGGGGTAGGCCCGGCTGACGACGACGTACAGCGCGACGATCACCAGCCCGCCGCCGAAACCCTGCACGGCCCGCCCCGCGATGAACACCCACATCGTGCCCGCCGTCCCGGCCAGCACCAGCCCGGCCGCGAACGAGGCGATCCCCGCGGTCACCGCACCCAGCGGGCCCCTCTGGTCCGACCACTGCCCGGCGAGCACCATGCCGAACAGGCTCGTCGTGAAGAACCCGGAGAACGCGAAGGCGTACAGCGACACCCCGTCCAGCTCCCGAGCGGCCACCGGCATCGCCGTGCCGACCGCCGTCGCCTCGAAGGCGATGAGCAGGACGACCGTGACGACACCGATGCTCAGCGCACGGTAGGGACGGCTCAGGACTCCGGTTCGGTCGTCGGCGAGGCCGTCGACGGGGACGGGAAGGGCGTCGGCGACATCGCTGTCGCTGTCGCGTGGTTCGAGGGCAGCCATGCCGGTCAGAGTAAGGCGTCCAGCCCGCATTGGCTCCTGTCGGGGGACGGTGACCAGTGAGGACCTTGGTCCTACGCCCCTCGCCGTACCCGGCGTCATGGTGAACGGTGTCGACAGTCCCCACGCGGTGCCGTGGTCGTCTCGACTCCCCCGGCGCCTACTGGGTCGTCACCACCGCCGCCTGCGGACGGATCGGCAGGCGGTTGACCGGGCGGCCCGTCGCCGCGCGTACCGCCGACGCGATCGCCGCCGGGGAGGTCACCACGGGCACCGCGCTGACCGCCTTCGCCCCGAAGGGCGCGACCACGTCCCGTTCCTCCACCAGCTTGACGATCCGGATGTCGGGCACGTCCAGGGCCGTCGGGAGGGAGTAGCCCGTCAGGTCGGGATGGCGGACCAGGCCGCGTGCCGTGCGCAGGTTCTCCGTGAGCGCGATGCCCACGCCCTGGGTGACGCCGGCCTCCACGCGCGCGGCGAGCTGCGCCGGGTTCAGCACCCGGCCCACGTCCTGCGCCAGCGCCACCTCCACGACCCGTACCGAACCGATCTCGACGTCCACGTCCACCACGGCGCGGATCGCGCAGAACGCGAGCCCCACGAAGGCGTCGCCCTGACCCGTCTCGTTCAGCGGTTCGGTCGGGTGCGGGCGGCACTGCGCCGTGGCCCACAGCTCCTTGCCGTCCAGCGCCTCGGTGACCGTGGTCGACAGCACGCCGTCGTACGAGGTGATCTTGCCGTCGGTGATCTGCAGCAGCTCGGTCGACATGCCGAACTTGTGTGCGAGTGGTTGCAGCAGTTGCGCGCGGACCATCTTCGCCGCGCGTTCCACCGCGCCGCCCGACACCCAGGTGTGGCGGCTGCGGCAGCCCGCGCCCGCCGACGGCAGGTCCGTGTCGACCGGGGCCACGTGCACCTCGTCGATACCGAGCGTGTCCTGGACGATCTGCCGGGCCAGCGTCGTGAAGCCCTGCCCCGTCTCGACGGCCGCGCACAGCACCGTGGCCACACCGTCCTGGACCTTCACGGTGGCGGTGGAAACCTCGTCCGTACCCTCCGCGCCGAGCATGTGGACCATGCCGAGGCCGTAGCCGACACCGCGGCGTACGGCGCCCGGTTCGCCCGCGCCCTCGAGCCCGCCCGGCAGCAGCCACTCCTCCTCGGGAGTGTCCTTGGGCAGCGGGGGCAGCGGGTGGTCCCGTACGGCCTCGAGCAGTTCGGCCACCGGTGCCGGGCAGGTCACCGTCTGGCCCGTCGGCAGGACGTCACCGGTCGCCATGACATTGCGCAGCCGTAGCTCCGCCGGGTCCAGGCCCAGCTTCTTGGCGAGCTTGTCCATCTGGGCCTCGTACGCCGCGCACACCTGCATCGCGCCCTCGCCCCGCACATGGCCCGAGGGCGGGTTGTTGGTGCGGACGGCCCAGCCCTCGATGAAGGCGTTCGGGACGACGTACGGGCCGCAGGCGAAGGACACCGCGGCGGCGAGCGCCTCCGAGGAGGTGTCCGCGTACGCGCCCGCGTCCAGCAGGATCTGCGCCTCGACCTTCACCAGACTGCCCTCGGCGTCCGCGTGATGGCGGTAGCGCAGGAGGGTGGGGTGGCGGTGGACGTGCCCCAGGAAGGACTCCTCGCGCGTCACGGCCAGCTTGACCGGGCATCCCGTCCGCAGGGCGAGCAGTCCGAGCGGGAGCTGGAAGCCCTGGTCCTCCCGGTCGGCGGTGGCGCCGGGCACCCCGGTGACGACGATCTTCACCCGCTCGGGCTCCAGGCCGTAGACCTCGGCGGCCCGGTCGCGGTCGGTGTGCGGGTCGGTGGAGGCGAGGTACAGCTCGACCCCGCCGTCCGGCCGGGGCACGGCGAGACCGGCCTCCGCGCCGATCGGGGCGGGGTCCTGGCGGCCGATGCGGTACAGGCCCTCGACGACGATGTCGCCGACCGCGTCCGGATCGCCGTGGCGCAGCGGGATGTGACGGATCAGATTGCCGTCGGGGTGCAGCGGTTCGGCCTCGAAGGCCTGTTCCGGGTCGGTCACCGGGTCGAGCACCTCGTACTCGACGATGACAGCGGCGGCGGCCATGCGCGCGGTGTCGGGGTGGTCGGCGGCGACGGCGGCGATCGGTTCCCCGTGGTGGCGTACGACGTCGGAGGCGAACACCGGGCGGTCGGCGGTGCCGCGGCCGTGGAGCGGGCTGCCGGGCACGTCCTCATGGGTGACGACGGCCCGGACGCCAGGCATCTCGCGCGCGTGTCCGGTGTCGATGGACACGATGCGCGCGTGCGGGTGCGGCGAGCGCAGCACGGCGGCCCACAGCAGGCCCTCGGCCCACAGGTCGGCCGTGTACGGGAAGGTTCCCTCGGTCTTGGCGCGGGCATCGGCGGACGGCAGGGAGGTGCCGAGGCCGTGCGGCAGCGGCTCGGGGGCGGGTACGGCCGCTGCGGTGCTCGCGGTGGCGGCTTCGTGGCTCACGCCTGGCCTCCGTCCTGGCCGTACGGGTGCTCGTTCAGGGCCGCGTCGTCGAACGCGGCGGGGTGGACACCGCCCGCCCCAGGGGCCGCCTGGTGCGGGATGCGGGCCTCGTCGGCGTTCCGCTCCGGCTCGTCCTCGGTGTGCGCCCGGCGTTCGGCGACGACCTCGCGCACCGCGTCGAGCACCCCCCGGTAGCCGGAGCAACGGCACAGGTTGCCGCACAGTGCCTGGCGGGTCTCCCGTTCGGTGGGCGCGGGGTTGCCCGCCAGCAGGTCGTGCACGGTCATCGCCATCCCGGGGATGCAGAAACCGCACTGCACGGCGCCGCACTCGGCAAGCGCCCGTTGCACGTCCGAGGGCTGTCCGTCGACGGCGAGGCCCTCGACCGTACGCACCTCGCTGCCCGCGGCGGTGACAGCGGGCACCAGGCAGGAGGCGACGAGCCGGCCGTCGACCTGGACGTTGCAGGCCCCGCACTCGCCCTGCGAGCAGCCGTCCTTGGCCCCGGCGAGGCCGAGCCGCTCGCGCAGCACGTACAGCAGCGACTCGCCGATCCACGCGTCGGTGACGGGTCGGTCGGCTCCGTTGACCCGCAGAACGTACGACGCCAGGGGGTGTTCGTCGAGCACGGGCCCGGGGGCGGGAGCCTGCTCGGACCCGGGATCCCGCTCGGGCTCCGGCTCGTTCGCGTCCGCCTCCGGTGCCGGGCCGGGATCGGCGGCGGCCGGTGCGGGGTCCGGGGCGGGTACGGGATCAGCGACGGCCGGTGCAAGTGCCTGCGTCTCCTCGGCGTCGGCCGGGGCGGCGGGCTCGGGCTCGGACGGCTCATGGTCAGCCGGGGGTGCCTGGGGAGCGCCACCGGCCGGCGTGTCCTCGTACGGCCCGCCGGACGGCTCCGGGACCTCGGCGGGCGTCTGCGCGGCCGCCTCCCCCGTGGCGTCCGCCCACGGCTGTCCGGCCGCGTCCGTCGCCCAGGGCGCGGGCGCGCCGCCCGGCAGGGTGACGGGCGAGGTGCCGCCCCACTGGTCGACCAGCGACGACGTGGTGAACTCGCCCGATTCGTCCGGCAGATCGCCGTCCGCCACGGGGATCGACCACTGTCCGGTGACGTCATGACCGGCGGGGGGCTCCTGCCCCGCGGGCGTGGCCTCCTCGAAGGTCCACTGTCCGGTCGCGCCGGGGTCGTAGGTGAACCGGTCGTCCGCCCCCTGCCGGTGGGCGGTGTTCGCGTCGGGCCACTGGACGTTCCCGGCGGGCGGGGTCCAGGCGCCGTCGGCCGCCGGGTCGGTGCCGGCGTCGGCGGCCGGGGTGAACGACGGGGGCACGAAGCCATGGCCCGGCGCGGCCAGCGGACTGTCGGAGGCGAGGAGGGCGTCTATACCGCCCTCGGGAAGCTGGACGAAGGCCGTGGCTCCGTCGTCGTAGTCCCCCTGGGGCAGCCGCTCCCAGGAGCCGTGCGCGCCCTCCTGGGCGACGCCTTCCCGGTGCTGGTCGTCGGTCACGACAGTGCCCTCCCCAGTGCTCGTCGGGCCAGCGCGGCGACGGTGCGCCGCAGGTGCAGTACGGCGGGCGGAAGCTGTTGTGCGGTGCCGTCCTGAGCCGGGTCCGGATCAGGGATGCAGGCCGTGGCGACGTACTGCCCGAAGGCGGCGAGCACCTCGGGGTCGATCGCGCGGTTGTCCCAGTCGATGAACTGGGCGACCCACTGCTCGGCCTCCAGAGGCCGCAGCGGCATCGGCGCTATGGCGCCGACCGCACAGCGCACCCCGCGCCGGGCCGGGTCGAGGACGAGCGCCACGGACGCGATCGCGCGCCCCGGGCCGGTGCGTCCGGTCGCCTTCAGGAAGACCTGGGGGGCGTGCAGCAGCGGAACGCGTACGTAGCCGACGAGTTCACCGGCGCGCAACATCTCCATGCCCGCGAGCAGGTGCGAGACCGGGATCTCCCGGCGGGCGCCGCCGGGGCCCGCGATGACCAGCGTGGCCTCCAGGGCGGCCAGCACCGGAAGCGCGTCTCCGGTGGGCGCGGCCGAGACGATGTTGCCGCCGAGGGTGCCCGCGTTGCGGATGTGCGGAGGTCCGGCCGCGCGTGCCGCCGCCGCGAGGGCGGGGATGAGCGCGGCGAAGTCGGGGCGACCCATGCGGGCGTGGGTGAGGCCGGCGCCGAGCAGTGCGTGGCCGTCCTGGTACTGCCAGCCGCGGATCTCGCTGATACGGCCGAGCCCGACCAGCGCGGCAGGCCGCAACTGACCGGAGTTGACTGCGGCCATGAGGTCGGTGCCGCCCGCCACGGGAACGGCGGCCGGCATGGCAGCGAGCGCCGCCACGGCCTCCTCCAGCGAGGCGGGCAGGGTCACGGCCTGCGCCGCCCGCGGTGCCTGCGTGGTCAAAACCGGCTGCCCCTTCCCGCTACCCCACCTGGTCCCCACCTGTGTTGCCGTACGGTACGTGCTGACAGGGCGGACGTGGCAACTTTGGCACATCCTCCCGCACCCTCGACGTGGGGGTCCGCTAGGAGACATTCGCCCCCCTCACCTGGGGGATGGTCCGCTTTGCGGCGACTTCGACTTGGAAGGCGACTTCAGGCTTCCCGGCGTTCCTTGCACGGCTTTTCCCCATGTGAGGTCACGTTTCCAGGCAGCCGGAACCCCGGCAGGCACCTCGGCTCCCGCCTCACACGTTCGGGGGCGCACCCTCGATCGGGCGTCCGAGCACGCCGGGCCGCCGCTGCCACGGTCGCGGTCCCGTGGGCGGCCGGTAGGCGACGCCCAGGGCGTCAAGTCGGCGGTAATGGGCGGCCATCCGTCGTTCGAAGCCCATGAAGTCACGGTCCGCGGGGGCGGGCAGGGCACTCCAGGCGACCTCGGCGAAGGCCGCGAGCCGGGGGAACATCTGATAGTCCACGCGGCCGTGATCCTCCATCACCTCGGTCCAGACGTTGGCCTGGGTACCGAGTACGTGCCGCGCCAGGTCCCCGGTGAGCTGCGGCGGAACCGGCTCGAAGCGGTAGACGTCCTCCAGGGTGCGCACATACCCGATGGGCACCGGCTCGTCCTCACCGCCGTCCTCACGGAAGTTCAGGTACACCTGCTGCTCCGGGCACATGACGACGTCGTGTCCCGCCCGCGCGGCCGTGATGCCACCCTCGTATCCGCGCCAGGAGGACACCGCCGCACCCTGCGCCAGACCGCCCTGAAGGATCTCGTCCCAGCCGATGAGCCGACGGCCGCGGGCGGTGAGCCACGCGTCGAAGTGCCGGATGAACCAGGACTGGAGTTCGTCCTCGTCGGCGAGCCCCAGTTCCCTGATGCGCGCCTGGGCGGCCGGGGACCGCCGCCACTGGTCCTTGGCGCATTCGTCGCCGCCGACGTGAACGAAGGCCGAGGGGAACAGTTCCAGGACTTCCTCGAACACCCCTTCGTAGAACCGCAGGGTGTTGTCGGTGGGGGCGAGTACGTTCGGGGAGATGCCCCAGTCGTCCCAGACCGTGAGGGAGGCGGTGTCGACGACGTCGGAGTTGCCGAGTTCCGGATACGCGGCGATGGCCGCCTGGCTGTGCCCGGGGATGTCGATCTCGGGGACCACGGTGATATGCCGCTCGGCCGCGTAGGCGACGATCTCGCGGATGTCGTCCTGTGTGTAGAAACCGCCGTGCGGCTTCTCCTCCCACAGCGGCGAGGCCCGGTGCCCGAATTTCGTGCGCGCCCGCCAGGATCCGACCTCGGTGAGCTTCGGGTACCGCCTGATCTCCAGGCGCCAGCCCTGGTCGTCGGTGAGGTGGAAGTGGAAGACGTTGAGTTTGTGGGCGGCCATCAGATCCAGTTGGCGCAGGACTCCTTCCTTGGGCATGAAGTGCCGGGCGACATCGAGCATGAGACCGCGCCAGCGGAAACGGGGTGTGTCCTCGATGCGAATCAGTGGCAGTCGCCACTGCCGGCCCGGGAGGGGCGCACGCCGGAAGGCGTCGGGGCCGAGCAGTTGCCGTAGCGTCTGCGCGCCCCAGAAGAGGCCCGCGGGACCGCCGCCCACCAGTTGCACGCCGGCCGGCGCGACCGTGATGCGGTAGCCCTCTTCGCCCAGGTCACCGATGGTTGTCGGGTCGATGGCGAGGCGGATGGCGCCGTCGTCCGCCTCACCTGCCGGAAGGGGCAGGCCGGTGGCCGCGCCCAGCGTGGCGCGCAGCCAGCGTTCGGTCCGTTCCGTGCCGTCGCCCGCGACCAGCCCGGTGGCGGGAGTCACGTCGAAGAAACCGGGTCCGGATGCGGTCACAACTCCGGGCTCGGGAATCAGGTCCGTCATGTCAGTCCTTTCGGTCCTTCACCGCTTCGCCCGGTCCTGGAAATCACGCGCGCCCCACCCCGTCGACGTACGCGTCCCCCAGCGTCCGGGAACGGCCCCACAAGAAGGGAATCGGCGGAGATTCCACGGGCCCCGTCCGGACCCTCGGAAACATGAATCGACAAGGTGGTCCGGAAACGGAAGCGGAATCGCGTCACGGCCGACGCCGTGAGAAACGCGATCAGCGCCCAGACGCCGGCCGCACGACCCCCCACGAGAAGGCCGCAAGGGAGCGACGGGGGAATTCCCACCGCCCGAACGCGCGCGGGAAGGAATCCGGCGACGAGCAGCTTCATGGAGCATCCCCCGAAGACGTTGCAGATGTGCAATGACTGTGCCCTGCACAACGCATTCGGATGGTATGGACCATGTGAACCTGTCGGCAAGAGGGCTCCGACCACTCTCATGACCAGCCGACGCACCCGCCGCGACGAGCGGGCACCTGAAGGAGACGCAAAAACCCCCGGGACGCGTCGTAACACGTCCCGGGGGCCCAGCGGTCGTCGCGCGGCGGGCCGGTCGGCTACTTGTCGCCGCCCTTGCCCTTGCCCTCGTCCCCGCCACTCATGGACTCGTAGATCTCCTTGCACATGGGGCACACGGGGTACTTCTTCGGATCGCGCCCCGGGACCCACACCTTGCCGCACAGCGCCACGACGGGCGTGCCGTCCAGGGCGCTCGCCATGATCTTGTCCTTCTGGACGTAGTGGGCGAAGCGCTCGTGGTCGCCGTCGCCGTGCGACACCTGTGGCGTCGGCTCTACGAGGGTCCCCGTACCAGTACCGCGCTCGGGCTCAAGAGTGCTCATACCGCCAAGGGTACTGAAAGGTCGCGGGCATCAATTGAGCGAAGGATCGTCGGGGTAAGTCGCCACCATCGCCAACTCGCTGCGCTGACGGCGCAGCACCTCCCGCCACAGCCGCTCCGGCACCGGGGACGACACGTCGCCGGGCTCCGACTCGACGACGTACCACGCTCCCTCCACCAGCTCGTCCTCCAACTGGCCGGGCCCCCAGCCGGCGTACCCGGCGAAGATGCGCAGCGAGCCCAGCGCCTGGGCGAGAAGTTCGGGTGGGGCCTCGAGATCGACCAGGCCGATCGCTCCGTGGACCCGCCGCCAGCCGAGTGGGGCGCCCTCTCCGGAACCGCCGCCGGGAATTACCGCGACACCGAGCGCCGAGTCCAGCGAGACCGGTCCGCCCTGGAAGACGACGCCGGGCTCACCCGCGAGCTCCGCCCACCCCTCCAGGACATCGCCCACGTCCACGGGCGTGGGGCGATTGAGGACCACACCGAGCGAGCCCTCCTCGTCGTGGTCGAGAAGGAGCACCACAGCGCGGTCGAAGTTCGGGTCCGCCAGGGCGGGCGTGGCCACGAGCAGCCGCCCCGTGAGCGAGGACACCTCGGTCATGGCAGACATGATCCCGCATCTTGCCTCCGAATGGGGAGGCAATCGGGGTACGCGGGTGAATGCGGCTATGAGCCACAGGGCGGCTCGGCAGGGGTTTTCGCGGGCGCTGCGACGGTAACCACATGTGTCCGATCGCGAACGGTTCGTGTTGTGGCAAAGCCATGACGTTCCCGGGCCCACCGGGCTGACGGGAGGCGGGTAGGCGGCTATTACGCTTACGTCTTCGGCCCCCCTGCCCAACTCCACGGAACGCGAGATTCATGACCGTCAACGACGATGTCCTGCTTGTCCACGGCGGAACCCCGCTGGAGGGCGAAATCCGTGTCCGAGGTGCGAAGAACCTCGTACCGAAGGCCATGGTCGCCGCTCTGCTGGGCAGTGAGCCGAGCAGGCTGCGCAATGTCCCCGACATCCGCGATGTGCGCGTCGTACGCGGCCTGCTGCAACTGCACGGCGTGACGGTACGTCCGGGCGAGGAGCCGGGCGAGCTGGTGCTCGATCCGACGCACGTCGAGAGCGCCAACGTCGCCGACATCGACGCCCACGCCGGTTCGTCCCGGATCCCGATCCTGTTCTGCGGCCCGCTGCTGCACCGGCTCGGCCACGCCTCCATCCCCGGTCTCGGCGGCTGCGACATCGGCGGCCGGCCGATCGACTTCCACTTCGACGTGCTGCGGCAGTTCGGCGCGGTCATCGAGAAGCGCGCGGACGGCCAGTACCTCGAGGCCCCCAAGGGCCTGCGCGGCACGAAGATCCGGCTGCCGTACCCGTCCGTCGGCGCGACGGAGCAGGTGCTGCTGACGGCGGTGCTGGCCGAGGGCGTCACCGAGCTGTCGAACGCGGCCGTGGAACCGGAGATCGAGGACCTCATCTGCGTTCTGCAGAAGATGGGCGCGATCATCGCGATGGACACCGACCGCACGATCCGCATCACCGGTGTGGACAAGCTGGGCGGCTACACCCACCGCGCCCTCCCGGACCGCCTGGAGGCGGCCTCCTGGGCGTCCGCCGCGCTGGCGACCGAGGGCAACATCTACGTCCGCGGCGCCCAGCAGCGGTCGATGATGACGTTCCTGAACACCTACCGGAAGGTGGGTGGCGCGTTCGAGATCGACGACGAGGGCATCCGCTTCTGGCACCCCGGCGGCGAGCTGAAGTCCATCGCGCTGGAGACGGACGTGCACCCGGGCTTCCAGACGGACTGGCAGCAGCCGCTGGTGGTCGCCCTGACGCAGGCCACGGGCCTGTCGATCATCCACGAGACGGTCTACGAGTCCCGCCTCGGCTTCACTTCCGCGCTCAACCAGATGGGCGCGCACATCCAGCTCTACCGCGAGTGCCTCGGCGGCTCCGACTGCCGCTTCGGGCAGCGCAATTTCCTCCACTCCGCCGTCGTTTCCGGCCCGACCAGGCTCCAGGGGGCGGACCTGGTCATCCCCGACCTCCGCGGCGGCTTCTCGTACCTGATCGCGGCACTGGCGGCACAGGGCACGTCCCGTGTCCACGGCATAGACCTGATCAACCGCGGCTACGAGAACTTCATGGAGAAGCTGGTGGAGCTGGGGGCGAAGGTCGAACTGCCCAACAAGGCACTCGGCTGACGGCGGTCGCCGTACGCACGCGAGGGGCGGTCACCCGATTCGGGTGACCGCCCCTTTGGCCTTACCTGGCCCGTACGCCGTCCAGAGGGGCGTCACCGGGCCTCGTTACGCCGTTCCCGTGCCGGGTACGGCCTCGTACGCCGTCGCGTGGCGTACGACGGCAAGATCACTTGCCCTTCGCGGCTTCCTTGAGCTTGGAGCCCGCGGAGACCTTCACGCTGTAGCCGGCCGGGATCTGGATGGGGTCGCCGGTCTGCGGGTTGCGCGCGGTGCGAGCGGCACGGTGGGTGCGCTCGAAGGTCAGGAAGCCGGGGATGGTGACCTTCTCGTCGCCCTTGGCGACGATCTCGCCGACGGTCTCGGCGAACGCGGCCAGCACGGCGTCGGCGTCCTTGCGGGTCACCTCGGCGCGGTCGGCCAGCGCGGCCACCAGCTCACTGCGGTTCATGTTGTTACTCCCGTGTTCTTCTTGCCGTTGAGGCGTGCCACGCGGCGGAGCCGCATGAGGGGCACGGCGAAGCCGATGCTGCCAGGGTCCTCGATGAGGTCCCGGACCCGGGTCCGTCGTCAGACCCTCGCGCCCGAAGACGCATCCTGCCCCCACCTGCGGCGGGAAAGCCAATCCGGCACCCGCAGCAGCCCGTGAGAACACCCGTGGGAGTCACGAGAACACCCGTGGGAGTCACACGGAGAGCGCCACTGCCTCATGTTTGGTGACGCTCCGTCCACCCGTGGCCACGGACCGCAGGGCTTATGGGGTCCGAGCCTGGCCGCCACCCTAGGGCGGCCCGGTGTCCCGGGCGCCGCGACGCGCCGGGCCAGGCCACCGTGGCAATGGTCACAGAACGCAGCCGGGGCCCTGGGGGCGGCGGCCAGGCAGGGGCGCCGCCGGTGGTCCTTACCGGGTGACCGGCTCTGTCGCCGCCTTCGCCGCGGCGCGCACCGCTCCGGCGACCGCGCCCGCGACCTTGTCGTTGAAGACGCTCGGAATGATGTAGTTCGGGTTCAGCTCGTCCTCGCTCACCACACCCGCGAGGGCACTCGCGGCGGCCAGCATCATGTCCGTGTTGACCGTGCGGGACTGCGCGTCCAGCAAACCGCGGAAGACACCCGGGAAGACCAGGACGTTGTTGATCTGGTTCGGGAAGTCGGAACGGCCGGTGGCCACGACGGCCGCCGTCTGACGGGCGATCGCGGGGTCGACCTCGGGGTCGGGGTTCGCGAGCGCGAACACGATCGCGCCCTCGGCCATGGCGGCGACGTCGGCGCCGTCGAGCACGTTCGGGGCGGAGACGCCGATGAAGACGTCGGCGCCACGCGTGGCCTCCTTCAGCGTGCCGCTGAGGCCCTCGGGGTTGGTGTTGTCGGCGATCCAGCGCAGCGGCGAGTCCGCGGCGGCGTCCACCAGGTCCTCGCGCCCGGCGTGGACGACGCCGTGGATGTCGGCGACGACGGCGTTCTTCACGCCCGCCGCGAGCAGCAGCTTGAGGATGGCCGTACCGGCCGCGCCGGCGCCCGACATGACGACGCGCACGCCGTCGATCGCCTTGCCGACCACACGCAGTGCGTTGGTGAGGGCGGCGAGGACCACGATCGCGGTGCCGTGCTGGTCGTCGTGGAAGACGGGGATGTCCAGGGCCTCGCGCAGCCGCGCCTCGATCTCGAAGCAGCGGGGGGCGGAGATGTCCTCCAGGTTGATGCCCGCGAAGCCGGGGGCGATCGCCTTGACGATCTCGACGATGGCGTCGGTGTCCTGGGTGTCGAGGCAGATCGGCCAGGCGTCGATGCCGGCGAAGCGCTTGAAGAGGGCCGCCTTGCCCTCCATGACGGGCAGCGCGGCCTTCGGGCCGATGTTACCGAGGCCGAGCACCGCGGAACCGTCCGTCACGACCGCAACGGAGTTGCGCTTGATCGTCAGACGACGGGCGTCCTCGGGGTTCTCCGCGATCGCCATGCACACGCGTGCCACACCCGGCGTGTAGACCATGGAAAGGTCGTCACGGTTGCGGATGGGGTGCTTGGACTGCATCTCGATCTTGCCGCCGAGGTGCATGAGGAACGTACGGTCCGAGACCTTGCCCAGGGTGACGCCCTCGATGCCGCGGAGCTTCTCGACGATCTCCTGCGCGTGGGCGGTCGAGGTGGCGGCGATGGTGACGTCGATACGAAGCTTCTCGTGGCCGGACGCGGTGACGTCGAGACCGGTCACCGAGCCTCCGGAGGACTCCACGGCCGTGGTGAGCTGGGAGACCGCGGTTCCGCTCGCGGGCACCTCCAGCCGGACCGTCATCGAGTAGGAGACGCTGGGCGCCGTTGCCATGGCCGACTTCCTCTGCTTTCACCGTGTCGCGGATTGTGGTCCGATCGTCGCACCTACCGAGGAGTACGTGGTAACCGCGCCGGATTGCGAACGTTGTGTTCGCCATTGACCACGCGCTTTCGGAAAGCGACTTCCACCATACGAGAACAAACCGCGCGACAGCAGAGGACACGGCAGCAACGCAAGAGGTCCGCGTCACAGATGACGCGGACCTCGGACGTTCGGTAATGGCTTCAGTGACACCGACCCGCCATGCTCGCCTCGCGGCAAGTGGTCGCTCGAAGCGACAAAGGTTGGGCCCGGGGGCTTGGATCGGGCCGGTGCCACCTCCAGGCTAACAAACAGATGCCGCAAGGCCATTCCCGTGCCGGGAGTTCATCCTCCCGGCACAGTACGGATCAGTCCCGCAGCAGGTCCGGCACCCCGGCCGCGTCCGGCTCGTCCCGCTCGCCCGAGACGACCGTCAACTGCTGTGTCGCCCGAGTCAGCGCCACGTACAGCACCCGCAGGCCCGCGGGGCTCTCGTCGGCGATCTCCGCGGGCGAGACGACGATCGTCGCGTCGTACTCCAGGCCCTTGGCCTCCAGGCTGCCGAGCGCCACGACCCGGTCACCGAGGCCGGCCAGCCAGCGGCTCGCCTCCTCGCGCCGGTTCATCGCGACGACGACCCCGACCGTGCCGTCCACCAGATCGAGCAGCCTGGCGGCCTCCTCGCGGACGGTCTTGCCCAGCGTGTCCGCCACGACCGAGAAGCGCGGCTCGACGCCCGTGGAGCGGACGGCGGAGGGGGCCTGAGAGCCGGGCATGGCGAGCGCCAGCACCTTCGACGCCAGCTCGGCGATCTCGGCGGGGTTGCGGTAGTTGACCGTGAGCGTGAAACGGCGGCGCGGACGCGTGCCCAGGGCCTCGTCGCGTGCCTCGGCCGCCTCGTCCGGGTCGGACCAGGACGACTGGGCCGGGTCGCCGACCACCGTCCAGGTGGCGTGCCGGCCGCGGCGCCCGATCATCCGCCACTGCATCGGCGTGAGGTCCTGCGCCTCGTCGACGATCACATGCGCGTACTCGGTCCGCTCCTGGGCGAGCCGCTCGGCGCGCTCACGCTGCGACTCCTCGCGTACGGGCATCAGCTCCTCGAGCCCGGTCAGCTGGTCGAGCGGGTCCAGCTCACGCTTCTTCTTCGGGCGGGCGGGCAGACCGAGGACAGCCTGGAGTTCGTCCAGCACGGCCACGTCGTGCACGGACAGCCCGTCCCGCTTCAGGGAACGCGCGACCCTGCGCACCTCGCCGGGAGTGAAGATCCGCCGGGCCCAACGGCCCAGCCGCTTCTCGTCGGCCATCGCGTCCAGGACGGCCCGCGGGGTCAGCTCTGGCCACCAGGCGTCCAGGAACGTGAGGAAGGAGTCCTCGGAGGTGACGTCCTCGTCGAAGGAGGAGCGCAGCTCGGCGGCCAGTTCGGGGTCGGAGTGCCGGCCGGCCGCGCCGGACTGCGTCCACAGGGCGTCCAGGAGCAGCTTGCGGGCGCGCGGGCGCAGCAGGTTCACCGGGGCGGTGCCGCTCAGGGCGGTGCGCCGGATGCGCTCCAGTTCGCCGGCCTCCAGTTCGAGGCGGCGGCCGAAGGCGACGACCCTGAGCCGGGTCGGCGTGCCGCTGCGCTCCAGGGCTCCGCGCGCCGCCTTCCGTACCACCTTGAGCATGCGGTACGAGCCCTTGGCGCGGGCCACCGACGGGGAGTCGTACAGGGTGGCCTGGGCGCCGTCGACGAGCGAGCCGACGGCGCGGATGGCGACCTGCCCTTCCTCGCCGAGGGACGGCAGCACGCCCTCCGTGTACGCCACCAGCAGCGGGGTGGGCGAGACGATCAGGATGCCGCCCGCGTATCTGCGCCGGTCCTGGTAGAGGAGGTATGCGGCCCGGTGCAGGGCCACGGCCGTCTTGCCGGTGCCGGGGCCGCCCTCGACGTAGGTCACGGAGGCGGCGGGGGCGCGGATCACGAGGTCCTGCTCGGCCTGGATCGACGCCACGATGTCGCGCATGGTGTGGGTGCGCGCCTGGCCGAGGGCGGCCATCAGGGCGCCGTCGCCGATCACCGGCAGCTCGCGGCCGTCGAGGGTCGCCTTCAGCTCGGGGCGCATCAGGTCGTCCTCGACACCGAGGACCCTGCGCCCCTTGGAGCGGATGACCCGGCGGCGGACGACTCGCCCGGGGTCGACCGGCGTGGAGCGGTAGAAGGGGGCCGCGGCGGGCGCACGCCAGTCGATGACCAGCGGCGCGTAGTCCTCGTCGAGGACGCCGATGCGACCGATGTGCAGGGTCTCGGCGATGTCGGCGGTGTTGTCGGGGCGCACCGCGCCCTCGGCGGGCTCGACGGCCGTGTACGCACCGTCGGGACCCTTTTTGCCGTCCTTGCCGAGCAGCAGGTCGATCCGGCCGAAGAGGAAGTCCTCGAACTCGTTGTTGAGCCGGTTGAGGTGGATGCCCGCCCGGAAGACCTGCGCGTCGCGCTCGGCGAGCGCCCCGGGGGTACCGACCTGGCCGCGCTTGGCCGCGTCGCTCAGCAGGAACTCCGCCTCGTGGATCTTCTCCTCGAGGCGCCGGTACACCCGGTCCAGGTGTTCCTGTTCGACGCTGATCTCCCGGTCGCGGAGCGAGTCCTGCGCGGACTTGCCGACCGGGCCGAGCGCGGTTTCCTGTTGAACCTGAGCGGCCACCGGGCCCCCTTCTTACGTGCTGGGCAGCCGTCTACCGTACGCGAAGGGAGCCCGGGGAGGCTACGCACGTGTGTCCGGGCCCCGGCACACGTCGGAGTGCGACATGTCCGTCCGTATGCCGAGGAAGGTGCCCGGGCAGGTCGGCGAACGCCTACGCGTTCACTTCCACCAGCCGTTTCCCGTCGAACGTCATGACCTCGAAGTGGTCGATCTGGTTCGGGGTGAAGGCGGCAGCGCCATGTACGTAGAGGGGGCTCTTCGCCTCTTCGCTGGTGGTGTTCGGGAGTCCGTAGCCCCACTTCGGGACGGCCCAGGAGGTGACCGTCTCCCGCTCGCCGTTCTTGCCGACCGCGATCAGGGAGCACTTGAGCGGGCCCTTGACGTTCTTCAGCTGGAGAACGGCGTGGGTGCCCCAGTCCCTGGCCTCCATCGCGACGACGGCGTTGACCTTGGTGTTGGGGTCGGTCGCCGCGTGTTTGTCGGTCATGACCTGGAAGGCCTCCTTGGCGGGGCCGGCGGCCATCGGGTCGGTGCCGCCGCTGCCGCCGCCGTTCACCGCCAGTACGGTGAGCGGACCGCCGATGATCAGCGCGGCCGCGGCCGCCACGAGGTAGAAGCCGCGCCTGCGCTTTCGGGCGCGCCGCTCGGAGACCTCGCCGACCAGCCGCTCGACCAACTGTGGGCCGGGCTTCGCGGACAGGGACTCGCCGACGGCCGGGCTGCCCTGGTTGCCGGGCAGGTCCGCGAGCGCGGCCAGCATCGGCTCCGTGCCCGCGAGGTCGTCGAGTTGCCGGGCGCACCAGTCGCAGGTGGCGAGGTGCGCCTCGAAGGCCGTCGCCTCGGCGTCGTCCAGGATGCCGAGGGCGTAGGCGCCGACGGTCTCGTGGATGCCGCCCTGGCCCTGTGGACCCCGTACGGCTCCCGGGCCACCGGTGCCGAATCCTCCGTGCGTATCGCTCATGCCGTCACCCCCCGCTCCTCCAGCGCGAGCTTCATCGACCGCAGGGCGTAGAACACCCTGGAGCGCACCGTTCCGCTGGGGATACCGAGCGTCTGGGCCGCCTCGTTGACCGTACGCCCTTTGAAGTACGTCTCGACCAGGGCCTCCCGGTGAGCCGGCGTCAGGTCGTCCAGCGCGTCCGACAGTGTCATCAGCCATAACGCCTTGTCGATCTCGTCCTCCGCGGGTATGACCTCCAGCGGCGACGGGTCGACCTCCTGAGGCCGGGCCTGCCGACTGCGGTGGCCGTCGATGACGATGCGCCGGGCGACCGTCACCAGCCAGGGGCGTACCGAACCGGTCGCTCGGTCGAGCCGGTCGGCGTTCTTCCAGGCACGGATGAGCGTCTCCTGCACGACGTCCTCGGCGCGCTGCCGGTCGCCGGCGACCAGCCGCAGCACGTAGGCGAGCAAGGGGCCCGCGTGTTCCTGGTACAGGGCGCGCATCAGCTCCTCGTCGGGCCCGCTCGACGAGGCCGCCGAGGACGAGGTCATGCGATGTCGGGCCCTTGGCCTGTGTCCGTCAGCCACGGCGGAATCCTTGCGCACCCCTACCTCCGGTGTCCGGGGGTCACCCCAGTCGGTCGGTCACATCCGGGTACGCACAGGGAGTCCGCCGTGTTCAAAGCGCGACCGTGAATTCTCGGGCCGGGAGCGTCAGTCAAGGGCTCTCAGGCTCGGGCCAGTGCCGCCCGACGCCGGTGGCGGGCCACCCGCTCTCGGTTGCCGCACACCTCGCTGGAGCACCAGCGGCGGCGCCCGCCGCGGGACGTGTCCAGGTAGACGAGGGGGCAGTTGTCGCCCTCGCACTGCCGCAGACCGGACCGGGCCACGGGATCCGTCAGCAACTCGATCGCGTCGCGGGCCACCACGGCCAGCAGTTCCTCGTGCCCCGGCAGCGGGCGCATGCGCCGTATCAGCCCGCCGTCCGCGCCACGGACCGCGCAGGGTGCGGGAGGCGCGCCCCGTGCCACCGCGTTGACCCGCGTCAACGCGGCGTCCGCGGGGCGTCCTTCCAGTTCTCCGTGCACCAACTGCCCGATGTGCCCGCGTAGTTCACGGAAGGCCGGCAGCCATCCCGGGTCCACGCCGGACAGCGGCGTGCCCGCCGGGACCAGCGCGGCCCCGGTGATCCATGCCCGCAGCCGGTCCAATGAGTCGAGCCGTTCTCCCGGATGCGCAGTCGCCAGCAAGTCCAGGCAGATCCGCCCGGAGTCGAATCGGAAATCGTAAGGGGCCGTGGGGGAGCCCAATGCCATGTTCCTGTCACCGCCTTGGAGTTGCCGCCGCGAGAGCGACGGCCGGTGAGGTCCACGAAAGGGTGGCGCTAAGGGATTCGTATCCCTACAGTGCCCGCCCCCACACCCCTGCGGAAGGCCCCGTGCGTCAGCCCTGGGTCACGTGCACCCCGTCTCGGGCCTTGGAGCGGCCCCGTTTCGAGCCGTTCGGCCACAGCCGCGGACTCCGCTTCGCCGCGAAGTCCTCGATCCAGCCGAAGGCGACGATCGCCAGGCCGATCAACGGCCAGACCAGGAAGAACATCCACATCATGTACGTCGAGTCGAGCGCGGACGATGCGCGATCGCTCTGCATGAACGGCAGGTTGTACGCCTGGTCGATGATCGGGACCGTGGCCATGATCAGCAGGTTGTGCCACAGGTAGATCGTGACCGCGCGGTTGTTGGACAGCGTGATCAGCTTGTCCCACCTGCGCAGGGAGCCCGGTAGTTCCCGCCACGACGGGGAGTACTGGAGAAGGATCACCACGAATCCGAAGGACCAGGTCGCCTGCGCCAGCGGGATGTCGTTGAGGTCCCAGCCGTCGGGGCCCAGATGACCCGACGCCCACCACAGGCCGAAGGCCATCACGAGCGCCGAGCAGGAGACGGCGGCGTAGCGCGGGACCTTCGCCAACATGCCCTCGTGGTGGGCGAATCCCAGGACCCAGCAACTGCCGTAGACGGCGAAGTCCGTGACCGCGTTGCCCGTTTCACCGGGGATGGACACCAGACCGGTGCCGACGATCGCCGTCAGCCCCAGCGGTGCCAGCAGCGTCGGCCACGGGGCCCGGCGGAACGCCCACAGGAGCAGGGGGGAGGCCACCACGAACCAGAGGTAGGCGCGCAGGTACCACAGAGGGCCCGCCGCCTGGTCCGCCCAGGTGTCATCCAGGAGGCCGGACATGGTGCCGGCATGCCAGGGGTACGGCGGGGCGCCGATCGGGATGACGTAGTCGATCAGCTTGACCAGTCCCCAGGTGCCGCCGTTGTCCGGGTCCTTCACCGGATTCCAGCCGTCCCCGAACAACATGGCCAGCACCAGGGCGCCGAAGGCCCACAGCGGAGGCAGCAGCCTGCGCACCCGGCTCTTGATCACGCTCAGCGCCGGGCGTTCGAGGGAACGTGCCATCAGCGATCCGGCGAGCGCGAACATCACGCCCATCGACGGGAACAGCACCGACAGCCACGCCCAGCCGAACAGGTGGTAGGCGACCACGCGGACCAGGGCGATCGAGCGCAGGAGATCCAGATAGCGGTCCCTGCCCGGTTTCCGCGCGGCGGGCGCCGGCTGCGCCGTCCGCTGCTGCGGGATATCGAGCGAGGGCGTCTGCTCCGGTCCCGGGCCCGTGCCGGTCGTGTATCCATGGGTCATGCCACAGGCCTCCGATCACTGCCGTTACGCGTCCGCTGGTGCGACGCCGGGCCGCCGGGCGCCTCGACGACACCCGTGCGCCGCAGCTTCTGCCAGCGCAGTCGGCCGCCGGTCAGTGCCGTGATCCAGGACTGAAGCAGTACAACGTACATGAGTTGGCGGTAGAGGATCTGCTGCAGGGGCAGCGAGATGAGATGGGTCATGCGCTCGCGGTCGAGTCGGAAGGCGTAGGCCGCGCAGAACGCCTGGATCGCCAGGACGCCCAGCCACGCCACGATCGTCTTCTGCGTGGGACCGAAGACCACGCCGTACAGCAGGAAGATGTCGATGAGGGGCGCCAGCAGTGGGGCCAGCACCATGAACAGCGACACCAGGGGCAGTCCGACCCGGCCGAAGCGGCCCGAGGGGCCGCGTTCCACGAGCGCGCGACGGTGCTTCCAGATCGCCTGCATCGTGCCGTACGACCAGCGGTAGCGCTGGGACCACAACTGCTGGACCGACTCCGGGGCCTCCGTCCAGGCGCGGGCCTTCTCCGCGTACACCACCCGCCAGCCGTCGCGGTGCATCGCCATGGTGATGTCGGTGTCCTCGGCGAGCGTGTCCTCGCTCATGCCGCCGACCCGCTCCAGGGCCGAGCGCCGGAAGGCCCCGACCGCGCCGGGGATCGTCGGCATGCAGCGCAGGATGTCGTACATACGGCGGTCGAGGTTGAAGCCCATCACGTACTCGATGTGCTGCCAGGCACCGATCATGGCGTCCCGGTTGCCGACCTTGGCGTTGCCGGCGACGGCGCCGACCCGCGGGTCACCGAAGGGCTGGACGAGTTCACGGACGGTCGCCGGTTCGAAGACCGTGTCGCCGTCCATCATCACGATCAGGTCGTAACGGGCGTTCGCCAGGCCCCGGTTGAGCGCGGCGGGCTTGCCCGCGTTGTGCTGGCGTATCACCCGGACACCCGGCAGGTCCATGGCCTCCACGATGCGGGCCGTGCCGTCCGTCGAGCCGTCGTCGATGACGATCACCTCGATGGGGTGTTCGCTCGCCATCAGTGAACGGACCGTGTTCTCGATGCACTTGGCCTCGTTGAACGCCGGCACCAGTACCGAGACCGGTTCGGTGACCGGTGGTCCCCAGCTGAAGCCGCGGCGCCGCACTCTGCGCGCGTGGGCGCCGGACAGGAGCAGCATCAGGACGAAGCGGCCGATGACCAGGGTCCCGATCACGGCGAGGCAGACGACCAGGGCGCCGGTGATGCCGTCCGAGGCCCGGACCAGGAAGATCCAGGCCTTGCCCTTCCACAGGTCGGGGCCGGTGACCGGGGTGAGTGCGCTGGGCGCGCCGAGCGCCTCGGTGAGGTTCTGGAACTCGTAGCCCTGGCCCTGGAGTCCGGGCAGGAACCGGTCCAGCGCCTGCACGGTCTGGTGGCGGTCGCCGCCCGAGTCGTGCATCAGGACGATCGCGCCCTTGCCGTGGCGCGGTGTGGCGCGGCGGATGATCTCGTCGACGCCGGGCTTCTTCCAGTCCTCGCTGTCGGTGTCGTTGACGACGGTGATGTAGCCGTGGGTACCGATGTACTCGGTCACCGGCCAGGACTTGTCGTCCATGGCGTCGGCGAAGGAGGAGTACGGCGGCCGGAAGAGGGACGTGCGGATACCGGCCGCGCCGCTGATCGCGAGCTGGTTCGTGGACAGTTGCCAGTCGATGCGCCGGTCGGACTGGTAGGAGAGGTCGGGGTGGTTGAAGGTGTGCAGGCCGACTTCGTGTCCCTCCCGCACCATGCGGTCGACGAGGTCCGGGTAGCGCGAGGCCATGGTGCCGGTGACGAAGAAGACCGCGTGGGCGTGGTGTTTCTTGAGCACGTCCAGGACCTTCGGGGTCCAGGTCGGATCGGGGCCGTCGTCGAAGGTGAGGACCAGGCGGCGGTCGGGCACGCGCAGACTGGTGGCGCGTCCGCCGCGGGTGTCGATGACCGGGCCGCCTTTCAGGATCTTCTCCGGCACCTGGTCGGCGGAGGCCTCGGGCTGGACGCGGTGGTCGGCCATGATCTCGCTGTGCACGAAGCCGCGCAGCATCAGCATGACCATGAGGGCGACCAGGACGAGCATGGGCAGCAGCAGGCGCATGGAGCGGCGACGCCGGGAGCCGCCGGGGGCTCCGGTCGCGGTGGCCCGGGGACGGCGGGTGCGGGACGCCGTCACAGCACGCGCGCCGGGGGCGAGGATGGCGAGGACGGTCCCCCGGTGACGGGCATCGGGGTGTTCGGGCCGTCGGCCACCGTGCCGGTGGTCGGGTCGGGGCTGCCACCTGGTGGGGTCGGCGACGGGTCACCCGTCGGCTCGACGCCGCCCGTGGGGCTGGGGTCGGGTGTGGGAGAGGCGGATGCCGACGGGCGCCGGCTCGGCACGGTCCCTCCAGACCCCGGCTTCTTGGTTGTCTGGGTCGCGGACGGCTTGGGGTCGGCGGACGTGCCCGGCCGATCGGGGCTCGTGGACGCGCTGGGCACATCGGCGCCGGCGCGCGGTGACGGCGCCGTACCGTCGCTCGCCGAGGCACCCGTCCGCGGAGCGGCCCTGCCCGGTGCGGACGGCTGCGCGGGGTCCGGCGGGTCCGGCGGCAGCGGCGAGGCGTCGACCCGGCTGGCCGGCGCGTCGTCGCGCTGGCCCGGGACCGGCAGCCAGGGCGCGTTGGAGTTGCCCGACATGAGTGTGGCCACGATGACGGCGGCGTACACCGCGCAGGCGACGGCGACGGCCATGCCGATCCGGCGGAACCGGCGGCTGCGGCGGCCCGACGCGTCGACGAAGACGGGCCCGTCGGCGCCGTCCCCTGTGCCTGCACCACCGTTGCGGGCCTGACCGAGACCGATCCCCGACTGCCCTACGACGGCTTCGAGTTGGACGGTCACCTCGTGCGGGTCATGGGTGTTCCCGAGGTCGGCGGAGGCACCCCAGGGGTCCCGGGGAGCGGGGGTGTCGACCGATCTCGGCAGAACCTCGATCTCGGCCGCATCCGGTAAGTCCACACCTGAGCGCAGGACCTCGGCTCCTCCGGCTTCCGGCAAGACCTGTGTGTCTCGCCCTCCGACCGCGACCTCTCGGGTCGCGGGTACAGCTCCGGGCCGTTCGGGTTGGGCGTCTTCCCGCCATTTTTTCACGTGCGCACATCCCCCCACGGGACAGTACCGGGTGCGCTGCTGACGACTTCGAGCACCTGTCGGCCGGGCCAGGCCCCCACCTGGTCCGAGCGCCCCCTACCCGACCTTGCTCGTGTTAGGAATGTAGCGCATGTGGGTGACTCGTGTTCACATGTCTTGTTTATGGATCTTCGTGGCATTTGCGTCCGGGCTTCATGAGGTCCGCGTCGATGGCCGGAATCCATCCCCGTCGGGCATGCTCCACAGCCGTGGCTTTGGCCGACGCCCGTCGAAGCACATCGATTCCGGGATGCGCCGCCCTGCTCTCGCGGGCACAGCGACCGACCTCACGTTGGTCGCCACGATGACCCTGACCCAGCGGCGCACCGCTGAGGCTGCCGAGTTCCCGGCGACTACCGTTTTCAGGCTCGGACCGGACCCCGAAGGCATGGGGCCCGGAGCGTTCTGCGGAAGGAGGGCGCGTTCAGCGCGGACATTGATCGTATCTCCGCAACTACCGCTATATGCCAGCTACTTCACACTTCGCATTAATGTTCGAAACTCACCGAACCGGCAATGACTTCGCACTCTCCGGGCACGGAAGCGTACGCAAGGCCGCCGTACGCCACCCGTAGCCGTGACATCAGGCGCCTGGTGCCGGCCCGCGCGGGAACGACAAAGGCCCCGCTGCTCGAAAGCAGCGGGGCCTTTGTCGACATGGGTTGAGAGGTCCGGAAACCTCCCCGATCGTGGAGATGGCGGGAATCGAACCCGCGTCCAACGGTGCGGAACCAGGGCTTCTCCGTGTGCAGTCCGCTTCGATTTTCTCAGCCCCGGAGATCACGCGGACAAGTCTCCGACGGGCTCAGTCACTGTTTGATTTCCCTCTTCACCCCGTGACCGGGATCAAGGTTTAGTCCCCTAGCTGATGCCAGGATCCGGGTCGGGAACAGCCCCGGGCTGACACTCCCTTTAGTAGGAGGCTCGCTCGCGCTGCCTATCAGGCAGCGAGGGCGAAGGCCTGCTGGGAGGAATCGCGCTTGGTGTTGGCGATTATTTGTTTCGGCCTGTGGTTTACGAGATCATGGCCGCTTCCTCGACACGCTTCCCCTGCTTCGACAACCGCTGTCGAAACCGATCATCCCCATGTTGATTTTTCAAACAGCCCTCCGGGGAGGGACCGCACCCTCTGTGAGGTGCGATGCCATCGTACGTGACCAACGTACGCGGGTGCCAGCGTATTCCCTCCGTCAGGCGCGCTGCCTGCGGCGGGCCGCCGAGATCGCCCGGTCCGCCTCGCGACGGTCCTGCTTCTCGCGGAGTGTCTGCCGCTTGTCGTACTCCTTCTTGCCCTTCGCCAGCGCGATCTCGATCTTGGCGCGGCCGTCCTTGAAGTACAGGGCGAGGGGCACGATCGTGTGGCCCGTCTCCTGCGACTTGGACTCCAGCTTGTCGATCTCCTCGCGGTGCAACAGCAGCTTCCGCTTGCGGCGGGCGCTGTGGTTGGTCCAGGTGCCCTGGCTGTACTCGGGTACGTGCACGTTGTGCAGCCACGCTTCGTGACCGTCCAGTTGCACGAAGCCGTCGACCAGCGAGGCTCGCCCCTGACGCAGCGACTTCACCTCGGTCCCCATGAGGACCAGCCCTGCCTCGTAGGTGTCGATGATGAGGTAGTCGTGCCGCGCCTTCTTGTTCTGCGCGATCAGCTTGCGCCCTTTTTCCTTAGCCATAGTGCCGCCATTTTCGCACTGGAGAGGGGGTGTACGGGAAGCCGATTATCGGAGACCGCGAGGCGGTCGGCGGTCTCCTAGGAGGCGCCGCCCAGGCCGCTGAGCACCGTCTCGGCCCGCGCCAGGACGTCGTCGTCGACCTGAAGGTCCGGGGTGATGCCGTGACCGTCGACGCTGTGGCCCGAGGGGGTGCGGTAGTGCCCGACGGTCAGTTCGGCGACGGCGCCGTCCGGGAGGCTGCTCGGCATCTGGACCGAGCCCTTGCCGAAGGTTCGGGTGCCCAGGACGACGGCCCTGCCGCGGTCCTGGAGGGCACCGGTGAGCAGTTCGGCCGCGCTCATCGTGCCACTGTCGACGAGCACGACCACGGCTCTGCCGGTGTCCCCGCCGGGAGCGGCGTGCAGGGACCGCTGCTCGCCGTCGACGTCGTACGTCGCCACGAGCCCCCCGTCGAGGAAGGCCGACGCGGCGGTGACGGCTTCGGCGACCAGACCGCCGGAGTTGCCGCGCAGGTCCAGGATGATCCCGTCACCCCTCGGCACGGCGGCGACCACCTCGCGCACCCGGTCACCGGAGCCCTTGGTGAAGGCGGCGACCCTGATCACGGCGGCGCCGCCGGCGAGCCGGTGCACGGTCACCGGGTCCGTGGACAGCCGGGCCCGGCGCAGTACCTCGCTCCAGGTGCGGGTGCCGCGCTGCAGGCCGATCCGGACCCGGGTGCCGGTGTCCGCGCCTTCGGCGTCGCCGCGCAGCAAGGAGACGACCTCGGGGACGGGCATGCCTACGACGTCCTCGCCGTCGACGCTGCGCAGATGGTCGCCCGCCTGGATCCCGGCGTCGGACGCGGGCGAGCCGGACTGCACCTCGGTCACCTCGATCCGGCCGTCACGCTGCTGCCGGGCCGACAGTCCCACCCCGGTGTACTGGCCGTCGAGGGCTTCCTCGAACTCCTCGTACTCGCCCCGGGAGTAGACGGCCGCCCAACGGTCGCCGCTGCGGCTGACAGCGCGTTCCGCGGCCTCCATGGGGGACTTGCCGTCGGCCATCGCCCGCGCGGCCGCCTCGGTGACGCCCTCTTCGTGACCGGCCGGGATCGTCGGCTCCGCGGAGATGTTCTTCCGCGCGGACGCGTCGAACGAGCCGGCCGCGGCGCCGGTGACGAGGACGCTCGCGAAGACCAGCGCCAGCGCCGCCCTGTGACGGGCGCGGCGGGGCTGACAGAACAGGTCGTGGCCGGACATGCCGGTGAGTCTAGGACAACGCACAGGGCCGGACGGGCTGTTGCCCGTCCGGCCCTGTTGGCATGCGTCACACCTTCAGGTACTTGCGCAATGCGAAGAACGCGGCCAGTGCCGGCATCAGCAGGCTCGTGGCGAGTATGAGCGGCAGCTTCGTCAGGACGGCGTCCCAGCCGATGAAGTTGATCAAGTTCAGCTTATGGGACAGGTCCAGGCCGTGGTCGATGATGAAGTACCGCGTGATCAGCAGGAATCCGCAGGCCACCATGCCGCCGATGAGGCCGGCGACCGCGGCCTCCATGATGAACGGCGCCTGGATGTAGAAGCCGGACGCACCGACGAGGCGCATGATGCCAGTCTCACGACGACGGCTGAACGCCGAGACGCGCACCGTGTTGACGATCAGCATCAGTGCCACGACCAGCATCATCGCCATGACCGCGCGGGCGGCCCAGTTCATGCCGTTGAGCAGTCCGAAGAGGTTGTCGAGGATGCCCTTCTGGTCCTGCACGGACTGCACGCCGCCACGGCCGTTGAAGGCTGTCGCGACGACCTGGTACTTCTCCGGGTCCTTCAGTTTGATGCGGTACGACTCCTGCATCTGGTCCGGGGTGAGCGAACTGGCCAGCGGGGAGTCGCCGAACTGCTGCTTGTAGTGCTTGTAGGCGTCGTCCTGGGACTCGTAGGTCACCTTGTCGACGACCGACATCTTGCCCAGGTCGTCCTGGATCTGCTTCTTCTGCTCCTCAGTGACCGCGCCCTTGGCGCAGTTGGGGTCGGACTCGGCGTCGCTCTTGTTGCAGAGGAAGATCGAGACGTTGACCTTGTCGTACCAGTAGCCCTTCATCTGGTTCACCTGGTCGCTCATCAGGAGCGAACCACCGAACAGGGCGAGGGAGAGGGCCACCGAGACGATGACGGCGAAGGTCATCGTCAGATTGCGGCGGAGACCGACACCGATCTCCGACAGAACGAACTGCGCGCGCATGGCGTCTGTTCAAGCCTTTCCGTGGAATTCAGTGCTGGTAGCCGTAGACGCCGCGCGCCTGGTCACGGACGAGGCGGCCCTTCTCCAGCTCGATGACGCGCTTGCGCATCTGGTCCACGATGTTCTGGTCGTGGGTCGCCATCACCACGGTCGTGCCCGTCCGGTTGATCCGGTCGAGCAGCTTCATGATGCCGACCGAGGTCTGCGGGTCGAGGTTACCGGTGGGCTCGTCGGCGATCAGCAGCTTGGGCCGGTTGACGAAGGCCCGCGCGATGGCGACGCGCTGCTGTTCACCACCGGACAGCTCGCCGGGTCTGCGGTCCTCCTTGCCGCCGAGCCCGACGAGGTCGAGCACCTGGGGCACGGACTTGCGGATCTCACCGCGGGACTTGCCGATGACCTCCTGTGCGAAGGCCACGTTCTCGGCGACCGTCTTGTTCGGCAGGAGACGGAAGTCCTGGAACACGGTCCCCAGCTGGCGGCGCATGTGCGGCACCTTCCAGTTGGAGATACGGGCGAGGTCCTTACCCAGAACGTGCACCTGGCCATGACTGGCGCGCTCCTCGCGGAGTATCAGCCGCAGGAAGGTGGACTTTCCGGAGCCGGAGGACCCCACGAGGAAGACGAACTCGCCCTTCTCCACTTCGAGGGAGACCTCCCTGAGGGCAGGGCGGCTCTGTTTGGGGTAGACCTTGGAGACATTGTCGAATCGGATCACGGATGCACCACGGGCCGTTGGGGGTAGGTGTGCGTGACCATACGCGAAGCGGGTGCGGGAGCGCAGTCGCCAGTCGGGGTTGCGCAGGAGTTGTGCGTTTTTGTACCCAGCGGGGGGTGCGTCTCGGAAAGAAGCGCGGGCCGTCGCGTTGCACCGATTTGCCTTGCGAGCGCACCGGACCGCCCCTCCCGGAGCCTTTGGCCCGCCGAGCCCGCGCAGCGACTCGCGGAACCTGGCACAGTGGGGTGGGGAACGGTTGCGTTCCCGGAAACGTTGTGTGGGTGGAAGTGGTATGAGGAGGGCGAGGCGCATGACGTACGACCGATTGGTGTGCGCGAACTGCGCGGCGCCCGTAAATGAGGGCCGCTGCCCCGTCTGTCGCGCCAGCCGGGAGCGACTCCAGCAGGAAAGCCCCTGGTCAGGGCTGAACCCGACGGCACTGATCGTGCTTGTGGCCGTGCTGATCGCGGCGGTGGCGCTGCTGGCGCACCAGACAGCGTAGGACGCCGGGGCCGCCGCGGAGGACGCAGAAGACGTACGGGAAGGGCCCGGGGCATCCGCCCCGGGCCCTTCTCACGTGCTTGTCATGCCTGTGGTTCAGGCAGCGGCCCCGCCGCGGCCGTTCGCCAGGCGCGGCAGCACCCGGAAGCCGATACCGCCGGCGATCATCGTGGCGGCACCGATCAGCAGGAACGCGGTCTGTCCGGCACCGGTCTCGGCCAGTTCCTTGCCGCCCTCGCCCTGGGCGGAGGGGTCGGAGTTGCCGTTGCCCGCACCGGTGTCGGTCAGGCCCGAGGAGCCCTTGCCCTGCTGGACCGGGCTGTTGCCGCCGTCCGGGTTGGTGTTGTCGCCGTTGCCGTTGCCCTGGCCGTTTCCGTTGCCGTTCCCGTTTCCGTTGCCGTTGCCGTTCCCGTTCCCGTTGCCGTTCCCGTTCCCGTTGCCGTTCCCGTTCCCGTTGCCGTTGCCGTTGCCGCCATCGTCGGTCGGCTCCGCCGTCGGCTGAGTCGGCTCCGTCGTCGGCTCGGTCGGCTCCGTCGTCGGCTGAGTCGGCTCCGTCGTCGGCTGAGTCGGCTCCGTCGTCGGCTCGGTCGGCTCGGTCGTCGGGATGCCGGTCTCGCTCTCGGTGGGCTCAGGGTCTGGCGTTCCCTCGCCCTCGCCTTCGCCCGCGCCGATACCCACGCCGTCCTTGTCGGCGTGCGCGCCGACAGTGATGTCGAGCGCCGAGGCGGCACCCGCGGCAGTCAGCGAAGCACCGGCGGCGATCACCGCACCGGCGGCGATCCGCGCGATACGGATCCGCGTCTTCTTGGTCATCTGCCTGCTACCCCCAGTAGCTGATCGTCAATGGAGCAGCGCCCGGGGCCGCGGCGTCGGGGGCGGCTGTGCTCGGACCCCCCGGTTCACATGCACCCCAGAGATGCGCATGCCGCGCTTTACCCTTCCGACTTTTCACAGCAGCGTCAAGGACGTTGCGGGCGCGATGTCCCGTAAATGATCATTTGAGGCAGGAGCTGGTGCGTGAGTGTGATGTAAAACCCAGACACCCAACGACAAGCAAGGCAACTACCCCCGAGCGAGGGGTAGTTGCCTTGTCGACAAAGCACCGTGTTCCGGCGGCGACGCCGCGGCCGGCCCACCGGTGTTACTTCTCCTGCTGCTTGCGCCAGCGAATTCCGGCCTCGACGAAGCCGTCGATCTCACCGTTGAACACGGCCTCGGGGTTGCCGACTTCGTACTCGGTCCGCAGGTCCTTGACCAACTGGTAGGGGTGCAGGACATACGAACGCATCTGGTTGCCCCAGGAGTTGCCGCCGTCACCCTTCAGGGCGTTCATCTTGGCCTGCTCCTCCTGCCGACGCCGCTCCAGGAGCTTGGCCTGGAGGACGTTCATCGCGCTGGCCCTGTTCTGGATCTGGGACCGCTCGTTCTGGCAGGTGACGACGATGCCGGTGGGGAAGTGGGTGATCCGCACCGCGGAGTCGGTCGTGTTGACGCCCTGGCCGCCGGGGCCGGAGGAGCGGAACACGTCGACCCGGATGTCGGACTCGTCGATGTCGACGTGGTCGGACTGCTCTACGACGGGAAGGACCTCGACCCCGGCGAAGGAGGTCTGGCGCCGCCCCTGGTTGTCGTACGGGGAGATACGGACGAGCCGGTGGGTGCCCTGCTCGACGGAGAGGGTGCCGTAGGCGTAGGGCGCCTGGACCGCGAAGGTCGTGGACTTGATGCCCGCCTCTTCGGCGTACGACGTCTCGTAGACCTCGGTCTTGTAGCCGTGCTGCTCGGCCCAGCGCAGATACATGCGCTGGAGCTTCTCGGCGAAGTCCGCGGCGTCGACGCCGCCGGCCTCGGCACGGATGTTGACGAGCGCCTCACGGGCGTCGTACTCGCCGGACAGGAGCGTGCGGACCTCCATCTCGTCCAGCAGCTTCCTCACCTCGACCAGCTCCGCCTCGGCCTCGGTGCGGGTGTCCGGGTCGTCCTCGGCCTCGGCGAGCTCGAAGAGCACACCGAGGTCGTCGATCCGGCCGCGCAGGGCCTCGGCCTTCCGCACCTCGGCCTGGAGGTGGGAGAGCTTGCTGGTGATCTTCTGCGCCTCGTCCGGGTTGTCCCAGAGGGACGGCGCGGCCGCCTGCTCCTCGAGCACGGCGATGTCTGCCCTCATCTTGTCGAGGTCCAGAACGGCCTCGATCGACTCCATGGTCGAGGAGAGGGACTTGAGCTCTTCGGATACATCGACGACTGCCACGCATCCAGCGTAACGGCTCCACCGGAGAGCCCATGCCGGGTAACCGTCGGTTACAGAGGGTGCCCGGCGGTGGGATGTCGCCGGGCCCGGCCCTGGCAGAGGGGCGCCGGGCCGGACTCAGGGGGACGCGGGGGCCGAGTTCCGGGTGGCGGGCGGCTGCTCACCGTCGTCGCCGGACGCCGCCAGCCAGCCGCCCACGCCGAGCGCCGCCAGCAGTGCCACCGCCGCCGCGCCCAACGCGATCCGGCGGCGGCGGGCCTGTAGCCGGTGGCGAGCCGAGCCGGGGCGCGGGGCGCCCGCGGCCCGGGGCGCACGGGCCGTGCCGCGGGCGCCGCCGGCCAGCTCGTCCGGCCCGGGCACTCGCATCGACGTGTGCGTGTCCCGGTTGGAGTCCGTTTTCGCCCCGGGCACCAGCGGCACCGCCCCCCGGCGCACCCGCTCCGCCTCCGGCTCCCCCGGTACGGCCGACTCGTAGGGCTCCTCCTCCGGCGCCGCGTCCGGCTCGTCCACATCCAGCGGCGGCATCCCCGCCAGTATCGGCAGCTGCTCCCGCAGCCGCGACGCCAGCTCCGACGCCCGCAGCCGCGACGCCGGCGCCTTCGCCAGGCACTGCACGAGCAGCTGCCACAGCTCCTCCGGGATGCCGGGGAGCGGGACCACGGTCTCCGTGACATGGCGGCGCAGTACCGCGCCCGGGTGCCCGCCGCCGAACGGTGTGAAGCCCGCCAGCAGCTCGTACAGGACCGTCGCCAGCGCGTAGATGTCCACCGCCGCCCTCGGCGGCAGGCCCTCCACGATCTCCGGGGCCAGGTAGTCCGGGGTGCCGATGATCTTCGTCGTCTTGGTCCGCCGGGGCGAGTCGATGAGCTTCGCCACACCGAAGTCCGTCAGCAGCGCCGGGTGCGCGCCGCCCGGACCCAGCGGCCCCTGCATGTCGAGGAGCACGTTCTCCGGCTTCACATCGCGATGCACGACCCCGGCCGCGTGCGCCGCCGCCAGCCCGTCCGCCACGTCCGCCACGATCGCCACCGCCGCCTCGGGCGCCAGTCGCCGCTCGCGCTCCAGCCGGGTGCGTAGATCCGTGCCCCGGACCAGGTCCATGACCAGGGCCAGGTCGTTCCCGTCGACCACCAGGTCCCGTACCGACACCACGTTCGGGTGGTCGAGCCCCAGCAGCGCCGTGCGCTCCTGGACGAAGCGGCCCACGAGCTCCTGGTCGGATGCGAGGTCCTCACGCAGCAGCTTGATGGCGACGGGCCCCTCCGGCCCCTCGCCCAGCCACACCGTGCCGGCGCTCCCCCGCCCCAGGATCTGGTTCGCTGTGTACCGGCTGCCGATCTTCCGTGCCAAGACTGCTCCTACTGGGGACGCGTGGTGCCGACGCTGCGCCGTTGCAACAGGGGCCGTACCCTCGGCGGCTGACGCCGTGAACTCCGGCCCCCGGTCGACAAAACTACGCGTCCGGAGCCCCAACCTTCACCGCGGAGGCGGAAATCACCCTGCGGATGTCGACAAATCCCCAAGCTCAGAGCGTTCTTGGGTCACGGCGAGCACGCTCCGCGGCTCAGGAGCCGCCCAGGTCCCGGAGCCACCCGGTCACGGTGGAGAACCAGTCGCTGAGCTGGTGCCAGTAGGACTTCGACGTGCCGATCCAGCCCTGAAGCGGGCTGAACTCCCAGACCAGCCACCCGGCGACGAACAGGATGACGATCGTGAACAGGCACCCCTTCAGGCAGCCGAGTCCCGGGATCTTCATCGGATTGGCGCTGCGCTGCCGCGGCGGCCTGGGCTCGCGCGCCGGACGCGGGGCCGGCTGCTGGGGCCGCTGCGGGGCGGGAGCGTACTGCTGGCGCTGAGGCGCGTACTGCTGAGGCTGGGGCGCGTACTGCTGAGGCTGGGGCGCGTACTGCTGAGGCTGTTGCTGCCGGGGCTGCGGACGCTGCTGCTGCGGGCGGGCGACCTGCCGCTGCGGGCGGCGCCGCAGCGGGTCCTCGCCGGGGTCGAGGTACGACTGGACCTGCGTCTGTTCGTTGCGGTCCCGGGCCGCGCGCAACTGGTTCTGCCAGGGGTGCGGTCCCTCCTGCTGGGGCTGCCCGTCCGGCTGCCCCTGTGGCATCGGCGGCATGACGGCCGTCGGGTCGGCCGCGCCGGTGCTCGGCAGGACGGTGGTGGGGTCGGCCGCGCCGGTGCTCGGCAGGACGGTGGTGGGGTCCGCCGCGCCCGTGGGACCCGCCGAGGTGTGCGGCAGGACGCTGGTCGCCCCGTTCGGGTCGTACGAGGCCGCCCCCTGCGGCAGCACCTGCGTGGGCTCGGCGTCGGGGGAACCGGGGACCGTGGCCGGGTCCGGATCCGGCGCGAGCAGCGCGGCCACGCCCTCCGCGGCGGCGATCTGCGCGGGGTTCGCATGCACGCCGACGCCCTCGGCGACCACCCGCAGCGCACGCGCCAGGTTCTCGGCGCTGGGCCGCTCGGCGGGGTTCTTGCGCAGGCACCCCTCTATAACCGTCCACAGCGGCTCGGGGACCGTGGACGGACGGCGCGGCTCGGCGCTCAGGTGCTGGTGGAGCACCTCGAGGGCCGACTCGCCGGCGAACGGCGGACGCCCGGTGACCAGCTCGTACAGCAGGATGCCCGCGCCGTAGACGTCGACGGCGGAGGTCTGCGGACGGCCCTCGGCGGACTCCGGGGCGACATAGGCGGGCGTGCCCACGAACTCGTGCTGGCGGGTGAGGCCCGGTGAGTCGGCCAGTCGGGCGATGCCGAAGTCGGTCAGCATCGGGTGCATCTCGCCGTCGTTCTGCATGAGCAGGACGTTGGCGGGCTTCAGGTCGCGGTGTACGACGCCGTCGGTGTGACTCGCGGCCAGCGCGTCGGCGATCTGCGCGGTGAGCAGGGCGGCCGCGACGGGCGTGAAGGGGCCGTTCTCACGGAGGTAGCGGTGCAGGTCGGGGCCGTCGACAAGGTCCATGACCAGCGCCAGCAGATCGCCCTCGACCACCAGGTCCCGCACCCGCACGATGTTCGGATGGGTCAGGCGGAGCAGGACGGACCGCTCCCGCATGAACCGCATCACGATGTCCGCGTCGTTCGCCAGCTCCTCTTTGAGGACCTTGATCGCCACGGTCTCGCCGGGCTCGCCGGCGACGGCCGCCTCGGCGCCCGCGGCCTCCCTCTGGCGGGCTCGCCAGACGGTGCCCGTGGCGCCGCGTCCGAGCGGCTCCTCGAGCAGGTACTTGCTGCCTACCGGCCGCACGTCATGCGCTCCCTGCTGCTTGCGTGTCTGATCCCGTCCACCCGGCAACGGGTGTTCCGACCCACTGTAGTGCCGCGGCACCTGGCACCGGGCTGCCGACGGCCTGTGGTCCACGCACGTCATTCCCGCGTACGCGTTCGACGGAAAGACGTCTTCTTCGGCGCACTTGGTTGCCCGGTCGGCGCGCGAATGATCTCGCCGTGAGCGATCCCAAGAGGGCACCCCCCGGGCACCGGCCGGGCATTTTTGCGGGCAGAGCCGACCAATCAAGATCATTTGCCGGTGGGCGACGGGCGGGTTGTCGGTGGCAGGTGCGAGGATGCATCCCGTACTGGCCGATGTGCTCGTGTGCGGTGGGGGGAGTCCGCGGTGGGGGACCGCGGGCGCGGCCCCCGTCCCCGTGCGCGCGCCCGCGCAGAAGGGACCGCTGACGGCGATGCAGATCCGGCTGACCGTCGTAGACCCGCTGGGCCCGCCCCCGGTGTCCCGGGCGCACGCGGCGAGCTGCGACGTGCTGGTCACCGCGCCCGCCGGGACCGCGCTGGCCGCGGTGGCGTCGGGGCTTGCCTCGGCGGTCGGCGGCGGTGGGGGCTCCCCGCTCGAGCGAGGCCGCGAACCGGGGGGAGGCCCGGTGGTGCTGTTCGCGGGCACGGAACGGCTGGACGCACAGCGCTGCACGCTGGGTGAGCCGCCGCTGCTGGACGGTGCGGTACTGACCCTGGGCGCCCCGGCCGAGCCCGGCCCCGAGCCGGACGAGGACGCGGCCCAGCTCCACGTGGTCGCGGGCCCGGACGCGGGTGGCGTCCACCTGCTGCACGGCGGCGTGATCCGCATCGGCCGCTCCGCCGACGCGGACGTCCCGCTCGACGACCCGGACGTCTCCCGGCTGCACTGCGCGGTCACGGTCACTGCCGACGGCCGCGTCTCGGTCGCCGACCTGGGCTCCACGAACGGCACACAGCTCGATGGCATACGCGTGACCGACCGCCCGGTGCGCTTCACCCCTGGGGTCCTGCTGCGCCTCGGCGAGTCGGCCCTGCGGCTGGCCCCGCCCGGCGGCATGCGGTCGGTACGGACGGCGCCGGACGGCGAGGGGCATGTGCGGGTCCTCGGTGAGGAGGCGCCGAGCGACTCCGACGCTTCCGCACGGCCGGAGACGACCGCGGCCGTGGCCCACGCACGCGGGGACGGGCCGGGCTCCGCCACGGCCGGGGCACCCAGGGCGGACGGCCACACCGGTACCGGACGGACAGGGCACCCCTCCCCCGACGACAGTCCCGTGGGAGGCGTACACGGGGCCAGTGTTCCCTCCCTGGACGGCGACCACGCCCACGCGGCCGGCGGCCCCTCGGCGGCCACACAGCACGGCTTCGGCGTCACCGCCTGGGGAGCCTCCGGCGGAATCACCCCGGGGGCGCAGGAGCACGGGCTCGTGGAGCCACCCGTCCCTGCACCTGGCGTACGGGACGAGAGCCGGGGCACGGCATCCGAGGACGTGACCGGCGCGGGCACGCGCAAGGGCACCCCGCCGCGCGGGACGGACGTGCCGCCGGGGGTGCGCAGGCGTGGCGGCCTCACCGCGTGGGCCCGGCGGCTGGCCGGGGGCCGCGGCGAACCCAGCGGAGCACGGGGCGGATACGACGAGAACGGGGACGTGCCGCGGGCCACGCCCGGCGCCGCCCGCGGGCCGGAGAAGTGGCCGGACCCGGCGGCACTGCTGCTGGCCGTCCTCGGCCCGGGCCCCAGGCTCTGGGAGCGCGGCCCCGGCCACCCGGAGGCGCTCACGGTGCGGCTGGGCACAGCCGACCGGACGGCGCCGGACGGTTCGGGGCTGCTGCCCGCCGTCCCCGTGACCGCGGGGCTGCGCGAGGCGGGTGCGCTCGGCCTCGCCGGGCCCCGCACGCAGTTGACGGGGCTGGCACGCGCGGTGGTGGCACAGCTCGCCGCGCTGCACTCCCCCGACATGCTGGAGCTGGTCCTGATCAGCACGGATCGCTCGCGCACGCGAGAGGAGCGCACCGCCGAGTGGTCCTGGCTCGGCTGGCTGCCTCACCTGCGCCCGACCCACGGCCAGGACTGCCGGCTCCTGCTGGCGTACGACCGCGACCAGGCGGCGGCCCGCACGGACGAACTGCTGCGCCGCCTGGAGGACCATCGCACGGGCCTGGACGGCCCTCGGGGCGCGGACGACTCGGCCGCCCCGGACCGCTCCACGGCGGATCCCGACGGCCGCGCGTCCGGTGCCTTCCCGGGCCCGTACACCGTGGTGGTCGTGGACGGGGACCCCGGCGGTGCCGATGTGCGCGAGGCCGTGGTGCGGCTGGCACGCGAGGGGGCGCGGGCCGGGATCCATGTCCTCTGCCTGGCCGAGACGCCGTCCGCCTCGCCCGCGTCTCCGGTGACGGAGACGTACGAGGCGGCGTGCGCGGCCTCGCCCGCGTTCCGGGAGTGCGGCGCCGTCGCACTGCTGAGCGGCGACGTGGCTACGGCACTGCGGCTGCTGCGGGTCGCGACCGGGGCAGGCGCGGCCGCCGAGCACGGACACCCCGGTCCCGTGGGGCACGGGGTGCTCGCCGCCATAGACGCGGTGTCCCCGGCATGGGCGCAGCGGTTCGCCCGGGCGCTCGCCCCCCTGCGGACCGACGGCAGCGGGGACCGGCACGCGCGCGTATCGGCGCCGTTGCCCCAGGCGGCCCGGCTGCTGGACGAGTTGGGTCTGGCACGGGCCACCCCGGCGTCCCTGATGGCGCGTTGGGCGGACGCGGCGGACGACGCGCAGGCGCCCGGCGGGCGCGCGGGGGCGGTGCTCGGCGCCGGGCCACGCGGTCCGGTGGGGGTCGACCTGGCCGCCGAGGGGCCGCATCTGCTGATACAGGGCCCGCCCGGCAGCGGGCGTACGGAACTACTGCGTTCGATCGCCGCGTCGCTCGCGGCGGCCGAGCGCCCGGACCGGCTGACGATCTTGCTCGTCGACGGCCTCGACTGCGGGGCGAACGGCAACGCCGGCGGGGACGGCCTGCGGGTCTGTACGGACCTGCCGCATGTCACCACGCACCTGGCCGCCAACGACCCAGTGCGCATGCGGGAGTTCGCACAGTCGCTCAGCGCCGAGCTGAAGCGGCGGGCCGAGTTGCTGGGGCGGCTCGGGTTCACCGAGTGGCACGCGCAGCGGGAGACTCCGGGCCGCATCACGCCGCAGCGGGCCGGAAGCACGGCCTCGGGCGACCTCGACAGCCCGCCGAGCGCGACGCTGCGGCTGCGGCCGGCGGCGACGCGGCGGCGGACGGAGGCGCGGCCGCCGCTGGCACGGCTGGTCGTACTGGTCGACGACCTGGACGCGCTGCTGTCTCCGGCGCTGGGTTCACCGGGCCGGCCGGCGGCCGGATCGGTCGTACGGGCACTGGAGGCGGTGGCCCGGGACGGGGACCGGCTCGGGGTGCACCTCGTCGCCGCCACGGGGCCGGGCGGACGGACGGCGGAGTGGGAGCCCGCCCGCGTGGCCCCACTGCGGATCACCCTGGAGGAGGCGACCTCGGGGGCGGACGAACCGGCTCCCGGACGCGGGCAGTTGACACGGCCGGACGGCAGGGTGACGCCCTTCCAGGGCGGTCGGATCACGGGGCGCATCCCACGGACGGCGACGCTGCGCCCGACGGTCGTCCCCCTGGAGTGGCACCGCATGGGCGACCCGCCGGACCGGCGTCCGGTGCGCGAACTGGGCAACGGGCCGACGGACCTGGCCCTGCTGGCGAGCGCGCTGGAGCGGGCGGCGCGGTCGGTGTCGGCGACCGAGGTGCCTTCGCTGCTCTGAGGCAGGTGCCGTTTGTCCGACCTGTGCCGAGTGGGAAAGCCTCACCGCCGATCACACGTCACGACGCGGTCACGATCGCCCGGTTTACAGTGCAGGCGCTCTTGCCGCCCCGAACGACCGCGCGTAGAACCAGTGCGCACGGAACAGCGCTCGACGTTCGACGAGGAACGAAGAACGGGGCAGTGATGCACAGCACTCTTCGTACACGCAGGTCTCCGAAGCACCCCCCGCACAGAACCCGCCGGGCCGCACAGGCCGCGGCGGCAACCGTGATCGCCGGGGCGCTCGCGCTCGCCGGCTGCAGCAGCGACAACGACAAGGACGTCAGCAACAAGCCAAGCAGCATCAGCAGTGGTGGTGGCAAGGAGAGCAGCGGCGCGGTCACGCTCCCCCGACTGAAGGGCCAGAGCCTGGAGATCGCCGCCGTCTGGACCGGTGGCGAGCAGGCAAACTTCAAGAAGGTGCTCGCCGAGTTCGAGAAGCGCACCGGTGCCAAGGTCACCTATGTGCCCGCCCAGGACCCGATCATCAACTTCCTCGGTTCGAAGATCGCCGGCGGGCAGCCACCGGACGTCGCGCTGCTCCCGCAGCCCGGTGCCATCAAGCAGGCCGTCGAGCGGGGATGGGCCAAGCCCCTCGGCTCCGAGGCGCAGGCGGAACTGGCCAAGAACTACTCGCAGGGCTGGCAGGACATCGGCTCGGTCAACGGCAAGCGGTACGGCATCTACTACAAGGCCGCCAACAAGTCCCTGGTCTGGTACAACGCGAAGGTCTTCGAGGGCGCGGGTGCCAAGGAGCCGAAGACCTGGCAGGAGCTGATGACGACCGCCCAGGCCGTCTACGACTCCGGTGTCACCCCCTTCTCGGTCGGCGGCGCCGACGGCTGGACCCTCACCGACTGGTTCGAGAACGTCTACCTCTCCCAGGCCGGCCCGGAGAAGTACGACCAACTCGCCCAGCACAAGATCAAGTGGACGGACCCGTCCGTGAAGGCGGCGCTCACCACGCTCGCGCAGGTCTGGGGCAAGAAGGACTACCTCGCGGGTGGCGCCAAGGGAGCTCTCCAGACCGAGTTCCCGGCCTCGGTCACCCAGACCTTCACCGGTGGCGACCAGCCGAAGGCCGGCATGGTCTACGAGGGCGACTTCGCACAGGTCAACATCGGCGAGACCAAGGCGAAGGTCGGCACGGACGCGAAGGTGTTCCCCTTCCCGGCCGTGGGCGGTCAGCCCCCGGTGGTCACCGGCGGCGATGCGGCCGTCGTCCTCAAGGACTCCAAGGCGGCACAGGCGCTGGCCACCTTCCTGGCCTCGCCGGACGCGGCGACCATCCAGGCCAAGCTCGGCGGCTTCCTCTCGCCCAACAAGTCGGTCGCGATGTCCGCGTATCCGAACGCGGTCCAGCGGACGATGGCCCAGTCCCTGATCGCGGCCGGTGACAGCTTCCGCTTCGACATGTCCGACCAGGCCCCGCAGGCCTTCGGCGGCACACCCGGCAAGGGCGAGTGGAAGGACCTCCAGGACTTCCTGAGGAACCCGAAGGACATCGCGGGCACCCAGGCGAAGCTGGAGGCGGACGCGGCGAAGGCGTACGGGAACTGAGCCGGGAATGACCGCAGACGGAGTGAGCCGACGATGACGTCGGTCACGGCCTCGGGCTCCGCAAAGGCGCCCGAGGCCCGTACGCGCAAGAGCGTGACCGGCACCCGCAAGACCGTGGCAGCCCTCTTCCTGCTGCCCGCCCTGGTGCTGCTCGGCGCGCTCGTGGTCTACCCGATCGGGTACTCGCTGATCCGCAGCTTCCTCGACCGGTCCGGCGACTCCTTCACCGGATTCGACAACTACAAGGCCCTGTTCACGGACGGCAACATCCGCACCGCCCTGAAGAACAACGTCATCTGGGTGGTGTTCGCGCCCGCCGTCTCGACCGCACTCGGCCTGATCTTCGCGGTGCTCACCGAACGGGTGCGCTGGGGAACGGCGTTCAAGCTGGTCGTCTTCATGCCGATGGCGATCTCGATGCTCGCCGCGGGGATCATCTTCCGGCTGGTGTACGACGCGGACCCGGACAAGGGCGTCCTCAACGCGGTGTGGGTGGGCGTCCACGACACGTTCGCCGAGTCGTCGGCGTTCCCGAAGGCGCACCCGGGCCGCCGGTCGCCCCTGGAAACCGATCAGGGCGGCTTCATCACCCGCACGACCGTGCACACCGGCCAGTCGGTCACGCTCCCGCTCGTGGGCGTCGCCCCCGACAAGATGCCCAAGAACGCGAAAGGGGCCGTACAAGCGAAGCCGGAACCCGGGAAGATCACCGGCACGACCTGGCAGGACTTCACCCGCGGCAAGGGCGTCGGGAAGCTGGGCGCGGTGGACTCCTCCGAGCTGGGCTACGGGGGCATGCGGATCGAGGCGGTGAAGGGCGGCACGGTGGTCGCGTCCACCAAGGCCGCCGCCGACGGCACGTTCACGCTGCCGGCCGCCGCGGACGGGGCGCGACTGCGGCTCCCGGCAAGCAACTTCAAGGAGCCGTACAACGGCGTCGAGTGGCTCGGCCCCGCCCTCGTGACCCCCGCCGTCATCGGTTCGTACGTATGGATGTGGGCCGGTTTCGCGATGGTGCTGATCGGGGCGGGGCTCGCGGGTATGCCGCGGGAGCTGCTGGAGGCGGCGCGGGTCGACGGCGCGAACGAGTGGCAGGTGTTCCGCCGGGTCACGGTGCCCCTGCTGGCGCCCGTGCTCGCGGTCGTCGTCGTCACGCTGATGATCAATGTGCTGAAGATCTTCGACCTGGTCTTCATCATCCCGCCGGGCTCGTCCCAGCACGACGCGAACGTGCTGGCCCTGGAGCTGTACCGCAAGGGCTTCGCGGAGGACCAGCCGGGCATCGCGAGCGCGATCGCGGTGTTCCTGCTGCTGCTCGTCATCCCGGTGATGCTGTTCAACATCCGTAGGTTGCGGCGGGAGGTGCGGCGATGACGGCGCATGCCGGAAGGGTTCCGAAGGCGGCGCCGGTCACCGTCGTCAAGGCGAAGCGGTCCCTCGGCGCGCGGCTCGCAGAAGGCGTCAGCGGCGGGGTGCTGCGCGTCTTCCTCATTCTGGTCGGCCTGTTCTGGCTGGTGCCGACGATCGGCCTGCTGCTGGCCTCGCTGCGCAAACCGTCCGACATGAGCGCCTCCGGCTGGTGGACGGTCTTCAGCAAGCCCTCTCAACTGACCTTCGAGAGCTACCAGAAGCTGCTGGAGAACAGCGACATCACCAACTCCCTGATGAACACGATCCTGATCACCGTCCCCGCGACCCTGCTGGTGGTGGTGGTCGGCTCCCTCGCGGGCTACGCCTTCGCGTGGATGGAGTTCCCGGGCCGTGACTGGTGGTTCCTGGCGGTGGTCGGCCTGCTGGTGGTGCCCGTACAGGTGGCGCTGATCCCGATCGCCGAGCTGTTCGGGAAGATCGGGCTGTTCGGCACGGTCTTCGGAGTGGTCCTGTTCCACACGGGCTTCGGGCTTCCTTTCGCGGTGTTCCTGCTGCGCAACTTCTTCGCGGAGATCCCCAGGGAACTGCTGGAGGCGGCCCGCCTCGACGGCGCGGGCGAACTGCGGCTGTTCACCCGGGTCGTGATGCCGCTCGGCGGTCCCGCGATCGCGAGCCTCGGCATCTTCCAGTTCCTGTGGGTGTGGAACGACATGCTTGTCGCCCTGGTGTTCACCAAGTCGGGCACGCAACCGATCACGGTGGCGCTGCAGACCCAGGTACGTCAGTTCGGCAACAACATCGACGTGCTGGCGCCGGGCGCGTTCATCTCGATGGTGATCCCGCTGGCCGTCTTCTTCGCCTTCCAGCGGCAGTTCGTGTCGGGCGTCATGGCCGGTGCCGTCAAGTAGAGTTGTTCGTACGGCAGTTCAGGGGTGGACCGCAGGTCGGTCCACCCCTCGCCGTTCACCTGGGGTTTCCGGCGGCGTTCCCCCACATGCCGCGTGCGGCGTAACCAAACCACTCCATCGGCCGTTTCCGGGCAGTATGCCCGTGCCGATCCCATGGATGCCCCTTGCCCAGGTTCAGTGTCGTCGTTCCCGCGTACAAGGTTCAGGCGTACCTCGAGGAATGCCTCACATCCGTGCTGGAACAGTCGTACGCGGACCTCGAAGTGATCGCGGTCGACGACCGTTCGCCCGACGCCTGCGGAGCGATCATCGACGAGCTGGCCGCCCGTGACCCCCGCGTCCGCCCGCTGCACCTGCCGGAGAACGTGGGGCTCGGGCGGGCCCGCAACGCGGGCCTGGAGCAGGCGAGGGGGGACTACCTGCTCTTCCTGGACGGCGACGACACCCTGACCCCGGACGCGCTCCAGGGCATCGCCGACCGGCTGGAGGCCACCTCCGACCCGGACGTCTTGGTCTTCGACTACGCCCGCACCTACTGGACGGGGAAGACGGTCCGCAACCGGCTCGCAGGCCTGCTCGCAGAGGACGGCCCCGCGCCCTTCCGTCTCGACGACCGCCCCGGGCTGCTGTCGCTGCTGATGGTGGTGTGGAACAAGGCGTACCGCCGTGACTTCGTCGAGCGCGGCGGCTTCAGCTTCCCACCCGGTTACTACGAGGACACACCCTGGACGTTCCCGGTGCTGCTCACGGCGGGCACGATCGCCACTCACGACCGGGTCTGCGTCCACTACCGCCAGCGCCGCCAGGGCAGCATCCTCGGCTCGACCAGCCGCAAGCACTTCGACGTCTTCGACCAGTACGACCGGGTCTTCGCACACCTCGACGCGCACCCCGCACTCACCCACTGGCGACCGGTGTTGTTCCAGCGCATGGTCGACCACCTGGCCACGGTCTTCGTCCGGCGCGGCCGGCTGCCCCGAGGCAGCCACGCCGAGTTCCTGCGCCGGGCCCGCGCCCACTACCTCCGCCATCGTGTCCCCGGCGCCGCCCCACTGCACCCACGCCATCTGCTGGTCCGCTTCGGCAGCCATCGCGCCTACCGACTGCTGTCCCTGGCGTCCCGTCTCGCGCGCGGTGCGAAGCGCCGGGGCGCGAAGGCGAGACACGCTCTGGCCGCCGCCGCGCTCCGGGTGCACTACCGCGTCCAGTTGTCTCTGCCGCTGCGCGCGGACCGGGCCGTGTTCACGCGTGACGCGGGGGGCGCGTACGGCTGCAACCCGGGTGCCCTGGAGGCCGCGTTCCGCAAGCTGGCTCCGCAGATCCGCACCGCGTGGATCGCACGCCCCGAGCACCACCGCACCCTCCCGGCCGCCACCCGCCCGCTGCGGCCCGGCTCGGCGGCGTACTGGTCTGCACTGGCGCGTTCCAAGTACCTCGTCCACAACGCCGACTTCGACCCCCGGATGGTCAAGCGCCCCGGCCAGATCCTGGTCCAGACCCGGCAGGGCACCCCGCTCAAGCGCATGGGCCTGGACCTCAGGGACCGTCCGGCCGCCGCCCACGGCATCGACTTCGACCGGATGCTGCGCTCGGCCGACACCTGGGACTACGTCGTGTCGGGGAACCGCCACTCCACCCTCGTCTGGGAGCGGGTGTTCCCGTCCGGGTACACGACGCTGGAGTACGGACTCCCCCGCAACGACGCCTTCGCCCAGGCGACCTCGGCGGACGTGGCCCGGCTACGCCAGTCGCTCGGTATCCCGGAGGACAGCGTCGCGATCCTGTACGCGCCGACGTACCGCGAGTACTGCCGCGGCCAACGCCACGCCCTCGACCTGGAACGCGTGCTGCGTCGGCTCGGCCCACGCTTCGTACTGCTGGCCCGTGCGCACCCCTCGTACGAGGAGCCGCTGATCCGGGCCACCGGTGACCGGCTGATCGACGTCAGCGCCCATCCGAGTGTCGAGGAGCTCTGCCTGGCCTCGGACGTACTGATCACCGACTACTCCGCCCTGATGTTCGACTACGCCAATCTCGACCGGCCGATCGTCGTGTACACCGACGACTGGGAGGCTTACGAGGCAACCCGCGGCACCTGCTTCGATCTGCGCGGCTTCCCACCGGGCGCGATCGCGCGGGACGAGGCAGAACTGATCGACGTCTTCACCACAGGGCACTGGTGCGGCTCGCGCTCCACACAACTGCGGTCCCGGTTCCGCGAGCGCTTCTGCCCGTACGACGACGGGCGCGCCGCCGAGCGGATCGTGCGCCGAGTCGTGCACGGGGCGAGCGCCCAACTGCCGGAGATCGTGCCGCTGGCCGACCGCCACCCGGCCCCGTCGGACCTGGCGAGCCGGCCGGACGCCCCGCTCGCGACCATTCCGGTGCCCAGCCGCCCCGCGCCGCTCAGCAAGAGCCTCTGACCCGTCCGAGCCCCGGAGTTCCGCCATGGCGCGCAGGCCCGCCCCCAGCCGGCGCCCCACCGGACGACCGGAGCCCTGACGTCCCCGACAGCCATCCCGTCCAGGCCCCGGAACTCGGACCGGGGCGAGAAGAGAAAGACCAGAATGCCGCGCTTCAGCATCATCGTCCCCGCCTTCGGCGTCGCCGGCCGTCTGTCCCAGGCACTGGACTCGGTTCTCGCCCAGTCCTTCGGCGACTTCGAGCTGATCCCGGTGTGCGACGCGCCCGACTCCCCGGCGGGCTCGGTCGCCGCCACCTACGCCGAGCGGCACAGCCGGGTCGTCCCGCTCTCCTCGCCGCCCTCCGGTGGACCGGGCGTGGCCCGCACCATCGGGGCGGGGGCGGCGAGGGGGACGTATCTGCTGTTCCTCGAAAGCGACGACGTCCTCGCGCCCGGCGCGCTGGCGGAGATCGACGCCCGGCTGAGGACGACGGGCGACGTGGATGTCCTCTACTTCGACCACGAGCGGGTCCACTGGTGGGACGTCGAGACGTCCACTCCCCCGCTGGGCAGAGCACCCAAGGGGGCCTTCGCACCCGACCAGGCCCCGGAGCTGACCGGTGTGTCGGTCCCCGTGTGGAGCGCCGCGTACCGCCGCGCGTTCGTCACCGAGCACCGGCTCTCCTTCTCCGCGAGCCACTTCACCGACGTCGGCTGGGGTGGTCTGGTCACGCTCGCCGCCGAGCGCGTGGCAGTGCTGCGCTCGGTCTGCGTACGGCATCTGCTGCGTCGGCAGGGCGACCCCCTTCACAGCCCCGGCCGGCACCAACTCGACCTCCTCGACCAGGTGGATCTGGTACTCACCCGGGCTCGCGAAGTCGATCTGCCCGCCCACCGGTCGATGCCGTTGTTCGAGCAGCTCTTCTCCGTCGTCCTGAAGACCGCCGCCCATCCGAAGCGGCTGCCCGCGCGTCTGCGCCGGGCCTTCTTCCGACGGGCGGGCCGCCTCTACCGACGCCACCGCCCGGCCGGGTTCCGGCCGCCGGCGGGCAGCGTCGGGGTACAGCACCGGCTGCTCGCGTCCGGCGCCTACACCGCGTTCCACATGCTGCGGGCGCTCAACCAGGGCGTGGTCAGGGCGGTGAAACGGGATCCGGTGCCACGCCTGCTGCGCACCCGCATCCGCTACGCGTTGCAGTTGCGCCGCCCGCTCGACGAGAACCTCGCCGTGTACTGCGCGTACTGGGGCCGCGGCTACACCTGCAACCCGGCCGCGATCCACGCCAAGGCCCGCGAACTGGCCCCGCACATCCGCGCCGTGTTCCTGGTCGAACGGGACGCGGTGAACAGCGTGCCGAAGGACGTCGAGCACGCGGTGATCGGCAGCCGTGCGTACTGGGAAGTCCTCGCCCGCGCCAAGTACCTCGTCAACAACGCCAACTTCGCGGACGGCGTGGTCAAACGGCCGGGCAGCGTGCATCTGCAGACCCAGCACGGAACCCCGCTGAAGAAGATGGGCGTCGACCAGTCGACGTACCCGGTGGTCGCGGCCGCCTCCGGAAGTTTCACCAAGTTGCTGGCGCGGATGGACCGCTGGGACTACAACCTCTCTTCCAACCAGCACTCCACCCACATGTGGGAGCGGGCCTTCCCGGGCTCGTACGAGACCCTCGAATACGGGTATCCGCGCAATGACGTCTTCTACACGGCGACCGCCGAGGACGTCGCCCGTATCCGCCGTGAACTGGGCGTCCCCGACGGCAGGAAGGCCCTTCTGTACGCGCCCACGCACCGCGACTACAGCACCGGCTTCGACACGCGCCTGGACCTGGAGGCGTTCTGCGAGGCGATCGGCGACGACTACGTCGTCCTGCTGCGCGCCCACTACTTCTACGACCGCGGCACGGCGGTCGGCACCGACCGGATCATCGACGTCACACGACACCGCTCCACCGAGGACGTCTGCCTGGCCTCCGACGCGCTCATCACCGACTACTCGTCGGTCATGTTCGACTACGCCAACCTGGACCGGCCGATCGTCGTGTACGCCGACGACTGGGAGGTCTACCGGGAGACCCGGGGGGTCTACTTCGACCTGACGCAGGCCCCGCCCGGCCGGTTGGCGCGCACGCCCGAGGAGTTGGCGGCCGTGTTCCGCGACGGCTCCTACGCGGACCGCTCCGCCGCCGCCCTGCGCGCCGCCTTCCGGGAGCGTTTCTGCCTGTTCGACGACGGACGCGCCGCGGAACGCGTCGTGCGCCGGGTGCTGCTGGACGAGCCGCCCGAGTCGATCCCGCCCGTGACCCCGCTCGCCGAGCGCGTCCCGGCCCCGGCCCACACCTTCGTGAGGAGCTGACCGCAGTGCCCCGCTTCAGCATCATCGTCCCCGTCTTCAAGGTGCAGGGCTACCTGGCCGAGTGCCTCGACTCGGTGCTCGGACAGTCGTACGCCGACTTCGAGGTGATCGCGGTCGACGACTGCTCGCCCGACGGCTGCGGCGCGATCCTCGACGCGTACGCGGAGCGTGACGCGCGGGTGAAGGTGGTGCACCTGCCCGAGAACGTCGGCCTCGGCCGGGCCCGCAACGCCGGAATGCCGTACGCCACCGGCGACTTTCTCTTCTTCCTCGACAGCGACGACACGCTCACCCCGGGCGCGTTGCGCGCGATCGCCGACCGGCTCGACGAGACCGGCACCCCGGACGGCCCCGGCGGCGCCGACGGCCCCGACGTCCTCGTATTCGACTACGCCCGCACCTACTGGTGGGGCGGCACCCGGCGCAACGCGCTGGCCCGGGTGCTCGCCGAGGCGGGCGAGCGCACCTTCACGGCGGCCGAGTACCCGGAGATCCTCGAACTGCTGATGGTGGTGTGGAACAAGGTCTACCGCCGCGACTTCGTCACCGCGCACGGCTTCCGCTTCCCGCCGGGCTACTACGAGGACACGCCCTGGACGTTCCCCACCCTGTTGAGCGCCCGGCGGATCGCGACGCTCGACCGGATCTGCGTGAACTACCGGCAGCGCCGCCAGGGCAACATCCTGTCCACCACCAGCCGCAAGCACTTCGACGTCCATGACCAGTACGAGCGGGTCTTCGCCTACGTCGACGCCCACCCGGAACTGGCCCGCTGGCGCCCGTACCTGCACCGCAAGATGGGCGAGCACTGTCTGGACATCCTCGCCAAGCCCGACCGGCTGCCCGCCCGGGACAAGGACGAGTTCTTCCGGCGCACGGCCGAACTGTTCCGCAGGCACCGCACCCAGGAGCCGGTCCCCGAGCAACTGCGGATCTTGGAGGGGAGTTACGCCCGCTACCGGACCCGGCAGCGGGCCATCGCCGTCGGCGACGCGCTGGGCCGGCGCGCCCAGCAGGCCCGCGGCGTGGCGGCCGGGCGGATCAAGCGGAGCTGGTCCTGGGTCCACGAACGCCGGGCTCTGGACCCGAACCTGGCGGTCTACTCGGCGTTCTCGCACCGCGGCGTCCTCGGTGATCCGGCCGCCATCCACCGCGCGGCACGCGACCTCGCCCCGCACATCCGCGGTGTGTGGGTGGTGCACGAGGACCAGGTGGAGCACCTGCCGCCGGACATCGAGTACGTCATCCCGGACTCCCTCGGCTACCGCCGGCTCACCGCGCGGGCCACGTACTTCGTCAACAACGTCAACTGGCCCTGGGCGCTGGCCAAACGGCCCGGGACCGTCCATATCCACACCCACCAGGGCACCCCGCTGAAGTACATGGGTGCCGACCTGCTGGGCAAGCCGGGCGCCCGGTACGGGTTCGACGTGCCGCAGATGCTGCGCCGCGCCGACCGCTGGGACCACAGCCTGGTCGCCAACCGCCATTCCGAGCTGGTCTGGGACCGTGCCTACCCCTGTCACTTCGTCTCGGCCCGCACGGGCAGCCCCCGCAACGACGTCCTGGTGAACGCGAAGCCCGGCGACGGGTCCGGGTTCCGCTCCCGGCACCGGATCCCCGAGGACCACACGGTCGTGCTGTACGCGCCGACCCGCCGCGACCACGTGCGGGGCGGTCACGTCGACCGTTTCGACCTGGCCCGGTTCGCGGAGGACCTGGGCGAGGGCCACACCCTGGTCGTACGGCTGCATCCGTCGCTCGCGGACGGCCCGGCCCGCGGGATGGGCCTGGCCGAGCTGCACCGGCGCGGGATCGTGGTCGACGCCACCGACGAGCCACAGGTGGAGGAGGTGATGCTCGCCTCGGACGCCCTGGTCACGGACTACTCGGCACTCATGTTCGACTACGCCAACCTGGACCGGCCGATCGTCGTGCACGCCGACGACTGGGGCGCGTTCACGGCGAGCCGAGGCGCCTACTTCGACATCACCGAGGGCGCGCCGGGTCATGTCTCGCGCTCGTACCGGGAACTGGCGTGGCTGTTCGCCTCCGGGTGCTGGCGGGACCAGGAGTCGGCGCGGCTGCGGACCGTGTTCCGGGCGCGGTTCTGCGAGTTCGACGACGGGCGGGCGGCACAGCGGGTGGTGCGCACGCTGATGCTGGGCGAGCGGGAGGCCCCGGAACTGATCCCGGCACCGGCGACGGGCTCGCGCGATGTGCTGACCGGTATGCGTTGAGCGAAGCGCGGACCCGCGTTCGACCCCGTGCGCCGTCAGGGTGTGCGGGGTCGGGAGCTCGACCGGGATGTCGCCGCGGATCGCGTGGGTGAGGAGGCGAGCCGGGGCTCGTCATGGCGTACGTAGAGTCGAAGGGTGATGCCGCGGCTCGCATACTCCTCACGGGTGATGAACCCCTCGGTCACGGCCGCGAGTTTGGCGCGCTCGGTGCGGTTCCAGGGGGTCCAGGAGGGCCGCAGCGCGAAGGGTTCGCTGACCACCCACACATACGCCAGCCCGGCCAGCCGTCGCCGCAGTTCCCCGGGCCCGACCTCCCGGCCGTACAGGGTTCCGCCGGCGGCGGCGGGCACCTTGAGCGCCACGTCCCGGATTCCCCGGAAGTCCGCCGGATAGGCCAGCGCCGACCGCCGTTCCAGCGAGGGAAGGAACAGCACGGGGTCGCCGGGCCGCACTTTCCGTCCCACGACGGCGGACACGGCGGCGAGGTCGTCGGGCCGGTTGGCGGCGCTGCGATCGGCTCGGAGCTGGGGGAACTGCACGACGAGCACACCACAGACGGCGAACACACCGGCCAGGGCCGCACCCACGCGGCGGGGGACGGAGTACGGGGCCCGCGCCCGGGGGGCACGACGGTCGTCGGCCCGCAGCCGGCCGACGACCCCGGCCACCCGTTCGACCCCCGCCGCGGCCAGCAACGGGGCCCCCGCCAGGGCGTACAGCACATACCGGTCGTCGTACAACGGCCGGAACTGCGACACTCCCATCAACACCGCCGGCGGAACCACCATCAACGGCAACGCCACCCTCACCAGGGACACCTCCCGCCGCGGACCCGGAAAGGCCACGGCCAACGCCATCAGCATCAGGTACGGCCCCAGAACCACCCAGTCAGGCCCCGCGAACCCCTTCAGCAGCGCCTCCACGCTCCGGGCGTCGGGTGCCGTCAGCCACGCCACCTGAGCCGCCTGCTCCTGCGAGACCAGCACCAGCGGCAGCAACAGCACGACGGCGGCCCCGGCCGCGCACAGCCACCCCCGCCACACTTTCCCCGGCACCCGCGCGAGCGCCAGCGTGCAGGCGTGCGCCAGAAGGACCAGCACCGCGAACTCGTGCAGCACGCACGTGCCGGCGAGAACCACGGCGTACGGCCACCAGCTCCCGCCCCGCACCGCTCGCACGAGCAGCAGCGTCGCTCCGACGGCCCCGGCCGCGACCAGCGCGTAGGAGCGGCCCTCCTGCGCGTAGTGCCCGACCATCGGCGTGACCGCGTACAGCAGCCCCGCCCACAGCCCCACCCGCGGCCGGCACAGCCGGGTGCCCAGCGCGGCGACCAGGCCCGCCGCGGCGGCCGCCCCGCAGACCGAGGGCAGCCGCAGCAGCACCTCGCCGGGCCGGACGGCCAGGACCAGGTGCATCAGCAGGTAGTACGCGCCGTGCACCGCGTCCACGCTGCCCAGCAGATGCCAGATCTGGGGCATCGAGCGGCGCGCGACCTGGAACGTGACCGCCTCGTCGCGCCACATGCCGCCGCGGTCCAGTCCCCACAGCCCGAGCGCGAACATGACGACCACGGGCACAAGGACGGCCACACGTTCCGCACGCCTCACCGATGACCGATTCATACCCGCATTCAACATGCGCAGCTTTTGTACTATTAACTGACTTTGGCTGGCCTTGACGGTGTATCGGCACACATGCGGCGTCCATCCGGCTTACGATCCGGGATTGATGAGTGCCTTGAAGAGTGCCACGCAGCCCCTCGCGGCCTCGGCCGCGCATCGTTCGCCGTCGTTTCCGTCACTTTCGAAGAGGCTCCGCTCGCCCCACCGGTTGCTTCTCCTCGCCGTCGGCTGGCTCGCCACCCGTGCCCTGATGCTGTGGTTGCTCACCCACGACCAGTACGCCGTACTCGGCCGGGGCGGGGTCGCACACGAGGTGTCGAGGCTGTACTTCCACTGGTACGGCGACCTCGCACACGGCGCGTTCCCCTCGGGCGACCACCTCTGGCAGTACCCGCCGGGCGCGGGCATGGTGCTGCTCGCGCCCGGACTGCTGCCGCAGCTGACGTACTTCCAGGCCTTCGTCATCCTCACGCTGCTCACGGACGCCGTGATCACACTCGCCCTCGCCCGCGCGGGCACTCGCCCGGGCCGCTCGCTGTCCGGAGCGGCACTGTGGACGGCCGGCCTGCCGCTGCTGCTGCACATTCCGCTCGCCCGCTACGACGTACAGGTCACCGCCTTCGCCGTCGTCTCCCTGCTGGCGTTGTCACGCTCCACACGCGCGTGCGGTGCGTTCGCGGCGCTGGGCGCCCTGGTGAAGGTGTGGCCGGCGCTGGCACTCATCGGCACCCCGCGCGGCCGCACCACCCGCGAGGCGTGGACGGCGGCCTTCGTCACCGCGGCAGCGCTGCTCGCCCTGCTCACCGTCATGTTCCGCAACCCCTTCGACTTCCTGCGCCAGCAGGGCGGCCGGGGCGTGCAGATCGAGTCGCTGGGCGGCACGGTGCTCATGTTCGCGCACCGGGCCGGCTGGCCGGGGCACACGCGCTACCGGTACGGAGCCGTGGAGTTCGTGGGTCCGCATGTGCAGGCCGTCGCCGCCTGCTCACTCGCACTGACCGTGGCCGCCTTCGGGCTCCTGGCGCTCTGGCGGCTGCGGGCCCGCCACTGGACACCGGCGACGCCGTACGACGCGGCTCTCGCGGCCGTCCTGCTGTTCACGGTGACGAGCCGCGTGATCAGCCCGCAGTACATGGTGTGGCTGATCGGGCTGGCCGCCGTGTGCCTTACCTCACGGCACACCACACAGCGCGCGGTGGCCCTGCTCGTCCTCGCGGCGACCGCGGTGAGCACCGTGGAGTACCCCGCGCTCTACGGATCTGTCATCAACAGCACCTGGACGGGCTGCCTGCTCATGTTCGTACGCAATGGGCTGTTGGCGTCCGCGGCGGTCATGTCCTTCGTCCGTCTGTGGCGCTCCGGGCGTTCCGCACCGGAAGGGCCCGAACCGGATGGGCCGACGCGGCGAACCGGCTGGATTCCCGCCATCTTCCGGCACAAATGACCAAGTGTTCTTACGAAAGAATTACCAAAGATCCCTAGGCTTTCGGCTCGTGGACTCGATGCACTCTCACGATGCCCAAGTCAGTGTCGTCACCATCGGATACGACGACGCCACTCATGTGACGGACGCGGTGCGTTCGGCTCTGGCCCAGGGCAGCGTGGTCCGCGAGGTGATCGCGGTCGACGACTGTTCGACGGACGGCAGCGCCGATCTGCTGGACGCCCTCGCGGCCGAGGACCCGCGGGTGAAGGTGGTGCGCAGAACCGCCAACAGCGGCGGCTGCGGCACCCCGCGCAACGACGGGATCGACGCGGCGACCGCGCCGTACCTGATGTTCCTGGACAGCGACGACGTGCTGCCGCCCGGCGCGGTGGACGCGCTCCTCACGGCCGCCGTGACACACGAAACCGAGCTCGCGGCGGGCCTGTGTGTGCGCCGCGAACTGCCCTCGGGCCGCGAGGTGCCCTGGCAGCCCGGCCTCTACGAGCGGCCCGCGGTGGTTTCCCACCCCTCCCAGCGCCCCCGTCTGGTGCACGACACGCTGTGCGTCAACAAGCTGTACCGGACGGACTTCCTGCGCGAGCACGGCATCCGTTTCCCCGAAGGCCGTTTCCCCTACGAGGACTTCGTGTTCAGCGCGCGCGTCCTGGCCACCGGACCGAGCATCGCCCTGGTCCCCGACACGGTCTACCTCTGGCACGTGCGCCGCTCGGCCGGGCGCCTGTCCATCTCGCTCGACCGCGCCGACATCGACAACTGGAAGGCGCGCACAACGGCGAGCCAACAGGCGTACGAGACGCTGCTGGGCGCCGGCGAGAAGCGGCTGGCGCGGGCCGCGCGCACCTCCTTCCTGGACCGCGGGCTGCGCATGTACGCGCGTGAGCTCCCGCTGCGCGAGGCGGAGTACCGCGACGCGTGGTGGAAACTCACGCGCGCGTACCTGGCGGACTTCGACGCAGCCGACTTCGCGCAGGCGTCCGCCTCGGGCCGGGTGATCGCAGAGGTGGTCCTCGCCGCCGAGCAGCCGCGGGACCTGCGCCGGCTCCGGGAGCTGGCGGCCCGTCCGGCGCGGCTGACTCCGCCGTACGCGAGCACGGCGGACGGCGTTCCACTCTGGTCCGCGGACCTGCCACAGGTCCGGCTGGAGCATCTGCTGCACCGCCCCATGCGGCACCTGCCGGTCGCCGTGGACGCCGAACTGCGACCGCGGCTGGGCACGACCCGGCTGCGGTTGCGCCTGCACGAGCTGTACGGGCGGGTGGAGAACGCGCGTCCGGCCAGGGTGGACGTGGAGTTCGTCCTCAGGGAGGACAGCACGCGGGTGGGCCTGGCCCGCACCGCCGCGTTCGACCGGGACACGGCCGGTGACGGCTGGACCGCCGAGATGCCCGTGGACCTCCAGGCGCTCGGCGCCGGCACCTGGGACCTGCGGCTGACGCTGCGCTTCGACGACGGCACCAGCCGCGGCACCGGGGCCCACGCCCTCTCCGGACCCGGCCTGCTGCGCCGCCACGCGGTGCCGAGCCTGCGGCACGGCGTCCTGCTGGTACAGCCGTACGCGACGCACTCCGGGGCACTGGCGCTGCGGCTGGCGCCGGGCGTACGAGGTGTGACGTCCGTGGTGGGCCGCAGGCTTCGACGCCTGCTTCGCCTGAAGTGACCGCCATGCGCACCCGTCGCGCCATCGCCACTGTCCTCGGCTCCGCCGTCGGCGACGCGCTGGGCGCGCCCTTCGAGTTCGGACCCGAGGGCACGTTCACGGCGCGCTTCCCTCGGCCGGGCCAGGGTGGTGAGATGTGCGGAGGCGGCGGCTGGGACCCGGGCGAGGCTACCGACGACACGCAGATGGCCGTACTCGTCGGAGAGTCGCTGCTGGAGTGCGGCCTCGAACTTCCAGACATGTTCGACCGGTTCCGGCGCTGGGCGGCGGCCGACCCCAAGGACATCGGACTGCAGACGGAGGCCGTCCTCACCTGCGGGGACCCCTGGGACCTCGCCGCGGCACTGCACTTCCAAGTGAACGGGAGAGCCGCGGGCAACGGCGCGTTGATGCGTGCCGCGACCTCGGCGATCTACTTCGCATCGTGATCGATGAGTTCGCCTTCCGCCGCCCGGCCACCCGGGCGAAGACATGGAGCGACCAGTTGCATCGCCTGGAAGCCGTCGCCATGCAGCCCAACGCCGTGATCCACGTGCTGCCGTTCTCCGTAGGAGCTCACCATCACATGACGGGGTCACTCACCTTGCTCTGGCAGAAGGACGGAAGCGCCGTTGCCTACAAGGAAGGCAACGGCTGCAGCGCCCTGGTCGAAGATCCGGACGATGTGCTCCGACTTCGACTGTCCTACGATCGGCTCCGAGACCTGGCGTTGTCCCCTGCGGACTCGCTCGCGTTCATCAGACGTGAACTGGAGGAGCAGCGACCATGACGCACACCCCCGACCTGAGCAACGCCCTGTGGCGCAAGTCGACTTACAGCGAAGGGGGAGCGAACGACTGCATCGAAGTCGCCGACGGCTGCCCCGGCTTCGTTCCCGTCCGCGACAGCAAGACCCCGCACGCGCACCGGCTCGTCTTCTCCGCCGCTTCCTGGACCGCGTTCGTGGAACGGCTCAAGGGCTGAGCAGGTCCACGCAGGGGGGCCGGGTGGTAGCCAGACGAGTGTGACAGTTTCGGCGAAAGTGTCACAGGTTCCATCCACCCCACCCGTGGCCGCCGACTCGAAGCCCGTCGCCGCGAAGACATCGAAGACCACCAAGACCGCGTAGCGCAACGTCACCGAGCCGAAGGCCGCGCGCCCCTCACAGCGCCCTGAGCGCCCCTGCCGACGCCCGCGCGAGCCCCTCCAGGTACCCCTCGGGAAGCTCCGAACCCCGCACCACCACCGCCCGCCAGTACAGCGGGCCCGAGATCAGGTCGAGGGCCAGGTCCCGGTCGGCGCCCTCGCGGATCTCGCCGCGCGCCACGGCCGCCGCCACGATGCCGCTCGCCACGCTCTGCTGACCCTCCCGCAGCGCCTTCTGCATGGCCTCGGCGATATCGGGGTTGCGGGCCGCCTCTGCCTGGAGGTCCGGGATGATCTGGCCGGCCACCGGGTGGCGCAGCGCGCGGGACGTCACCTCGTACAGGAGGCGCAGATCCCCCTCCAGGGAGCCGGTGTCGGGAGCCGGCAGCCCCTGGACCGCCACCGCCGAGACCAGGTCGAGGACCAGGTGCAGCTTGGAGCGCCACCGGCGGTACACCGCCGTCTTGCCCACGCCCGCCCGGCGCGCGATGCCCTCGATGGACATCCGGGCGTAGCCGACGGCCGCGAGTTCCGCGAAGACGGCCTCGCGAATGGCCTCCGTCACCTCTTCGCGGAGCACGGCCGCACCGGCGGGCGTGCGGCGCCGTTTCACCTGGGGGGCGTCGGCATTCGTCGTCATGCGGACCAGCATAGGCCGGGACGACGGAACGGTTGCGTTGCGACGTCGGAGCGGCTTACGCTCACGTCACGACGATACGGTCCCGTTCCGACGTAAAGAGCAGTCCCTCAAACCCCCAAGAGCAGTAAAAGACCGCTAGAGCAGGGCAAGACAACGGCAAGAAACGTGAGAAACGCCGGGAGGCGGTACCGGCGGGGGGCATCGCGACGGAAGACTGCGGACCGGTCTGCGCACCCGACCCCCTCAGCGAAAGCAGCGGATGTGAGCCAGGTACTCGACACACCGCCCCCCGCGGCCGGCGCGGCGACCGACACCCCGGCGCAGCTCGCCGCCCGGTACGGCCTCTCGGTCAGCGGCGCACGACCCTCCCTGCCCGAATACGTCGGCCAGCTCTGGGCGCGCCGCCACTTCATCACGGCCTTCGCCACCGCCAAGCTCACCGCTCAGTACAGCCAGGCGAAGCTCGGCCAGGTCTGGCAGGTCATGACGCCGCTGCTGAACGCGGCGGTCTACTACTTCATCTTCGGCGTGCTACTGGGCACCAAACGGGGCATTTCGGACTTCGTCCCGTTCCTGGTCACGGGCGTCTTCGTGTGGACGTTCACCCAGAGTTCGATCATGGCGGGCACCCGCGCGATCTCCGGCAACCTGGGACTCGTCCGAGCCCTGCACTTCCCGCGCGCCGCGCTGCCCATCTCCTTCGCGTTGCAGCAGCTCCAGCAGTTGCTGTTCTCGATGGCCGCCCTGGTCGTGATTCTGCTCGGCTTCGGGGTCCCGATCAGCATCTCCTGGGTACTCGCGGTTCCGGTACTGATCCTGCAGTTCGTGTTCAACGCCGGCGTCTCGATGATCGTGGCCCGGATCGGCGCCAAGACACCGGACATCGCACAGCTGATGCCGTTCCTCCTGCGCACCTGGATGTACGTGTCGGGCGTCATGTGGAGCATCGACCGGACGCTCGGGGACAACCGGCTGCCGCACACCGTGACGGTCCTCCTGGGCGCCAACCCGGCCGCCGTCTACATCGATCTGATGCGCTTCGCGCTGATCGACAGCTTCCACGCCCGTCAGCTTCCCCACCATGTGTGGGCGTACGCGACGGGCTGGGCCCTGCTCGCCGGCATCGGCGGCTTCATCTACTTCTGGAAGGCTGAGGAGAGGTACGGCCGTGGCTGACCCCATGAACGACGCACCGAACGACGAGCACGTCCCCACCGTCATCTGCGAGGGCGTCGACATCGTCTACCGGGTCAACGGCACCGGCGCCGGCCGCGGCTCCGCCACCGCCGCGCTCAACCGCATCCTGCGCCGCAAACAGGCGGAGAAGGCGGCGGGGATGCGCCGGGTGCACGCCGTCAGGAACGTCTCCTTCACCGCGTACAAGGGCGAGGCCATCGGTCTGATCGGCACGAACGGTTCCGGCAAGTCGACGCTGCTCAAGGCCATCGCGGGGCTGCTGCCCGTCGAGAACGGCAGGATCTACACGGGCGGCCAGCCTTCCCTCCTCGGCGTGAACGCGGCCCTGATGAACGACCTGACGGGCGAGCGCAACGTCCACCTCGGCGGCCTCGCCATGGGCATGTCCCGGGAACAGGTCAAGGAGCGCTACCAGGACATCGTCGACTTCTCCGGCATCAACGAGAAGGGTGACTTCATCACGCTCCCCATGCGGACGTACTCCTCCGGCATGGCCGCCCGCCTGCGCTTCTCCATCGCTGCCGCCAAGGACCACGACGTGCTCCTCATCGACGAGGCCCTCGCCACCGGCGACCGTTCCTTCCAGAAGCGCTCCGAGGACCGCATCCGCGAACTGCGCCGGCACGCGGGCACGGTCTTCCTGGTCAGCCACAACAACAAGTCGATCCGCGACACCTGCGACCGGGTGCTGTGGCTGGAGCGCGGCGTGCTGCGCATGGACGGTCCGACGGAAGACGTCCTCGCGGAGTACGAGGCGTTCACCGGCGGGGGCGACAAGCCGAAGGGCGCGAGCACCCCCAAGCCGTCGAAACCGTCGAAACCGTCGAAACCAGTGCAGGAGCAACCCGAAGCCGGGAAAGTACCTCTTCTCTCCTGAAGCACGGAATCACTCGAACGCGTTGTTTTTCACCGTGTTGTCACCCACCGTGTAGTTGTCACCCTGCCGCTTTCCCCCGCGTTGTCGTCCACCGCGTAGCTGGCCACCACCAGCAGCAGTGCCGCCGTGGGCGTCAGAAGAACAAGGAGGCCAAGTGCAACCAGGGCTGAGCGTCGTCGTCCACGGACCCGATCCCCAAGGCCACCTGGGCGAACTGCTCGACACCCTCGCCGCCGACCCGTTCACCGAGGCCGAGGTCGTCGTCGCGACCGTCGGCGACTGGGCCCGGCGGCAGGCGGAGCGGCGCGCGGCCCAGGATCCCCGGATGGTGGTGCTGCCGCTACCGGAGGGCACCAGCGACGGCGCGGCGCGGGCAGCGGGCGCATCCCGGGCCACCGGCCGCTGGCTGCACTTCGTGCAGGCCAAGGACGGACTACCGGCGGGCACCCTGCGCACGGTGGCCGACCGCACCGCGGAACTCGGGGACTCGGTGGACGTGCTGGTCGTCAACCACGCCCGCTCCACCTGGCAGGCGACCGGCGCACCCAGCGCGGAGGGCCGGACCCTGGCCCGCGCAGGCCGCCGCGCCGTCCCGCTCGCCGACTTCCCCCAGCTTCTGCGGCTCACCCCGGTGCTGGGCAACCGCGTGGTACGCGCGGACTTCTGGCGCGCCCACCAGGCCTCCCTCGACGCCTCCCGGGAGTTCACGGGCCCCGAGGGCGAGGACTTCTCCGACGACGAGACGTACACCGCTCTCGCCGTGCTCCTGTGCGCCGACGCGATCGCCTGTCTGGATCACGTGGCCTACGAGATACGGGAGTTGCGGGAGCAGAGCCTGCCGCCGGTGCCCGTCGCGCGGCGGTACGCGCTCATCGAGTGGTACGAGCGGCTGCACCAACTCCTTGCGGAACGGGGCGCGCCCAAGGGACCGCGAGCGGTCCTGTACGACGTCATGGTCCGCGAACTGCTCCGCACCTTCGCCCGCAGCGGGATGCCGGAGGAAGCGGCGCGGGAGTTCTTCGCCCGCGCGTCCCGGGCCGCCGTGCGCTGGCAGCCTGAGAACCATCGGCGCCCGGTCGGCTTCGAGGGCATCCGCCGCTCGCTCCTGGAGGAGAACGCGTACACCAAGTACCGCGCCTTCCAGGCCGCGAACCAGAAGCGACGCGAGGTGAGGTCGGCGGTCGTGACGGGCAGACGCAAGGTGAACGCGAAACTGCGCGAACACCGCTACCGGCGCGCCCTGAACGAGCCCGTCGACCCCCGGCTGGCGGTGTTCTCCGCGTACTGGGGCCGTGGTGTGGCCTGCAATCCGGCCGCGATCGCCGCGAAGCTCGCCGAACTCGCCCCGCACATCCACCCGGTGTGGGTGGTCTCCCAGCAGGAGGCGGCGCTGCTGCCGCCCGGCACGGACCACATCGTGCCCGGCACCCGTCGCTACTGGGACGTGATGGCCCGGGCCAAGTACCTGGTCAACAACGTCAACTTCCCCAACGCGGTGGTCAAGCGCCCGGACGCGATCCACCTCCAGACCCACCATGGAACCCCGCTCAAGCGCATGGGCCTGGACCAGTTGGAGTTCCCGACCGCCTCCAGAGGCCTCGACTTCGACGCCCTGTTGGCCCGCATAGACAAGTGGGACTACAGCATCTCGGCGAACAGCCACTCCACCCGAATGTGGGAGCGGGCGTACCCCTCGCGCTACACGCCGCTGGACCACGGCTATCCACGCAACGACATCTTCTACTCGGCGACCGCCGAGCAGATCCGTGCGATCCGCGACCGTCTGGGCATAGCCCCGGGCCGCCGGGCCATCCTGTACGCGCCCACGCACCGCGACTACGAGGCGGGCTGGACCCCGCGCCTGGACCTGGCGTCGCTGGCCGACCGGCTCGGCGAGGACACGGTCCTGCTGGTCCGCGGCCACTACTTCTACGGTGGCGCGACCTCTCCGCTGAGCGGCCTGCGCCGCTCGGGCCGGGTGATCGACGTGTCGTCGTACGACCCGGTGGAGGAGCTCTCCCTGGCGGCGGACGCCCTGGTCACGGACTACTCGTCCATCATGTTCGACTACGCCAACCTGAACCGCCCGATCGTGATCTACGCCGACGACTGGGACACGTACGCGAAGACCCGCGGTGTCTACTTCGACCTGATGGCCGAGGCGCCGGGCCAGGTCGCGCGCACCCAGGAGGAGCTGGCGGCCGTCTTCGAGACGGACGCATGGCGCGACGAGGCCGCGAGGAAGGCGCTCGCCGCGTTCCGGCGCCGCTTCTGCGAGTTCGACGACGGGCGGGCGGCGGAGCGGGTGGTGCGCCGCGTGTTCCTGGGCGAGAGCGAGGAGTCGCTCCCCCCGGTCGTCCCCGTGGACGAACGCAGCCCGGCCCCGACGCCCGAGGAGGCGACGGCACGCTGACCGTGTCGCGCCATGATCACGATGCATCAACTGCCTTGTGAACCGGGCTTGTCGCTGAAATGGTGGAGCCATTTCGCTGCTGCGCGGCTCCGTTCCGGGGATGCGTTTCCTCCCCCCTTCAGGACGGGGGTTTCCACGCAAGGAGTTTCCGATGACCACGACCACGAGCCCCGATGTGACGATCACTGTCATCGTGTACAACGACGCGGAGCGCCTGCCGCGCGCCGTGGCCTCGCTGCTGCGGCAGACGCACACGAACATCGAGGTGATCATCAGCGACGACCACTCGACGGACGACACCCCGTCGGTGGCCCGGAGACTGGCCGCTTCGGACCCGCGCGTGCGCAGCCTGCGCCTGCCGGAGAACAGCGGCGGCTGCAGCGCCCCACGCAACCGGGCGCTGGAGATCGCGCGGGCGCCCTATCTGATGTTCCTGGACAGCGACGACGAACTTCCACCGAACGCCGTCGAGTTGTTGCTGGCCGCACACCGTGAACGTGACATCGACTTCGCCATGGGGGCGGTGGAGCGGATCCGGGTCGACACGGGCCGCCGCTCCATCTGGATGCCGCACCTGGTCGCCGAGCGGCGCACGGTCGAGAGCATCGAGTCGGAGCCGGGCCTGCTCTTCGAGCACCTGTCGACGAGCAAGATGTACCGGCGGGAGTTCCTGGACCGGCACGCGCTGCGCTTCCCCGAGGGGATCCACTACGAGGACCAGCTTTTCTCAGCGCAGGCGTACTGTCTGGCACGTTCCTTCACGGTCGTTCCGGAACCGGTGTACCGGTGGTACATAGCGCCGTTCGTGGCCGCGGAGTCGGCGTCGATCTCCAACCAGCGGCACAAGCTCACGAACGTCCGTGACCGCATCCACGTGCAGAAACTTATAGACGAGTTCCTGACCGACAGCGGCCACGAAGGGCTCCGGCCGGACAAGGACTTCAAGTTCCTCCAGCACGACTTCCGCATGTACGCGGGTGATCTGCCCTACCGCGACGAGGAATGGCTGGCCGGTTTCGCCGACCTGGTCACGCCGTACCTGGAGACGCTGGCCCCGGACGCGTTCGCGCGGCTGTCGCGCATGGAACGAGTGGTGATCCAGCTCGTACGCGAACGACGGCTGGCGGAGGCCCGGGCGGCAGCGCGGGGGCTGGGGCAGGAGGTGGCTCCCCGCGAGACGGTGACGGACCCGTCGGGCGTGACGTACTGGGGCACACGGATTCCGTCCTCGGCCTGGGCTCGCCGCGAACTGGACGTCACCGACCTGGAGTTGGAGCAACGCCCCTTCCCGAGCGCGCGGTTCCGTCACGAGATCACGTCCGTTGCACCGGGCCCGGGGGCCTGCGTCGACCTCTCCGTCCGCACCTACGACCCGGGCCTGCGCCTGCCCGTGGGTCCGCAACGGGCGAGCGTCGTGGTCAAGCCCGGTCGGCGCCGCCTGGTGACGGCCTTCCGCCTCGACCCGGTCCGTCCCGGGGTCTTCGAGGGCCGGGTCAGGATGGACCTGGCGGCGGCACGGCTGCCCGTGCACGGCTTCGACGGCATCCGTCACCCGGTGCTGGAGCTGAACCACCAGGGCCTGACCAATTCGGGTGTCCTGCTGGCCCCCCTGACCTTCCCGACCCGCACGGCGACCCAGGTGGGCACACTGCCCCACCGGGTGACGGTGGAACCGGAGGGCCGGATACCGGGCCGTCTCCAGATCCGCTGGCGCCCGGTGGGCGTCACCGCCCGGGTGCACCCGATGGTCCGCAAGGTGGCGGGCCCGCGGATACGCCAGGCGGCCCGCCTGGTCCGCAGCGCCCTGCGCTGACCCGGGACCCGCGCTCCGCCCCCACCGACAGCCCGAACCGAGGTCAAGGGGGCGGAGCCCCCGCGGAGGGCCACGGGGCACCCCCTCAGCGCATCACCTCGTACAACACCTGCCCCGTCGGCCCCGAAGCCACCCGCCGCAACGCCCGGTCCCCGGCCGGCAACCCGCCGTCCGACGGCCACTGCACCACCCACCGCACCCCGTACGCCCGCAGTACGCCAACACGCGCATCCCGCGACGCACCTGCCGCGAAGTACGTCCGCACCGCCGTCTCCCGCTTCGCCGCGTCGGGCAGGAAGAAGTCCGGGTACCCGGGCGCCACGGTGTACGCCCCGTACGCCGGAATCTGCCGCGCGGTCATTGTCCTGGCCATCACCACGTCCCCGTAGCGCACCCACGGCGTGATCCAGTGGTAGCCCGCCCACGGCTCCCGGTACTTCGCCGTGATCGCCCCGGGCAACGCGCTTCGCCCCACCACATACCCGACGGTCCCGGCCTGCGCCCATACCCCCACGGCCAGCGCCCCGGTCAGCAGCACGGCCCCCGCGTTCCGCAGTAGCCCGCGCCCCGCCCCGGCCACCTCCACGGCCACCGCGACCTGCGCCGGGATCAGCGCCGCCGGCAGCGCCCGCCCCCACGAGTAGTGCCCGGTCAGCCCGCCGACCGCGAACACCAGCGCCCCGAGCAGGAAGAACACCACCAGGGGATCCCGACGGTCGCGCCACCCCCGTACGCCGAGCGCCACCACACCGGCCAGCACAAGCCAGAACCGTGCGAGCAGATCCCGGTACAGCGAACGGTGGATCGCCTCGAGGCCTCCCGCGCGCAACAGCGCGAAGAAGTCGTAGTACGGCCACAGCGCGAGCACGACCACCCCGAGTACGAGCCCGGCCCCGAGCCGCGGCCAGACTCGCCACCCGGCCCGCGTTCCGACCAGGGTCGCCAGCGCGCCCAGCGTCGCCACCACTCCGGTGAACTGATGGCTGAGCAGGACCACCGCCCACAATGCGCCGAGCCCCAGGAAGACAGCCCATCCGGACCACCCGGCGACGGGCCCGCGCTTCAGCGCACGCGCCAGCAGCGCCCAGAAGTGGAAGGACAGCCCCAGCGCGAACACGCTCGGATAGGCCACCGTCAGCGCCAGCGAGTCGAGCGCGATGAAGCCGCTCCAGTCGAAGACCTGCGTGCCCCACAGGAACACCACGCACAGCAGGGCCAGCGGGGGCGCGAGGCGGTGGGCGCTCAGCGTCCGCACGTACCGCCACACGCCCGTCACCAGCAGCGTCAGGCTGATCAGCGCACCGATGCGGAGCACGACCCAGACGGACAGCCCGGTGACACGGGCGACGACGCCGAGGAAGACGGTCCACGGCGAGTAGTACGGGCTCGAGGTGTTCTCGTCGACCAGCGGATTGCCGGGATCGAGCAGCCGATGCCGCAGCCGTTCCACGGTCGCCGCGTGCATCCCCAGGTCACCGATCCACGGCAGCCGGAGGATGACGAGCAGCATCAGCACGAGGAGCAGCACCACCGCCGCCCACAGCGTGAGGCCGGATATCCCGCGCGGCGTCCCGGCGCCCACGAGCGACGCTCCGGGTCCTTCGGGCCGGCTTCCGGCGCCTCCGGCCCGTGGTATCCCGCCACCCCCTTCCGTCGAGATGCTCATCGTGCGCCGGCGCCCTGTTTCGCCCGGTGGTGGAACACCCACGTCCGGTACACCAGGAAGCGGAACACCGACGCCAGCACGATCGACAGCGCCTTGGCCACGTTGGAGCCGACCGGCCCGTTCATGCCCAGGCTCTGGTAGCAGAGGTAGAACAGCACGCTCTCCATCACCACGCCCACACCGCTGAACAAGAAGAACAGGGCGATCTGCTGCCGGGTGCGCGAGGCCCGGTCCCGGTAGGCGAAGAAGCGGAAGCCGAGGTAGTTGCTGCCCATCGCGATGACGCTGGCGAGCACAGTCGCCGTCATCGGCGCCCAGTCCAGGACACGCAACAGGGAGTTGAAGACGAGGAAGTTCACCGCGACACCGCTGCCGCCGACGACCCCGAACTTGACCACCTCGACCGCGATCCGCCGGACCCGTCCGAATGCCGGGGCGGGAACGGGGACGACGGTCTCGACGGCCGGGCGAGCAACCCTGGGCCGCCTCTCGGAGAGGTTCACACTCACGCGTACGGGTCCTCCACACTCGTCTGACGATCACGCCGAATCGATTGACCGAATGTCCCGTTTAACAGGAAAAGGTAAATTCAGTGCCAGAATTCCGCGAGATGTTGACAAGAAAGCCCGCTGGGGCGAGCGGGCTGGAGGCAAAGCGCGGATACGACGGCGGGGCGCCCCACAGTGATCGGGCGCCCCGCCGTCGTAGCGGGTCTAGCCGTGCGTCCGCAGCAGCGTCCGCATCGTACGCATCGCGACCGACAGGTTCGCGAGGTCGAAGGAGTCCGAACTCGAGATCTCGTCCAGGGTGGCGCGCGCCCGGGTCAGGATCGCCGCGTTCTTCTCCTCCCAGGCCTTGAAGCGCTGCTCCGGGGTGGAGGCACCGTTGCCCACGGACAGGATCTCGGCCGTCAGACCCGCGTGGGCCGCGAAGAGGTCCTCGCGGATGGCCGCGCGGGCCATGGACTGCCAGCGGTCGATCCGCGGCAGTTCGATGATGCGGTCCAGGAGCTGGGTGATCCGCAGCCGGTCGGCGAGGTCGTAGTAGAGCTCGGCGACGGCCATCGGGTCCTTGCCCATGCGGTCGGCCACCGACACGATGTCGAGCGCGGGGAAGGCGGAGGAGAACCCGGCCACCCGCGTGGCGAGTTCGTCCGGGACGCCGGCGCCCGTCATCTCGTCGTAGACCTGCTGCCACCACTCCAGGTCCACGCCGCGCAGCAGCTTGGGCAGCTCGCCCCAGACCTGCTCGACGCGGTCCTTGAAGAACTCGATCGTCGCGGACAGCTCCAGCGGCTGCGGCCGGTTGTTGAGCAGCCAGCGCGTGCCGCGCTCCACCAGACGGCGCGAGTGCAGACGGATACGGGTCTGGACGTCGGCGTCGACCTCGTTGTCGAGTGCCTCGACCGCGTCCCACACCTCGCTGGAGTGGAAGATCGCGCGGGACGCCGTCTGCGCCCTGACGATCTCCTCCAGCGACGCGCCCGTCTCCTCGCGCATACGGTGCAGGAAGCTGGTACCGCCCGTGTTGACCGTGTCGTTGACCAGCAGGGTCGTCACGATCTCCCGGCGCAGCGCGTGCTGGTCGATCTGGTCGAGGAACTTCTTGCGCAGCGCCGTCGGGAAGTACTCGTGCAGCAGGGTGCGCAGGTACGGGTCGTCGGGCAGCGACGTCTCCAGCAGCTCCCTGGAGACCGTGATCTTCGTGTATGCCAGCAGGACGGCCGTCTCAGGACCGGTCAGGCCCTGTCCGGTGCTCAGCCGCTCGCGGATCTGCCGGTCGGTGGGCAGGAACTCCAGCGCCCGGTCGAGGTGGCCCTCGCGCACCAGGTGACGGATGAAGCGCTGTTGCGCGTTCATCATGTCCTTGGACTGGAACAGGGCGTTGGCGATCGCCGTGTTCTGCGCGTAGTTGTTGCGCAGCACCAGGGTGCCGACCTCGTCGGTCATCTGGGCGAGCAGCTTGTTGCGCTGCTTGACGGTCAGATCGCCGTTCGCCACGACCGCGTTGAGCAGGATCTTGATGTTCACCTCGTGGTCGGAGGTGTCCACACCGGCGCTGTTGTCGATCGCGTCGGTGTTGATCTTGCCGCCGTGCTGGGCGCACTCGATCCGGCCGAGCTGGGTCAGGCCCAGGTTGCCGCCCTCGCCGACGACCTTGACCCGCAGATCCCGGCCGTCGACGCGGATGGCGTCGTTGGCCTTGTCGCCGACGTCCGCGTTCGACTCCGCCGACGACTTGACGTACGTGCCGATACCGCCGTTCCACAGCAGGTCGACGGGCGCCTTGAGGATCGCCTTCATCAGGTCGGCCGGGGTCATCTTGGTGACGCCACGCTCGAGGCCGAGAGCCTCGCGGATGTGCGCGTTGACCGGGACCGACTTGGCGGTACGGGGGAACACACCGCCGCCCGCCGACAGCAGCTCGGTGTTGTAGTCGGCCCACGAGGAGCGCGGCAGCTCGAACAGGCGGCGGCGCTCGGCGTACGAGGTCGCCGCGTCCGGGTTCGGGTCGATGAAGATGTGCCGGTGGTCGAAGGCCGCGACCAGGCGGATGTGCTCGGACAGCAGCATGCCGTTGCCGAACACGTCACCGGACATGTCACCGATGCCGACCACGGTGAAGTCCTCGGCCTGGGTGTTCACGCCCAGCTCCCGGAAGTGCCGCTTGACGGACTCCCAGGCACCGCGGGCGGTGATGCCCATCCCCTTGTGGTCGTAGCCGGCCGAGCCGCCCGAGGCGAAGGCGTCGCCCAGCCAGAAGTTGTACTCCCCGGCGACCTCGTTGGCGATGTCCGAGAACGTCGCCGTGCCCTTGTCCGCGGCGACGACGAGGTAGGTGTCGTCCGAGTCGTGCCGGACCACGCCCGCCGGCGGCACGACCTCGCCGGCCACCATGTTGTCGGTGATGTCGAGCAGCGCCGAGATGAACGTCTTGTAGCTGCGCACGCCCTCCGCGAGCCATGCGTCGCGGTCCACGGCCGGGTCCGGCAGCTGCTTGGCGACGAACCCGCCCTTTGCGCCCACCGGCACGATGACGGTGTTCTTCACCATCTGCGCCTTGACCAGGCCGAGGATCTCGGTACGGAAGTCCTCACGCCGGTCGGACCAGCGCAGACCGCCGCGCGCGACCTTGCCGAAGCGCAGGTGCACGCCCTCGACACGCGGCGAGTACACCCAGATCTCGTACGCCGGACGCGGCGCCGGAAGATCCGGGATGGCCTGCGGGTCGAACTTCATGGAGACGTAGTCGTGCCACCTGCCGTCCCGCGACTCCTGGAAGAAGTTGGTGCGCAGGGTCGCCTTGATGACGGTGAGGAACGAGCGCAGGATCCGGTCCTCGTCGAGCGAGGCGACCTGGTCGAGGGCGGCGTCCAGCTCTTCCAGCAGGGCGTCGGTCAGTTCGAGACCGGCCCGCTGCCGCTCCGGCGACATCCGCGCCTCGAAGAGCGAGACCAGCAGCCGGGTGGTGTGGACGTTGTTACGGAGGGTGTCCTCCATGTAGTCCTGGCTGAAGGTCGAATTGGCCTGGCGCAGGTACTTGGCGTACGCCCGCAGCACCATCGCCTGCCGCCAGGTGAGCCCGGCGCTCAGCACGAGGGAGTTGAAGCCGTCGTTCTCGGCCTGACCGGTCCAGGTGGCGGCGAAGGCGTCCTGGAACCGCTCACGGGCGTCGTCGCCGAGGTCGCCGTTGCCGGTCAGGGACTTGGGCAGGCGCAGACCGAAGTCGTAGATCCACGCGGTCGTGCGGTCCGAGCAGCGCAGCTCGTACGGGCGCTCGTCGACGACCTCGACACCGAGCCGGTTGAGCACGGGCAGGACGGCGGAGAGCGAGACGGCCTCGCCCTTGCGGTAGATCTTGAAGCGGCGCTCGTCGGGGCCGACGCCCACGGGCTCGTACAGGCTGAGGGCGAAGTTCTTGCCCTCCTCGCCGGTGAGCTGGTCCAGGTGAACGAGGTCGGCGACCGCGGCACGCGGCGTGTGGTCGGCCTTGTAACCCTCCGGGAAGGCGGCCGCGTAGCGGCGCAGCAGCTCGGCGGCGCGCTCCTCGCCGAGTTCGGCGTTCAGCGCCTCGGAGAAGGAATCGGCCCAGGAACGGGCGGCCTCGACGAGTCGCGCCTCGATGCGCTCCCTGTCGGTGTCGGAAAGCTGCGGCAGCTCGGTGCCCTGCGGGACGCGGACCACGAAGTGCAGCCGGGAGAGGATCGACTCGGTGTTCCAGGCCGTGAAGTCGACGCTGATGCCGCCGAGCTCCTCCTTCAGGATGTCGATGATCCGCAGCCGGACGCCGGTGGTGTAGCGGTCGCGCGGCAGGTAGACGAGGGCCGAGTAGTAGCGCCCGTACTCGTCCTGACGCAGGTAGAGCCGCAGACGGCGGCGTTCCTGCAGGTAGAGGACGGAGGTGGAGATGGAGCGCAGCTCGTCGGCCGGCGTCTGGAACAGCTCGTCGCGGGGGTAGGTCTCCAGGATCTGGAGCAGGTCGCGGCCGTCGTGGCTGTTGGGCGAGAACCCGGCGCCCTTGAGGACCTCGGCGACCTTGCGCCGGACGACCGGCACACGGCGCACGGACTCGGTGTAGGCCGCGGACGAGAACAGGCCGAGGAAACGGCGCTCGCCGATGACGTTGCCCTGCTCGTCGAACTTCTTCACGCCGACGTAGTCGAGGTACGAGGGCCGGTGCACGGTCGCGCGGCTGTTGGCCTTGGTGAGGATCAGCAGCTTGTGCTCACGGGCCTTGGCGCGGGCGTCGGCCGGCAGCCGCTCGAAGGAGGGGCTCACCGGGTGGCTGTCCTCACCGGCGTGTTGCGGGTCGGAGCGCAGTATGCCCAGTCCGGTGCCGGGCAAGGCGGCCAGCGAGTCGTCGTCACGCAGGTGGTACTCGCGGTAGCCGAGGAAGGTGAAGTGGTCGGCGGCCAGCCAGCGCAGCAGCTCGCGGGCCTCCTCGACCTCCGCCTTGGGCAGGTCGCCGGGGACGGACTCCTCGGGGAGCCCCTCGGCGACGCTCAGCGCCGCCTCCCGCATCTTCTCCCAGTCCTCGACGGCCTCGCGGACGTCGGACAGGACACGCAGCAGATCGGCGGTGATCTGCTTCAGGTCGGCCCGGTCGGTCTCGCGGTCGATCTCGACGTGGATCCACGACTCGACGTGCGCGTCGTGCGGCAGGTCGCTGCCCGACGCGTCGGGCAGCACCTCGAGGAGCTTGCCGGTCACGTCACGGCGGACGACGAACAGAGGATGGACGACGACGTGGATACCGCGTCCCTGCCGGGACAGCTCGTTCGTCACGGAGTCGACCAGGAACGGCATGTCGTCGGTGACGACCTCGACGACGGAGTGACTGCAGGTCCAGCCGTTCTCCTCGACCGTCGGAGTGTGGACCCGCACGTTGGCCGTGCCCTGCGGGCGCGTCTCGGCCAGTCTGTAGTGCGAGAACGCGGCGCCGAACACGTCCACCGGGTCGCGACCGGCCAGGTCTTCCGGGGAGGTGTGCAGGTAGTAGCGCTGGAGGAACGCGAGCACGGTGTCCCGGTCGGGGGTGCCCTCGCCCGTCGTCCCAGTCGGTAGGTGCCCCCCGACCGGGCTGTTCTCAGCTACCCGGGCAGCCCTTTCGAGCAGCTCGGCCTTGGCTTCGTCCAGCTTGGTCTGCATTGTCCTCTGGCTCCTGTCGCGCGCCGTTGCGTGACGTAGAAGGAAATACGGGATCTTCTCCGACGTAACGCCGAGACGCGGGGTGTCCGGTCTGATCCGACGTTATGCCGCATGGAGAGATGGGTGAGGGGTTATCGGCCATTTCCGGCATCCTCGGCGGCTGTGACATTGCTCTCGGCGCATGGTGCGCCTCCCGCGTCCCCGGCGCCCCGGTCGCCCTGTCGGGCGCCTGCGGCACCCTTCCCGACCGGCCCCGTCTGTGAAGATCAGCGACCGCCGCCCGGTCACGGATGTCGTCCGTGCTCACCGGGCGCAGGGCAGGGACGGCAGCGTCCCCGCGACGTATCGCGCTGATCACGCCACAAGGCTATCGCTCTCGACGGGGGAAACGTCATGAGCCGTATGTGTACAAAACAGGGGGTCGAAATTTGACGTTCTGCACAGGGGCGAAGGGGGCAATGCCGTGTACAAGCGGCGGTCCCCGTGGGGAAACCCCGCCGCAAAGACGCGTCACCGGGGGAAGAATCCCACCGGAGTGTCCGCACGACCGAGGGGAGCTCGGCGAACATGACGCAGAAGATCCTGATCGTCACCGGCGACGCCGCGGAATCACTGGAGGTCCTGTACCCCTACCAGCGACTGCGTGAGGAGGGTTACGACGTGGACATCGCGGCCCCCACCCGCAAGAAACTCCACTTTGTCGTCCACGATTTCGAACCCGGCTTCGACACCTACACCGAGAAACCCGGCTACACCTGGCCCGCCGACCTCGCCTTCTCCGAAGTCGACCCCGGAGAGTACGTCGCCCTTGTGATTCCTGGCGGGCGCGCACCGGAGTACCTGCGCAACGATCCCGAACTCCGCAAGATCCTCAAGTCGTTCTTCGACACGGACAAGCCGGTCGCCCAGATCTGCCACGGCCCCTTGCTCACCGCCGCGGTCGACGCTCTGCGCGGACGGCACGTCACCGCCTATCCGGCCCTTGAGCTGGACATGCAGGCGGCCGGTGCGGCATTCCAGGACGCCGAGGCGGTGGTCGACGGCGCCCTCGTCTCGTCCCGCGCCTGGCCGGACCACCCCCGCTGGATGCGCGAGTTCCTGACGGTCCTGCGAGCGAAGGCGCCGGTGACCTGAGCCGGCGCCGGTCACGGTGCGGTGCCCATGGGGCCTGTCCGAACGCCGCGGCGCAGGCGGGCAACTCCGGACAGGGCCAGGACGCCGCACCAGTTCACTCCGCCAGCCGCTCGGCCTCGTCGACCGCCTCCTCCAATGTGTCGACCACCGGTACGCCGACCTTCTCGAGGCTGGCGCGGCTGTGGGAACCGCCGGTGTAGAGCACCGCGCGCGCCCCGACGTGCCGGGCGGCGACCGCGTCGTCCGCGGCGTCCCCGATCACCACCGTGCGCGTCGGTTCGACGCCGCGCAGTGCCTGTATGTGCCGCACCATGTGTTCGGCCTTGCTGCCGCCGGAGGGGCCGGTCCTGCCCTCCACCCGCAGGAAGTGCGTCTCGATCCCGAATCCCCTGACCAGCGGGACGAGATCGTCATGCCCGTACATGCTGAGGAGCGACTGGCTGCGGCCCGCCGACCGCCATCCCGCGAGGAGCTCCGCCGCGCCCTCGGTGAGCCCGCAGCCGAGCCGGTGCCGGGCGTAGTACCGGTGGAAGGTCTCGTCCATGATCGTCCACTCGGCGTCCGTCGGCATTCGTCCCATCAGCCGCTCGTAGAACCTCGGCACCGGTACGCAGTACAGCGCCCGGTACCGCTCCAGAGTGATCGGCTCCAGGCCCAGCTCGGCGAATGCGGCGTTCGTCGCCCCGATGATCGCGTCATTGTCGTGGAACAGCGTCCCGTTCCAGTCCCAGACGATGTGCGCGCTTCCGTACGTCCCCATGGCGCAAAAAGTACCCGGGCCCACCGACATCCACCCCGCGCGGGCACCGGACGCCGGTGAACGCCCGGTCAGTCCCCGAGACCCAGCAGGTTCGGAATCTCCTGCGTCGCGAACCACAGCAGCTCGTGGTCCTCGGCGCCGTCCACGACGAACTGCGCGTCGTCGTCCCCGCGGTCCGCGGCCTGCAGCGCCTGGGCCGCCGCGGTCACGTCCGACTCCGCGTCGGCCGCGTCGACGTGCACCGCGGCCGCCTTCGCCAGCGGCACGGCCCCGGCCACCCGCACCTCACCGAGCGCCGCCGGGTCGAGGCCGCGGTCGGGGTCGGACGCCGCCGCCCCGTCCGGTACGTCGACCGCGACGACGACCCGCCGCCGCGGCGCACCCGGATCCCCCGCCAGCAGCCGCAGGGAGGCCAGCGCGGCCCGGTTCAGCGCCGCGTACTCCAGTTCCTCGATGTCGTCGGAGAGGTACCACTCGCGCAGCGCGGGTGTGACGGCGTAGGCGGCGACGGGCCCCGCCCCCAGCTCGCCTGTCTTGTACGCCTCGGCGAGACCGGAGAGGGTCAGGGGGACGTAGACGCGCATGACGAGCCGCTTTCGTAGTGGGTAGGGGCGGCCGGACCGCCCGTGACAGTCCCCGCGGAGATCGTTCCCCGCCTCCTGCGAGTCACCCCAGGATACGTGCGGGTGTCCCCTTTCGGGTCCCCGTAACACCTACCCACGGCGTCAATCGGGGTGCCCGCCAATCACCCGGTCCGCCCCAGCCGTCGCAAGGGTTTCAGCCCCGCCCTCCACCCTTACGAGTGAACCCTCCGGCCGCTCCGGCACGCGCCTGGCTTCCTTGCGGGCAAGGTCCCCCACCCCGTACAAGGTCCCCACCAAGAAGTTACCGGCCGGTATCAACCGGCATCGCGAACGGGGATCCCCATGCACAAGGTGATGACGAGGAACAGAGCGATGACGAGGAACGAGCGCCCTGGCACCCGCCCACCGGTCCGCCACGACACCCGCCGCCCGGGCAGCACGCCCCGCCGGACGACACCGGGCCGGAGCACGTCCCGGGTGCTGCCCGGCCAGGGCGCGGCTCCCACAGGGACGGGAAACAACCCCTCCCGTGCGACCGAGAGCGCGCCCTCGTCACGCACGCCGGCCGTCACGGGCGGACCGGCTGCGCCGACCGCTCCCGACGCGCCGCACGCCCGGGCCGTCGCGAGCGGGACGCGCCCAGCCGCTGCGGCGGCCGTCAGCGCGCCGCCCAGACCCGCCCCGCACGTCCGCCCCACCGATGTCTTCGCCGACCGTCTCCTGTCCGTGCTGAGCGGGCAGCGGCCGGTCCACAGCATGCTCCGCCACACGGTCGGCCGGGCCTACGACGAGTTGGCCTGGCTCGCCCTGCGCGGCCCGCTGCGCACTCGCGGCACCCGTCCGGTCGTCCGGGACATCGGCTACTTCGTCCCGCGCCCCGGCGCCATCGAGGCCTTCGCCCGCATCGGCGCCGGCGACCAGTTGCGCGCGATGGCGTTCCGCCTGGAGTGCGGACCGGACCATCGCTGGCGCTGCGCGGCGGTGGAACTGGGCGGCCCGCGCATGCCGCACACGGACGACGACTGACGTAGACGGCACGAGACGCGAACGACACGTGGGGCCGGGCACCCAGAGGTGCCCGGCCCCACACACAACCGTGTCAACGCCATGCGGCGGATACGCCCGCCGCCCCGGCGAAGGCCGACCGCTCCGCCGCCGGACGCTTCGTCACTTCTTGCGGCGCCGCCCGCCCTTCGCCTGCTTGCGGCGCTCCGCGCGCGTGAGGCCGTCCGCCTCCGAGCGCACCGGTTCGTCGCTGGTGAGGTCGCCCTCGACGATGCCGCCCTCGCCGTCCACGGTCGGCGCGGAGAAGTGCAGTCGGTCGCGCCGCTGCGGGGCGTCGAGCCCCTTGGCACGGATCTCCGGGCGGGCCGCCTGCGCGGCCACCGCCTCCTCCTTCTCCAGGCTCGGCGTCGCGTCCTCGACAGGGACCTCCTCGACCTGCTGCTCGACCTGGACCTCCAGGTTGAACAGATAGCCGACGGACTCCTCCTTGATGCCCTCCATCATCGCGGTGAACATGTCGAAGCCCTCGCGCTGATACTCGACCAGCGGGTCCTTCTGCGCCATCGCGCGCAGGCCGATGCCCTCCTGGAGGTAGTCCATCTCATAGAGGTGCTCGCGCCACTTGCGGTCCAGGACCGACAGCACGACCCGGCGCTCCAGCTCGCGCATGATCTCGGAGCCGAGCTGCTCCTCACGCTGCCGGTACTGCTCGAGGATGTCGTCCTTGATGGACTCGGTGATGAACTCGGCAGTCAGCCCGGCCCGATCACCGGCGGCTTCCTCCAGCTCCTCGATGGTGACCTTCACCGGGTAGAGCTGCTTGAAGGCACCCCACAGCCGGTCCAGGTCCCACTCTTCGGCGAAGCCCTCGGCGCTCTCGGCGGCCACGTACGCGTCGATCGTGTCGTTCATGAAGTGCTCGATCTGCTCCTGCAGATCCTCGCCCTCCAGGACACGGCGCCGCTCACCGTAGATGACCTCGCGCTGCCGGTTGAGGACCTCGTCGTACTTGAGGACGTTCTTCCGGGTCTCGAAGTTCTGCGTCTCGACCTGCGACTGGGCGGACGCGATCGCGCGCGTGACCATCTTGTTCTCGATCGGCACGTCGTCCGGGACGTTCGCCATCGACATCACGCGCTCGACCATCTGAGCCTTGAACAGGCGCATCAGGTCGTCGCCCAGCGACAGGTAGAAGCGGGACTCGCCGGGGTCGCCCTGACGGCCGGAGCGACCGCGCAGCTGGTTGTCGATACGGCGCGACTCGTGCCGCTCGGTGCCCAGGACGTAGAGGCCGCCCAGCTCCTCGACCTCCTCCTTCTCGGCCTTGACCGCCTGCTCCGCCTTCGTCAGAGCGGCGGGCAGCGCCGCGGCCCACTCCTCGATGTGCTCCTCGGGGTCGAGTCCACGCTGTCGCAGCTCGGCCTCGGCGAGGTCCTCGGGGTTGCCGCCGAGCTTGATGTCCGTACCACGGCCGGCCATGTTCGTGGCCACCGTGACGGCGCCCTTGCGGCCGGCCTGGGCGACGATCACGGCCTCGCGGTCGTGCTGCTTGGCGTTCAGCACCTCGTGCTGGATGCCGCGCTTGCTCAGCTGCTGGGACAGGTACTCGGACTTCTCGACCGACGTGGTGCCGACGAGGATCGGCTGGCCCTTCTCGTGCTTCTCGGCGATGTCGTCGACGACCGCCTCGAACTTCGCGACCTCGGTGCGGTAGATCAGGTCCGACTGGTCCTTGCGGACCATCGGCTTGTTGGTCGGGATCGGGACCACACCGAGCTTGTAGATCTGGTGGAACTCGGCGGCCTCGGTCATCGCCGTACCGGTCATGCCGGAAAGTTTGTTGTAGAGGCGGAAGAAGTTCTGCAGGGTGATCGTCGCGAGCGTCTGGTTCTCGTCCTTGATGTCCACCCCTTCCTTCGCCTCGATCGCCTGGTGCATGCCCTCGTTGTAGCGGCGGCCGGCGAGGATACGGCCGGTGTGCTCGTCAACGATCATGACCTCGCCGTCGATGACGACGTAGTCCTTGTCCTTCTTGAAGAGTTCCTTGGCCTTGATGGCGTTGTTCAGGTAACCCACCAGCGGGGTGTTCACCGACTCGTACAGGTTGTCGATGCCCAGCCAGTCCTCGACCTTGGCGACCCCGGACTCGTGGATGGCGACCGTGCGCTTCTTCTCGTCGACCTCGTAGTCGCCGGTCTCCTCGATGCCCTTGAGGGTGTTGCCCGCCTCGCCCTTCTTCAGCCGCGTGACCAGCTTGGAGAAGTCGCCGTACCACTTGGTGGCCTGGTCGGCCGGGCCGGAGATGATCAGCGGCGTACGGGCCTCGTCGACGAGGATGGAGTCGACCTCGTCGACGACGGCGAAGTTGTGGCCACGCTGGACCAGTTCGTCCTGCGACCACGCCATGTTGTCGCGCAGGTAGTCGAAGCCGAACTCGTTGTTCGTGCCGTAGGTGATGTCGCAGGCGTACTGCTCACGGCGCTGAGCCGGGGTCATGTTGGCGAGGATGCAGCCGACGGACAGGCCCAGGAACTTGTGGACGCGGCCCATCATCTCGGAGTCGCGCTCGGCCAGGTAGTCGTTGACCGTGACGATGTGGACGCCGTCACCGGACAAGGCGTTCAGATACGCGGGCAGGGTGCCGACGAGCGTCTTGCCCTCACCGGTCTTCATCTCGGCGACATAACCGAGATGAAGCGCGGCCCCGCCCATCAGCTGCACGTCGTAGTGCCGCTGGCCGAGGACACGCTTTGCGGCCTCGCGCACGGTGGCGAAGGCCTCGGGCAGCAGGTCGTCGAGGCTCTCGCCGTCGGCGTACCGCTGCTTGTACTCGTCGGTGAGGGCCCGCAGCTCGGCGTCGGAGAGGCTGATGAAGTCCTCTTCGATGGAGTTGACCTGGTCCGCGATGCGGTGCAGCTTGCGCAGGATCTTGCCTTCGCCTGCACGCATGATCTTCGAGAGGACGGACACGGGGGTTTGTCTCCTTGCCGGTCGGGCCTGGGACGGTCGGTTGCATATGAGGGATCGAGCAACGGCCATCGTAAGCGAGGACCCCACCACGCCGGGAGGTCTGCCGGTGACAGCCACTAGGACAACGGACGGGCGTCGCCGAAGGTGCCGCGCCCTTGCCACGAAAAGTAACGGGGCTCTCACCCAGAGGTGAGCGATGTCGCCGTCGGCGTGGCGGGGCGCGTGAGGGATATTGGCGGCACGTCGCGAAAAGCCATGGCGATGCGACGGCCGACCGAGCAGAATCGGGCGATGGACCCCGTCACCCTGACCACCGCACGCCTTCTCCTGCGGCCCGTTGGCCCGCAGGACACCGACGCGGTGTACGCGGCCGTACAGGACCCCGACATCCAGCGCTGGACCACCATCCCGTCACCGTACTTGCGTGAGCACGCGGAGGGGTTCACCGGTCAGATGGTGCCCGACGGTTGGGCGGACGCCTCGATGTTCACCTTCGGTGCCTTCCTCCCCTCCGGGGAGCTGGTGGGCATGCTCGGTCTGACGATGCGCTCACCCGGCGTCGCGGAGGTGGGCTTTTGGACGGCGAAGGAACACCGGGGCAACGGCTACATCACGGAGGCGACACTCGCCGCGTCGCGCTGGGCCTTCACCCAGATGTCGATCGACCGTGTGGAATGGCGTGCGGAGGTCGGCAACGCGGGGTCCCGGGCGGTCGCCGAGCGCGCGGGCTTCACCGTCGAGGGCACCCTGCGCTCCGCCGTCAACAACAAGGGTGTGCTGCGGGACTGCTGGGTGGGCTCGCTCCTACCGTCGGACCTGGGCCTGCCGTCGTCGGCACCGTATCTGCCGGCGCGCGCTTAGCGCGGGACCGGTCGGCGCCCGCGCCCGGCCCGTTGTCAGTGCCGCCCTCTACGGTGTGCCCATGCCGAGTCTCCCGCGTCCCACCACCGAACTGACCGCCGACGAAGCTCGCCGCATCGCCCTGCGCGCGCAGGGTTTCCTCGGCGCACCCGACCGCAAGTCCGGTGTCCGCGGAGTGCTCCGCCACCTCGGAGCGGTCCAGCTCGACACCATCTCGGTCCTTGCCCGCTCCCACGAACTCATCCCGTACGCCCGCCTCGGCGCCATAGGCCGTAGGACGGTCGACACGGCGTACTGGACTTCGCCGTCGGACGGCATGACCGCGGCCCGGCCCCACGCGTTCGAGTACTGGTCGCACGCCGCATGCATCCTCCCCATCGAGGAGTGGCCCCACTTCGCCTTCCGTCGCCGGGCCTACCGCGCCCGGCCGCACTGGAACCACACGCTCCCGGACGGGGTCTACGACCAGGTCATCAAGCAGTTGCGCGCAGAAGGCCCCCTCACGGCCACAGACCTGGGGGGTGCGAAGAAGACCAGCGAGTGGTGGGACTGGTCCGGCACCAAGGTCGCGGTGGAGCGTGCGCTGATGTACGGCGAAGTGGTCTGCGTGGAGCGCCGTGGCTGGAAGCGCGTGTACGACCTCGCCGAGCGCGCCGTTCCCGAGGCACTCCTCCACGACCAGCTGGACGACGCCGAGTGCCTGCGCCGTCTCGTGGGGCTCGCCGGTCAGTCGCTCGGGGTCGGCACGCGCGCGGACATCGCGGACTACCACCGTCTCAAGGGCGAACAGGTCGACGCGGTGATCGCGGACTCTGGCCTGGTCCCGGTGACGGTCGAGGGCTGGGGCAAGCCTGCCTGGGCGGACCCGGCGGCCCTTCAGACCCCGCCGCGCGGCCGCCACCGGACGACGCTCCTGTCCCCTTTCGACTCCCTGATCTGGGAGCGGGCGCGCACGGAGCGGCTCTTCGGATTCACCCACCGCCTGGAGGCATACGTCCCCAAGCCGAAGCGGGTGTACGGCTACTTCGCGATGCCGGTCCTCGCCGGAGGTCGGCTGGTCGGCCGTGTGGACCCCGCGCGCGAAGGCCGCACGCTGGTCGCCAAGCAGGTCACGCTGGACGATCCCAAGGCGATCCCGGCGGTGGCCCAAGCCCTGCTGGAGGCGGCGACCTGGGTCGACTGCACGAACGTACGCGTCGAACGGGTGGACGCCCCGGCCCTGCACGAGCCCCTCGTGCGGGAGCTGGCCCGCGCCCTGGACTGACCCCGGTCACTTCCGCGTCGCCGGTCTCAGCCCCTGGGGTCGGCGACTTGTGTCGCAGCGCCGGGGACCTGCGCCGCTAACGGATTTCGAGGATCTTCTCCCGCATCGCGTAGACCACGGCCTCCATCCTGGAGTGCAGCTGGAGCTTCTCCAGGATGTTGCGCACATGGTTCTTCACGGTGTTCTCGGAGATGAACAACTCCTTGGCGATGTCCCGGTTGTTCATTCCGGTGGCAACGAGTTTGAGGACCTCCAGCTCCCGGTCGGTGAGCCGCGGCGCCGGGACCAGCCGGCGCTCGTCGGTCCGCTGGATCATCGACTTGAACTCGGTGAGAAGTTTCGACGCCATGGACGGGCTGATCTGTGACTGCCCGTCGGCGACCGCGCGAATGGCCGTGGCCACCTCGTCGGTGGAGATCTCCTTGAGGAGGTAACCCGTCGCGCCCGCCTTGATCGCGTCGTAGAGATCGGCCTCTTCATCACTGATCGTCAACATGATGATCTTCGCGCTGGGCGCCACCTCCTTGATGGAGGTGCACGCCTCGATCCCGCCCCGCCTGGGCATCCTCACATCCATCAGCACGATGTCGGGCAGCAGGTCGGCCGCTTTGTCGACCGCCTCCGCGCCGTCCCCGGCCTCGCCGACGACCTGGATGTCCTCCTCGGCCGCGAGCACGATCTCAAGGCCGCGGCGGAAGAGGGCGTGGTCGTCCACGACGAGGACCCGGATGGGTTCCTTGCCCGGAGTGCCTGCGTCCGGGCCCATGCTGCCGACGCCGCTGTGGGCATCCCTGTCATGCATCGGTCCGAAGCTGTCCGCCATCGTTACTCCCCCTGAAGGCTGTGGCCTGTGGTCCTGTGCCATCGCCAACCCACGGCAACGGGCCACCGGTTGGGCCATTGCGGCCATGATTCCATGCCTGGGCGACAGCCAGGTGACAGCGCACGGCGCGAAGTGGTCGCACCGGTGCCCCTGGGGGCGCACGGGCGCACCAGGGGCACCGGTTCAGCCATCGCCCGGCGGGGTCAGCCGCCGAGCGTTCCGCCTACGTCAGCCGACTGCGCCTGAGTCACCATCTGGTCGGTGCTGAGGTGGATGACGCCGTAGTCGTACGCGCGCCGTCGGTAGACGACGCTGGGTTGCTTGGTCTCGGAGTCGACGAACAGATAGAAATCGTGCCCGACCAGCTCCATTTCGTAGAGCGCCTGGTCGAGCGACATCGGCGAAGCGACGTGGGTCTTCTCCCGGACGACGAGGGGGCCTTCGCCCTGCACCTCGAGCGATCCGATCTTCCTGGTCGGCACGCCTTCCGCCTCCTCCTCGGAGACGACGCTGCCGTTGACGTCGAGCGTCGCGGCGCCCGGGACGTGGTCGGGCACCTCCGCTGCCGTGAGCCTGCGGACCCCCCGGCGGGTGTGGCGCTTGTCGTGCTGCTTGCGCAGCCGGGCCTCTAGCTTCTCCGCCGCCAGGTCGAGTGCCACATACGGATCGCTGGCAGCCGCCTCCGCCCGGATCACCGGCCCACGGGTGCGGAGGGTGATCTCCACACGGTCGGAACGGTCGGCCTGTCGGGGGTTGGGCTCCTTGGACACCTCGACGTCGAGGCTGATCACCTTGCCATCGAGCTTCTGGATCTTGTCCAGCTTCAGCTTCTCGGCCACGTGCTTCCGGAACCGCTCGGGCACCTCGGTCTTGCGGCCCTTGACGACGATGTCCACGCAGAACTCCGTTCCCGGATCGCTCCGCATCCCTGGCGGAGCATCTCCCTTGTGCACCAGGCTCCGGTGAACTCCGGAACCTCGGACTCTCGGTGACTTCCACCTCCCTCCCCATAGGCGAGATCTCTCGACCTCATTGCTGCGGGTAATTGAAGAAAACCGCAGCAGGCATTCGTATGTGCGGGGGATGGCCTGCGGCTTTCCCTCACAACCGAACATATCTCGCCCGGCCGGATGTCGTCACCCTCTACTGCCGCATACCTCCGTTCAGGTGAAACGACCTGCTCACTACCTGCAACGATCTGAGTTCGTAGTCAGTTCCGGTTGTTTTCGAAAGAATCCTGCGAGGTAGCGATCACCGCCGCATGGATCCCGTCTCCGACGCCGTCGCCAATGGCCATTCCGTACGGCGTCCGGTGCCTGCGCGCCGGGGCCGTCGTTCCCATCGCGTTCCATTTCCCCCTTGCTTCCCCTGCCGCGCTCGGATACACCTCCGCTTCTTCCGTATCAATGAGGTCGAGTGCCTCCCGCACCGCACGTGCCGCCTCCGTGAGTGAGGCTCCCGTCGTCATCAGGTCGTCGACGAGGACGATCCGCCCGCCAGTCAGCAGCCCGGCAGCCCCTCCGGCCACTTCCAGGGCACCCGCGAGATTGGCCAGCCGCTGCCGGGAGCTGAGCTCCGACTGGTCGGCCACGGTCCGCCGTTGCCTCAGCACGGCCACCACCCTCGCCGTCGTACCGGTCCGGCGCAGCTCGCCGGCGGCCGCGAGCGCGATCCGCCGCGCGGGATCATGCCCCCGCGCCCGCACGGACCGGCGCGCGGAGGGCACGGGGACGAGCAGCACGGGCGCCCGGTCGCCGTGGGGCCAGGTCACCGCCGAACAGCTGCCCGCCCGCCGGGCTGCGGCGCGCCCATCGAACGGCTCGGCACCGCTACCTTCCGTCGACCACCGGGTCACTGCCACCTCCAGCCCCGCCCGCACCGCCCCGGCCAGTGCCGTCCCCAGCGGCCCGGCCAAGGGGAGGGCGCCTCGTTCCTTGTGCGCCAGGATCAGAGCGCGCACGGCACCCTCGTACGGCGCCGCCGCGTGCACCACCGGCAGCCCCGCCGGCTCCGGCGTCGGCCGCACCCGTCGCGGCACCCTGCCGTGAAGGGCTGCGCGGCACTCCGCGCATAGCACCGTGCGCGGCCTCCCGCAGCCTCCGCACTCGGCCGGCAGCACCAGGTCGGTAAGGTCCTGCCACCACCCCCGCATGCCCACCACTGTGCCAACGTCCGCCGCGGCCTGCCAGCCCTGTGGAAAACAGCCTGTGGACAACCGAAGGGCGCCCACCGACCGTCCAGCCGCGGGCTCACGACACAGGTCGCGGGCGTCGGCCCGGGCAGCAGGTCTCCCGGCCGCACATCTGCGGGACTCACCCCGGATAAACCGGAGCCGTTCCCTTCTTGGTCACCTTCTGCCACTGTGACCCAGCCGAAAGCCGCACGATCCCGTCCTCCGAGTACGCCACCAGCGGCAGCCGCTCGTCCTCGGACGCCGCGATCTGCTTCATGCCTGTGAGCGAGGCCGGCGGGTTGCCCGGGGGCGTGGAGCCGTCGACCTGTACGTAGCGGATCTGCAGCACTCCGCCGGACTCCTGCCCGACCACGACGAGTCGGCTGGCCCCGGCCCACGACATGGCCGTGACCTTCTCCCACCGCGGAGTCACGGAGTGCAGTTCGAGGATCGACACGACGGGCCGCCCGCCGATATCGCTTTCCCGCTCCACGCGCCCGATCTGAAGAGACGTCTTGCCGTTCTTCTTCACGATCAGCGCTATTCGCACGCCGTCGGCGGCCACCCGCACCGCGTCGATGCGCCCGTCGAGGCTCGGCGTACGCACCTCGATCGGCTTACCGGCACCGTTCTGCAACATCAGCAGCTTGGGCTGCTTCACATCACGGTCGGCGACCCACAGATCGCCCCCGCCGTCCCAGCTCGGCGTCGTCAGCCTGTCGCCCGGCGACGAGCCGTCGCTGGTCACCGCGTTCCCGAGCGAGGCACCCGACGCCAGCGACCCCACGTACAAGTGCCGCCCGTCGAACGAGACCCCGGCCGCCGTTTCCTCGTCACGCGCGACAGCCGCCGCACGTAGGCGCTTGACCCCCTCGCCCAGTGCGCCCGGCACCGGCTCAGGCTCCTTCGAGCCGGTGCCGGGAAGACGCACGAGCCGGGACTTGCCATCGATGAAGTACTCGTACTCGGAGTGCTTGTCCGTGCCGTGCGCGGCGATGATCTCGGCCCGCTCCTCGTTCAGCTCGCACAGCTTGCTGCCGCCGGCCCCCTGCAGCTCGACCCGGTTCACGCCGGTGGGCGTCAGGTCCTGGAGCGTGAACAGCAGTTGCGTCGCCATCCTGGTGCACTGCGCCCGCCCAACCCGGTCGGCACTTACGTCGAGCGGCACCGTCAGCTTGTTCTGGTCGTCGGGCGACAGCGTGGTGACGTCCTTCCGCAGGGCGGTGCCCGACGGGAAGTCGGACGTCGCCACGGGGCGCAGCCAGCGCGTGGGTCCCTTCAGCAGCACGCGGACCATCGACGTCACGGGATCCACCTTGCTGCGCACGTACACCGGGTCGGCGACAGTGCTCAGCCGCCCACCCGTCGCGGCGGGCGCGTTCGAGGCGTAGTAGTACTTATTGACCGACACATAGTTGCGCTGGAAGTCGGACTTGCCCATGACCACGCCCTTCGGCGGCGAGTCGATCCGCCACTGGCCGGTCTTCTTCACGAGAGTGAGGTGCACCGTCTCGCTGTACGTCCCCGCGGCCGGCGCATACGCGTGCTGCGCGTCCACGACGGCGAGCCTGCTACCGGTCAACGTGAACGCGTAGTCGCCGCCCGCCTCCCGATTGCCGGAGTGCTGCTCGGAGACGGGGTTCGGCCCGTCGGTGAGCACGGTGGTGGACCTATCCGGGTCCCAGCGGCGCGAGGCACGGTCGGTCAGATACTTGCGCGCCGTCTCGTACTGGGGGTCGTCGCTGGTCAGCGCTTCCAGGAAGCCCTGCACGATCTCCCGTGGCTGGGCGTTGTCGTGTGGCGGCATCGCGAAGACACGGACCTGCGCGTTCTGCCGCGGCGTGGACTCGACGCCGCGCACGTCGCCGCTGTCCGGCATCGAGGCACACCCGGCCAGCAGTACGGCACCGCAGCCGGTGTACGCCGCCACGCGCAGCACACGCCGTCGGCCGCCCCCCTCAGCGCCCACGAAATGCCTCCCCTTGGTCACGCTCGCCGGACCCCTCGCCTCCCAGCGACGGCTCCTGTGTGTTGTCGTTACGACGCCGTTCGCCTCCGCTGGGCCGCGGCACCACGCGCGCGCCGTTGCCGGGCAGCGCTGTCGGGTCGGCCGTGGGCGTCACCGCGGCCATCCGCGGCGCGATCGGGCCACGCGGCGACGGCACGTTGTCATGCGCAAGCTGCGCGGGCACCATGGCGGCCTTTTCGGCGCCCCCCTGTGGTAGACCGGTGTCGCTGTGTCCGCGGTTGCGCCGCGAGTCCGCGGGCTCCAGGGGTATGGGCGAGCCCCGCAGCGGCTCGTCAGCGGTCCGTGGCAGCGTCAGCCGGAACTGCGACCCGCCGCCCGGCTCGCCCCACGCCTGCAGCCAGCCCCCGTGCAACCGTGCGTCCTCCAGGGCGATGGACAGCCCGAGCCCCGTACCGCCGGTGGTCCGCGCACGAGCCGGGTCCGCCCGCCAGAAGCGGCTGAACACCCGGGTCGCCTCGCCGGGCTTGAGCCCCACACCGTAGTCGCGCACCGCCACCGCGACCGCGCCGCCCGCCGCGGCGAGCTTGACGATGACGTCCTTGCCCTCACCGTGCTCGACCGCGTTGACGACGAGGTTGCGCAGTACCCGCTCGAGACGCCGGGCGTCGGCCTCGGCCACGACCGGCTGCAGGTCACCGACGACCCGTATCTGCGTGCCCTTGCGCTCGGCGAGCGGCTCGGCCCCGCTGACGACCCGCCGCACGACCTCGCGCAGATCGATCGGCTCGGCCTCCAGCGCCGCCGCGCCCGCGTCGAAGCGGCTGATCTCCAGGAGATCCGCGAGCAGCGACTCGAACCGGTCAAGCTGGTCGGCAAGCAACTCGGCGGACCGCGCGGTCACCGGATCGAAGTCCACACGCGCCTCATGGATGACGTCGGCCGCCATCCGCACCGTCGTCAGCGGTGTGCGCAGTTCGTGCGACACGTCCGACACGAAGCGCCGCTGCATCCGCGACAGGTCTTCCAGCTGCTGGATCTTCAGCTGCAGGTTCTGCGCCATCTTGTTGAAGGCCTCGCCCAGGCGCGCGATGTCGTCCTCGCCGGTTACCTTCATACGCTCCTGCAGCCGCCCGGCTGACAGCCGTTCGGCGATGCCCGCGGCCATCCGTACGGGCGTGACGACCTGGCGCACCACGAGCCAGGCGATGGCCCCGAGGAGCACGACCACGAAGAGCCCGGCGGTCGCCAACGTCCCCTTGACCAGGCTGAGCGACTTCTCCTCCTGGGCCAGCGGGAAGAGGTAGTACAGCTGGTAGGGGTCCCCGTTCGGGTCGTTGACCTGCTTGCCGATGATGAGCGCCGACTGCGGCCCACGGCTGCCGTTGGTGTAGACGATACGGGTGTAGCTCTGGGCCACGCCCATGCCCGATTCGACGCGCTTACGCAGCGCCAGCGGCACGCTCTGGCTCGGGTCCACACCGCCCGATGCGCGCGGCCCGAGACCGCGGTTGTCGTTGTCGACGGCGGTGGTACTGAGCGTGACCACGTCGAAGGCGCCCTGGCCACCACTGGAGAGCGCCTCGACGAGGTCGCTCATCCATCCGCTGACGTTCTGCACGGGGTTGTTGCCCGTGCCCGAGCTGTCGTCCCCTCCGCTGGAGCTCGCCGCGCTGTCGGCCCTCTGCCCGGCGACCGCGAAGCCTCCGACGGCCTGGCTCTGCGACGCCCTCACCTTGGCGTCCAGCAAACCGTTGCGCACCTGTCCGATGACGACGAAGCCGAGCAGCAACACAACACCGAGCGACATCAGCAAGGTCGTGACGACGATCTTCAGCTGGATGTTGCGCCGCCACAGCCGCATCACGGGCAGCAGCGGACGGCGCACCCAGCGCATGACGAGCCGAAGGACCGGGCTGCCCTGGACTCCGCCCTGGAGCAGCCCGCCCTCGACGAACCGTCCGCACCGTCCGACAGGCCGCCCCGGACGGGCCCCCGGCCGACCGGACTCCGGAGCGGCACTGTCCCGGGTCATGTCAGCTCGGTCCAGCCTTGTAACCGACGCCGCGGACAGTCACCACGATCTCCGGCCGCTCCGGGTCCTTCTCGACCTTGGAGCGCAGCCGCTGGACGTGCACGTTGACGAGGCGGGTGTCCGCCGCGTGGCGATAGCCCCAGACCTGCTCGAGCAGTACCTCGCGGGTGAACACCTGCCACGGCTTGCGTGCCAGCGCCACCAGCAGGTCGAACTCCAGCGGCGTCAGCGCGATCGACTGCCCGTCCCGCTTCACCGAGTGACCGGCCACGTCGATGAGGAGGTCGCCGATGGCGAGTTGCTCAGGCGCCGGCTCCTCCGACCTCCGCAGCCGCGCCCTGATACGGGCGACCAGTTCCTTCGGCTTGAACGGCTTCACGATGTAGTCGTCCGCACCCGACTCCAGACCGACCACCACGTCCACGGTGTCGCTCTTGGCCGTCAGCATCACGATGGGCACGCCCGACTCCGCCCTGATCAGGCGGCACACCTCGATGCCGTCCCGCCCGGGCAGCATCAGGTCGAGCAGCACCAGGTCAGGCTTGGTCTCGCGAAAGGCGGCCAGCGCCTTGTCGCCGTCGGCTACGAAAGACGGCTCAAAACCTTCACCACGCAGCACAATGCCGAGCATCTCGGCCAGTGCGGTGTCGTCGTCGACGACAAGGACTCGTCCCTTCATAAACGACATCATCCCATTAACTAAATCGTTACCTGGCGTGACCTGTCACACAGCGCAGCGAGGGCCCCGGCGGTCACGGGCGACACGACTCCTTCTTCGGTGACGATCGCCGTCACCAGCTCGGGCGGCGTCACGTCGAACGCCGGGTTGTACGCCTGGGTCCCCAGGGGTGCCACCGGTATCCCGCCTCCCGCTCCTGCTCCCGTCGCCGGCCCCCGAGGCGCGGCGACCTCGGTCACCTCGCGTCCGGCCCGCTGCTCGACCTCGATCGACGCTCCGTCCGGCGTGGTCGCATCCACCGTCGTCACCGGTGCCACAACGATGAACGGCACACGGTGGTACCTGGCCAGCACAGCGAGGGGATAGCTCCCCACCTTGTTCGCCACCGAACCATCGGCCGCGATCCGGTCCGCCCCGATCAGCACCGCGTCCACCTCCCCGGCCGCGAAAAGCGAACCCGCGGCGTTGTCCGTGAGCAAGGTGTACGCCATCCCGTTGCGGGCCGCCTCGTACGCCGTCAAGCGAGCACCCTGCAGCAGCGGACGCGTCTCGTCCACCCACAGCCTGCGCAACCGCCCCGCCCGGTGAGCCTCCAGCGCCACCGCGAACGCCGTGCCCTCCCCGCCCGACACCAGCGCCCCGGTGTTGCAGTGCGTGAGCACCCGGTGAGAGCCACCCGGCATCAGTTCGTCCAGCAGCGCGAGGCCGTGCCGCGCCATCCGCGCGCTGGCCTCGGCGTCCTCCCGGTGCAGCGCCCGCGCAGCGGCGAGCGCCGCCTCGGCGGCCTGCCGCTGATCGCCGCCGTCGGCGATCACGGCCCGGTAGGCGACCAGGGCCCTGCGCACGCCGACGCCGAGGTTCACCGCGGTGGGTCGAGCACCCTCCAGCGCGGCGGCTGCCGCGTCCACGTCGAAGCCGCGTGTGGCGGCGAGCGCGACACCGTACGCCCCCGCGATCCCGAGCAACGGCGCCCCGCGCACGGCGAGGGTGCGGATCGCGTCCACCAGCGCGGGCGCGTCCCGGCACACGTACTCGACCTCCTCGGCCGGCAGCTTCCTCTGGTCGAGGAGTACCAGCACGGGGCCTTCGGACAGTTCGTCCCAGCGGATCGCGGATATCCCCGGCGACCGGTCGTCCTCGCCGGATTGCGCGTACTGATCAGCCATGCGGGCAGTCTGCCCCCGAACCCGGCAGTCCATTGCAGGCGTACTCCCTGCACCACCCCGGGTCCCCTCACCGGCACCGCGTGGCACGATGGCTGCCAACTCGCCGCCGCAACCGCGGACGGGCACCGTGAAGGAGCGACAATGAAAGACACTCCGGGCTGGGCCTCGCCCGGATCTGCCCCCTCCGACGGCCGGCAGCCGGATGCCTCCGGAACGCAGCCCCCGGAGCAGCCCTCGGACCAGAGCGGTACCGATCAGCCGCAGCCGCCTACGCAGTGGTCCCAGGAGCAGCCCCCGCCGGGGCAGTGGAGCGCTCCTCACCCTCAGGGCCCCGGCCAGGCCCCGCCACCGCCCGGCCCTGGCTGGGGCGGCCCTCCTCCCCCCGGTCCCGGCGGCTACGGCGGTCCGGGAGGCGGCTACGGAGGCTGGGGCGGTAACTGGGGTCCACCACCGGCTGCCAAGCCCGGTGTGATCCCGCTGCGCCCGCTCGGCGTCGGCGAGATTCTCGACGGCGCTGTCTCCACCATGCGTACGTACTGGCGCACGGTCCTCGGCATCTCCCTGACCGTCGCGGTCGTCACGGAGATCGTCGTCATCCTGCTCCAGGGTTTCGTCCTGGACAACAACGCCACCACGGACACCCTCAACGACCCCAACGCCTCCGTGTCCGAGCTGAGCCACGCCCTGGGCAGCAGCATGCTGAGTTCCGGTGCTGTCTTCCTGGTCGCCCTGCTCGGCACCATCGTCGCGACGGCCCTGCTCACGACCGTCACCAGCCGGGCGGTACTCGGCAGGCCGGTGGCCACCGCGGAGGCCTGGCGCGACGCCCGCCCACAACTCGCCAAGCTGTTCGGTCTGACGCTTCTGCTGCCGCTCATGGCCCTGGCGATCGTCGCCGTGGGAACGCTGCCGGGCATATTGGTCGCCGTGGCGGGCTCGACCGCGGCGGGTGATTCGTTGATCGTCCTCGGCGGCCTCGGGGCCAGTGTCGTCGCCCTGTGGATCATGATCCGCTTCTCGCTCGCCTCGCCCGCGCTGATGCTGGAGAAGCAGAGCATCCGCAAGTCGCTGAGCCGCTCTGTGAAGCTGGTGCGCGGCTCGTGGTGGCGGGTCTTCGGCATCCAGTTGCTCGCTCAGTTCATCGCGTTCATCGTGGCGTCCATCATCGTGATCCCCTTCACCTTCCTCGCCGGTGCGCTCAGCGACGACGGCATCAGCGGCCTCGTCAACGGTGGCGTCGGCAGCCTCGGCTGGACGTTCCTCATCATCAGCGGGGTCGGCTCGGTGATCGGCCGCATGCTCACCTTCCCGATCACCGCGGGAGTGACCGTGCTGCTCTACATCGACCTGCGCATCCGCCGCGAGGCCCTCGACCTCGACCTGGCCCGTGCCGCCGGCATCCAGGGCCAGGGCCCTCACACCCCCACTCCGGGGAGCTGATGCGGTGAACCGGACGGGGGGAGTACCGCACGTGGTACCGGTGCTGTGGCACTCGGGCGACGCGCCACCGGTGACAATCCCGCGCGACCCCGCGAGGGAGGCGGCCCGGCGTGAGCTGTCCAAGGGCATGTACCACGAGCACGACCCCAGCTTGCTGGAGCGCGCCCTGAACGCCTTCTGGGACTGGGTCGCCCGGCTCATGGACGCGGCGTCGACGGCGACGCCCGGCGGCTGGCTCGGCCTCCTCGTCATCGTGCTCGCGGTACTGGCGATCGCGGGGGCCCTGTGGTGGCGGCTGGGTACCCCGCGCCGCACACCCGCATCGTCCGTCTCGCTCTTCGACGACCGCCCCCACAGCGCGGCCGAACACCGGGCTGCCGCCGAGGCGTACGCCGCCCAGGGCCACTGGAACCAGGCCGTCCAGGAGCGCATGCGTGCCGTGGTCCGCTCCCTGGAGGAACGCGCCCTCCTCGACGTACGCCCCGGCCGCACCGCCGACGAGGCGGCCTCCGAGGCGGGCCGCACGCTCCCGGACCACGCGGACCGGCTGCGCGCCGCCGCCCGGGACTTCGACGACGTCGCGTACGGCGGCCGGGCCGCCGACGAAGGTACGTACCGCCGGCTCACCGCCCTCGACGACGATTTGGAACGCACCAGACCCCAGCTCGCCGTCAGCGCCCAGAGCACCGCCCACAACGCCCGCCAGGGAGCCGCCGGATGACCGCCGGGGCCACGCTCACGTCCACCTCGACCTCGCCCACCGCACGCCAGGTGTGGACCCGGGAACGCGGTGTGCTGATCGCGGTCGCGTTCCTCGTGATCGGCGCCGTCGCGATCGCCGTGCTCCGCTCCGGCACCCAGCACGGCCGGCTCGACCCCCGCTCCGCCGACACCTACGGCAGCCGCGCCGTCGCCACACTTCTCGCCGACCGGGGCGTGTCCACGCGCGTGGTCACCACCCTCGACCATGCGCGCACCGCCGTCGGGCCCGACACCACGCTCCTGATCGCCGCACCCGACCTGCTGACGTCCCACCAGCAGGCCTTGATGCACGAAGCGACACGGAATTCCGGCGGCCGGACGATCCTGATCGCCCCAAAGACCTCCGTCGGCACCCTGGCCCCCGGAGTCTCGGCGGACCCCGCAGTCAGTTTCGATTCGCTGCTGGACCCCGGCTGCGACCTGCCCGCCGCCCGGCGAGCGGGCGCCGCCGACACGGGCGGCGTCCGGTACCTCACCAAACGGGCCCACGCCGACACGTGCTACCTCAGCGACGGCCGGGCCACCCTGGTACGGCTCCCGGCCGCCTCCGGGGGTGGCGACACAGTCGTGCTCGGCGCTCCCGACATTCTGTACAACGACCGTCTCGACCAGCAGGGCAATGCCTCGCTCGCCCTCCAACTGCTCGGTTCCCACTCCCACCTGGTCTGGTACCTCCCCTCGCTCTCCGACGTCCCGGCCACCGAGTCGGGCAACCAGAGCTTCTTCGACCTGCTCCCCTCAGGCTGGCTCTGGGGCACGCTGCAGCTCTTCATCGCGGCGGCCCTGGCCGCCCTGTGGCGAGGACGCCGACTCGGCCCCCTCGTACCCGAAAGACTCCCCGTCACGATCCGCGCCTCCGAAACCGTCGAAGGCCGCGCCCGCCTCTACCGCAAGGCCGGAGCCCGCGACCGCGCGGCCGCCGCCTTGCGCTCCACCACCCGCACTCGTCTCGCACCCCTCACCGGCGTCCCGGTCGCCCAGGCACACGCCCCCGAGGCACTGCTCCCCGCGCTGTCCGCCCACCTTCACAGTGACGGCCAGTCCCTGCACTCCCTCCTTTTCGGCCCGCCGCCCGCCGACGACGCGGCCCTGATCGCCCTCGCCGACCAACTCGACACCCTCGAAAGAGAGGTACGCCGTCCATGATGGACCCGACCACTGACAACGCCGAGGACCCGGGCGCCGCCCGCGCCTCCTTGGAGGCACTGCGCGCCGAGATCGCCAAAGCCGTGGTCGGCCAGGATCCTGCCGTGACCGGGCTCGTCGTCGCTCTCCTCTGTCGCGGACACGTTCTCCTTGAAGGAGTCCCCGGGGTCGCCAAAACGTTGCTTGTCCGCGCGCTGGCGTCGACGCTCGAACTCGACACCAAACGCGTCCAGTTCACGCCCGACCTGATGCCCAGCGATGTCACGGGCTCCCTCGTCTACGACGCCCGGACCGCCGAGTTCTCCTTCCAGCCCGGACCGGTCTTCACCAACCTCCTCCTCGCGGACGAGATCAACCGCACCCCGCCCAAGACCCAGTCGTCCCTCCTGGAGGCCATGGAGGAACGCCAGGTCACGGTCGACGGCACCCCGCGTCCCCTTCCCGAGCCGTTCCTGGTGGCTGCGACACAGAACCCGGTCGAGTACGAGGGCACCTATCCCCTTCCTGAAGCCCAACTGGATCGTTTCCTACTCAAACTGACAGTGCCTTTCCCGTCCCGTCAGGACGAGATCGACGTCCTCACCCGTCATGCCGAAGGCTTCAATCCGCGCGACTTGCGCGCCGCCGGCGTACGCCCTGTGGCGACCGCGGCCGACCTGGAGAACGCCCGCGCTGCCGTCACCAAGACCAAGGTCTCCCCCGACATCACCGCCTATGTCGTGGACATCTGCCGGGCTACCCGCGAATCTCCGTCCCTCTCCCTTGGCGTCTCGCCCCGCGGCGCGACGGCTCTCCTTGCCGCATCCCGTGCCTGGGCCTGGTTGACGGGCCGCGACTACGTCATCCCCGACGATGTGAAGGCGCTGGCGCTCCCGACACTCCGTCACCGGGTGCAGCTCCGGCCGGAGGCTGAGATGGAGGGTGTGACCGCCGACTCGGTCATCAACGCGATCCTCGCCCACGTCCCCGTACCCCGCTGATGGCACTCACCGGACGCGCCGCCCTGCTGGCGGCACTCGGAACCCTCCCGGTCGGCATTTGGGAACCCAGTTGGACGGGCATCCTCGCCGTCAATGGACCGCTCGCCCTGGCCTGCGCCTGTGACTTCGCACTGGCCGCACCCGTACGCCGCCTGGGCCTGAACCGTTCCGGCGACACGTCGGTGCGCCTGGGCGAATCAGTCGACGTCACGCTCACCGTCACCAATCCCTCCGGCCGTCCCCTGCGCGCCCGTCTCCGGGACGCCTGGCCGCCCAGCAGCTGGCTGCCAGGCACCGAAGTGGCCGCGTCCCGCCACCGCTTGACGGTCCCTCCGGGTGAGCGTCGCCGCGTCACGACACGACTGCGCCCCACCCGTCGAGGTGACCGCCACGCGGACCGTGTCACGATCCGCTCGTACGGACCGCTCGGCCTCTTCTCCCGCCAGGGGACCCACAAGGTGCCGTGGACGTTGCGAGTCCTGCCTCCTTTCACCAGCCGCAAGCACCTCCCGTCCAAGCTGGCTCGTCTCCGTGAACTGGACGGCCGCACCAGTGTGCTGACACGCGGTGAGGGCACGGAGTTCGACAGCCTGCGCGAGTACGTTCCGGGGGACGACACCCGTTCCATCGACTGGAGGGCGACGGCACGCCAGACCTCGGTCGCGGTACGAACCTGGCGGCCCGAACGCGATCGCCACATCCTGCTGGTCCTGGACACGGGCCGAACCTCCGCAGGACGGGTCGGTGACGCGCCACGCCTGGATGCGTCCATGGACGCGGCGCTTTTGCTGGCCGCCCTGGCCTCCAGGGCCGGCGACCGAGTGGACCTGCTCGCCTACGATCGCCGGGTCCGTGCCCTGGTTCAGGGCCGTGCCGCCCACGAGGTCCTCCCGTCACTGGTCGACGCGATGGCGACCATGGAACCGGAACTCATCGAGTCGGACGCACGAGGCCTCACTGCCACCACTCTCCGTATGGCCCCACGCCACTCTCTGATCGTCTTGCTCAGCACCCTTGACTCGGCCCCTGTCGAAGAGGGGCTCCTTCCGGTGCTGTCCCGCCTCACTCGGCGTCATACGGTGCTGCTGGCATCAGTGGCGGATCCGCGTATCGCCCGCATGGCAGTGGCCCGGGGCAGCACGACTGCGGTGTACGAGGCAGCGGCCGCGGCCCAGGCTCAGATGGAACGCGACCGTACGGCAGAGCAGTTGCGCCGCCGGGGCGTCACTGTCGTGGACGCAACACCGGAGGATCTGGCGCCGGCACTGGCGGACGCGTACCTGGCACTCAAGACCGCGGGCCGTCTCTGAGTTCGAAAGGGGGTGAATACCCCTGGAACACAGAAAACCCCGCACCATAAGGTGCGGGGTTTCCTTCAAATTTTGTTCGGCGGCGTCCTACTCTCCCACAGGGTCCCCCCTGCAGTACCATCGGCGCTGTAAGGCTTAGCTTCCGGGTTCGGAATGTA
>NZ_JBSFLQ010000028.1:0-105099 GCF_053599115.1 Streptomyces sp. NPDC001020 | reverse complement strand
CAGAGCGATGTCGATGGTGCCGCTCTCAGGGGCGTTCCAGTTCAGGGGTGCCTTCATGGTCGCGCACTGCCACCGGCCGTTGTTCGGCAGCGGTGCGGGGGCGCTGCCGCCGCCCTCCGACTGGGGTGGCACCGGACAGTCCTTCCAGGCCAGCATCTGCCCCAGCGGACCCCCTTGCGTGAGACCGGGGTCACGGGCGCAGCCGGTGATGAGCGCGGGCAGAAGGGTGGCGGTGGTCAGGGCCGTGGCGCGGATCCGGGGAGGCTTCGGCATGCCCCCAGCGTGTGGCTGTACGGGGCGGGACGCTCGGGACGCGAGCCCGTGCGGGTGAGTTCCGTTACCCGCCGGGCCGCCCAGGCCCCTTGCACTCCATTCGAACAGTAGTCGAACGCGGGTGCCGACTGATGTCCTTGGCTGAGCGCGCGCTAACCGCCGGCCTGGTCGACGAAGCTCTGCCATTGCAGGCCGAGGCGTACGACCATCTGGCGGAGACGGGCGACGTCTCCCGCGCCGAGGAAGGCCCCTCAACCGTCGCTCACCCGTCACGTTTCCTGCGCGCTGATAAAACCCACTCACCGACTGACTGGTCGACAACGCCGTCCGCAGAAGTGAACCGGCGTAGTCGATCCGGCCAACTCCGATTCCACGCACCCCCTTTGTAGCGCGTAGGCCCGCATACTCATTGGCGTCACAAATGGCACTCCAGGGAGGCAGAGCATGCTCCACACCACCCGCCGCAGAGCCCTCACCGCCCTCGGCGCCGCCCTTGTCGGCGCTGTCGCCGCCCCTGCCGCGTACGCGCAGGCGAGCGAGCGCGGCCGTGGCCCCCGTCCGCTGCGCCATGCCCACGCGCACAACGACTACGAGCACACCCGGCCCCTCTTCGACGCGCTGGACCACCGTTTCGGCAGCGTCGAGGCCGACATCTACCTCGTCGGCGGGCAGCTGCTCGTCGCCCACGATCCGGTGGACCTCGACCCCTCCCGCACCCTCGAATCGCTTTACCTCGAACCACTGGCGCAGCGCATCAAGGCCAACCACGGCTCCGTCTACCGCGGCTGGCGCGAACCCCTGCAGCTCCTCATCGACATCAAGACGGAGGGCTCGTCGACGTACCTCGAACTCGACCGCCACCTCCAGCGCTATCGGCACCTGTTCACCACGTACGCGCACGGCAAGGTGCGCCCCGCCGCCCTGACGGCCGTCATCTCGGGCGACCGTGCCGCCCGCGGCCCGATGGAGGCCCAGCAGGTTCGTCACGCCTTCTACGACGGGCGACTGCCCGACCTCGGCACGTCGACCCCGGCCACATTCACTTCGCTGATCAGCGACAACTGGACCCTGAACTTCACCTGGCAGGGCGACGGCCCGATGCCCGCCGCCGAGCGGGACAAGCTGCGCGGCATCGTCTCCGCCGCCCACGCGCGCGGACAGCAGGTTCGCTTCTGGGCCACGCCGGACCAGCCGGGCCCGGCCCGGGACGCGCTCTGGGGTGAACTGCTCGCCGCCGGTGTTGACTTCCTGAACACCGACGACCTGACCGGCCTCGAAGCGTTCCTCGACGCCCACGACAAGGCGTAAGCCCTCACGTCGTGTCGGGAGCCATCTCACCGCGGCGCTCCGACACCTCCGTATCCAGCCGAATCGGCTGGATACGGCTGGAGCCGGAGCGCTGACACCGCCGGACAGCCTGGCCATCGCCCTGCGCGACGAAGACGGGCAAGTCCTGGTCGGCAACACCGCACTCATGGCCGAGCTGTCATCGCTCGTACCGGACGAGTGCGATGCCCCCGAGCCTGCCATGTAATGGTTGTAGTGCTCTGCGCGATTACATCAGTCTGTCTTCATGCCTTCTTCGATACCCGGTGCCCGGGGACAACTGCGTCTGCGGCACGAGGTGACCACCGGTCGTACACAGCTGCCGTTCTCCTTCGGAAGGGATGCGCGGTGACCGGTCGCTTGGTCGCACCCGTGGGATCGCCCATCCTGGAGATGGCACGGTGCGCGGCTGAGTATCGCGCGCAGGGCCGCCGCATCGTCGACCTCACCCTCGGCGAGCCCGACTTCGCCCCGCCCGGACATGTGATCGCGGCGGGCCGGGAGGCAGCCGCCCGTGTGCTGGGACTCACGGGGTTGCCTCCTTCTACCGTCACCAAGGCACTGAACGGGGCGAGAGCCCTCCGAGAAAGCCTCTGCCGAATTCCTGCGGCACGTACCCTCGCGGTGCGTCGCGGATTTCCGACCCCCGCAGCCCCAGGAAACCCAGCACTGCCCGGAGGCTCCGGCATCATCGTCCGCGGTAATCCGTCGGATCACCATCCGGGTGCCTCCGGACGGCCTAGGTGGGCACGACGACTGTCCGACGGCGGTTTTCCGCGACCGCATTGTTTGGTTAGGGTGGCAAGCAGAGACTGATTCCGATGCCCTTGGCCAGGGTGAAGGACGGGCTGGGGAGTTCGGGGCCGCACAGACTGATGGCTCCCGCGCGGGCCACATCACGCACGACCGGGGGGCTCGTTGGTGGGACCACGGCAAACGACCGCAGGACGACCGGGCGCGGGGGGCGTGTGACCGGCCGACCGACGCCCGCGGTGCTGCCCCCATCGCTGCGCGCGTGGCTCGGGCTGATCGCGGCCCTCGCCACGCTGATGGTCGTCACACTCGGGGTCCTGTACGCCGGCCACAGCGGGCCCGGCAGGGTTGACGCGCGGATCCAGTCGGCGGTGGAGGGAGTGCGGCCACCGTGGCGGCACGTCGCTCAGGCCACCGACTTCCTGGGGGAGCCCGACGGAGCGGCGATGCTGGTCGTGGCCGTCGTGACGGGTTGCCTGCTGCTTCGGCGACCTCGCGCAGCGGTGCTCATCGTTGCCGGCGCGGGCCTGACCGTGGGGACGACGAGTCTGATCAAGCCGCTGGCGGGACGCACCATCCACGGCGCACACCTGTCCTACCCGAGCGGGCACACCGCCTTCCTCACCGCGCTCGCCCTCATGGTGGCGCTGGTCGTGGTCGGCCGCCTCAGCCTCGGCAGGACGGCCGGCACGTTGCTCGTGCTCGCCTCGGCGCTGGTTGCCGGCGCCGCCATGGGCTGGGCGCAGGTCGCTCTGGGAGCGCACTACCCGACCGACGCCCTCGGCGGCTGGTGCACCGCGCTGGCGGTGACACCGGCGACCGCGTGGCTGGTCGACTGGATGGCTGACGCCGGCCGGCAGGAGCGCCGCTGATGTCACGTCACGCCAAACGGCGGAACACGGGCTTCACCGGTCGCCCGGCCAGCCAGGGGGTGGGGTCACCGGCGTCCAGCGCCTTCCGGTACACCGCGCATGCCTCGGCCACTGTGTCGACGGTACGGTCGATGTCGGCGTCGTCGAGCGCGCTGCTCACCACGAACGACGGGGCCAGCACCCCGCCCGCGAGGAGCCGGCGCAGGAACAGGGTGCGGTACTCCTGCGAGGGCTGCCGGTTCTCGTCGAGAGTGGCGAAGACCAGGTTGCTGGCCCGGCCCCGGACGACGACGTGCTCGCCGACGCCCATGCTGGCCGCGGCGTCGCGGACACCGGCGGCCAACCGCTCGCCGAGGGCGTGCAGCCGCGCGGTGACGCCCTCCTCGACGTAGGTGGTGAGCACGGCCATCGCGGCGGCCAGCGAGTGAGTTTCCGCACCATGCGTGGTGGACAGCAGGAACACCCGGTCGCCGGAGTGACGCAGCCCGCCCCGCTCCATCAGATCGCGGCGCCCGGCCAGCGCGGAGACGGCGAACCCGTTGCCCAGCGCCTTGCCGAAGGTGGAGAGGTCGGGGACGACGCCGTACAGGCCCTGGGCGCCTGCCTCGGACCAGCGGAGGCCAGTGATCATCTCATCGAAGATCAGTACGCAGCCGTGCCGGTCGGCCAGCTCGCGCAGGCCGGCGAGGTACCCGGGTGGAGGCTCGGTGTGGGTGGCGGGTTCGAGGATCAGGCAGGCGACCTCGTCCTGGTACCGGCTGAGCAGTTCCTCCGTGGCGGCCAGGTCCCCGTACGGGAACGCCACGGTGAGCTCGGTGGTCGCCGCCGGGACACCGGCGGACATCGGCGTGGTGCCGATGAACCAGTCGTCGACGGAGTAGAACGGATGGTCGCCGCAGATGGCCACCCGCGGGCGCCCGGTGACGGCGCGGGCGAGGCGCACCGCGGCGGTGGTGACGTCGGAACCGTTCTTCGCGAACTTCACCATCTCCGCGGTCGGCACAGTGGCCAGGAAGCGTTCCGCGGCCTCGACCTCCAGGACGGACGGCCGGACGAAGTTGCTACCGCGGTCGAGTTCCCGCCGCGCCGCCTCGATCACGCGTGGGTGAGCGTGGCCGAGGCTGACCGACCGCAGGCCGGAGCCGTACTCGATGTAGCGATTGTCGTCGATGTCCCACACGTGTGCACCGCGGCCGTGGCTGATGACCGGGGCCAGGTTGTCAGGGTACTGGTCGTCACCCTTGGCGTAGGTGTGCGCGCCCCCGGGAATCAGGGCGTGCAGCCGCTCGTTCGCCAGCCGCGACCGGGGCAGGGAGAACTCCTCGGTCTCCTCGGTGTGTTCGGTGTCCACGCCGACCTCACTTCTCTCTTTGCTTCAGGACCTCGGCGAGGCTCGGCGCCTCCCGGTCGCGCTGGGACATCGATGTGACCGGCAGCGGCCAGGGAATGGCGAGCTCCGGGTCGTCGAAGGCGATCGTCACGTCCTCGGCCGGATCGTGCGGGCGGTCGATCCGGTACGAGGTGTCGGCGGTGTCGGTCAGCGCCTGGAAGCCGTGCGCGCATCCTGCCGGGATGTACAGGGTCGTCTGCGTCTCGCCGGACAGCTCGAAGAAGGCCCGGTTGCGGTACGTCGGCGAGTCCGTCCGCAGGTCCACGACGACGTCGAAGACCCTCCCGTACGAGCACCGCACCAGCTTGGCCTCGCCTGCACCGGAGCGCAGGTGCAGGCCGCGCAGCACGCCCCGGGCCGAACGGGACATGCTGTCCTGGACGAAGGCGGCCGGGTCGAGGCCCACCGAGCGGACCACGTCGGCGTCGAAGGTGCGACAGAAGAAGCCGCGCTCGTCGGCATACGGCGTCGGCTCGAACAGGTATGCGCCGGCGATCGTCGGGACTTCGGTCGCCTTCATGGAGCCTCCCGCAGGGCGTGGGCGCGGTCGGTCGCCGGGAACAGGGCCGTGGTCAAGGCGGTGAACTGGTGCTCGAGTTGCCGGGTGGCGGCCAGGTTCCGCTCGGTGAGGGTCTGCCGCAGTTCGGCCGATCGCTGCTCCAGCGTCCGGAACTGCTCCAGCAGCCGGTCGGCGTCGACCTCGCGGGCCGGGTGGCAGTACACGCCCAGGCCCATTTGAGCCATGAGCGCGTCGCTCTTCGACGAATAGCTGAGTGCGAGCGTCGGCGTACCGACCTTCAGCGCGCAGACCAGGTTGTGGTATCGGGTCGCCACCACGGTGTCGGCAGCCGCCATCTCCTTCATCAGGTCGGCCAGCGAGGCCGCCTCGGCAGCGGTGACCAGCGGTGAGTCCACCGCGTCGATGATCGCGGCGGCCACCGGCATGTCGAGCTCGTCCCCGGTGAGCAGACGGACCGGCCTGCCGTCCTCGACCAGCGCGCGGACGAACCGGGTCGTCCCGTCGAGGTAGCGCCGGTGGATTTCCTCGGCCCGGGCGCGGTCGTCGTTGCCGCCGTGGAAGTCCATCACACCGACACAGACCGTGCCCGGCGAGCCCGAGGGCGCGATGGGGGTACCTCCCTGCTCTTGGGGCCTCTCCCGGCCGAAGGGTGGGGGAGAAGCCGAGAGCTTGGGGGACGACGGCGTCGGCAGGGCGAACGTGAGGTCCGGATAGACCTCGTCGCTCGCGGTGTCCACGCCCATCGCCCGGATCGCGTCGCGGGACACGGCGCCCCGGAACGACCGGTACGTGGCCAGCCGCGCCGACCAGCGCACCAGGGCTCGGGTCGCCCGGTGGCCGACCTCGGAGGCGCCGACGCTGACCAGCGCGACCCGGGTGCGGAGCAGCCGGCCGCTCGCGCAGAGCAGGAACAGCGAGTACGGGAAACCCCAGGGCCGCAGCGGCAGCGTGGTCTCCAGGACACCCGTGCCCGGCACGATCACCACGTCGTGCCGACGCACCCAGGCGGCGGTGCGGACGACGTCGACGAGTTTGCCCAGGCACTTCCCCGCGATCGCGCCCGCACTCGACGCGGTCCGGTACTCCCCGCGGTACCAGTTCAGCCGCGTCGCGGGAATCCCGTACCGGGTCGCGACGACCTCGGGTCCGCCGCACAACGCGTCCACGACGGCTTCGGGGTGCTCAGCGCGCAGGTACCCGAGCATGGCCTCGAGCGACCCGTCGTTGCCGTAGTTACCGGCGCCGAGCAGGCCGAACACCCCGACGCGTACCGGAGTTCTGTTCGCGGACGTCATGCCTGCCTCCCCTCACGGCCGGCGACGAGGGCGTCGACGGAGACCGTGAGTCGGCCCGGGTCGACCGGGGCGCGGTCCTCGACCCGCTCGCCCGCGCCCGGCCGGGCCCGGCTGGCCATCCATGCGGCCAGGTGGCGGTAGCAGGCGCGCCGGTCGGCCGTGGACAACGGCGCCCGCCGGATCGCCGCAACAAAGCCCCAGACGTACTCGGCGAGCAGCCGCGGCGTCGGGTGCAGCAGCCCTGCCCGGCGCGGGTCCAGGTTGACGCACCGGGAGCGCTTGGAAGGGTTCGCCCGCTCGGCGCGGGTGGGGTGGTCACGGCGGAAGTACAAAAGCTCCGGCACTTGGTGGAAGGGCCCGTGCAGGCCGATCTCGGCGACGAACGTGCGGTCCGCGTGGTGGTAGCTGTCGTGCGGCTTCACCCGGCGCAGCACGTCGGCCCGCATCACTCCGTAGAAGTCGTCGCCGCCGGGCTCGAACAGCATGCTGCGGAAGCGCTCCGGCGCGTGCGGTGAGTCTGTGGCGAGACCGTACTCGTAGGGGACCTTCACCTGGCCGTCGCCGTCGATGACCGCTTGGCCGCTGTGCGCGAGGACGATGTCCGGCCGCTCGTCCAGCGCCTCGACGCAGCGCCGCAGCAGGTCCCGGGCGTAAAGGTCGTCGTGCGAGGCCCACTTGAACAGTTCGCCTTGGCACTCGGTGAACACATAGTTGTGGTTGGGTGCGGCGCCGATGTTCCGGGTCAGCCGTATGTACCGGATGCGTGAATCCTGCTCGGCGTACTTGCGGCAGATGTCGCGGGTCCCGTCGGTCGAGGCGTTGTCGGATATGACCAGCTCGAAATCCTCGTAGGTCTGGCCGAGCAGGGCGTCGAGTGCCTCGCCGAGGTACTCCTCGCCGTTGTACACGGGCAGGCCGATACTCAGCCGGGGATGGGGGGTCATGGCTTCCTCACTTCGCGGATGGTGTCAAGGGGTGCCGGATGGATCTCCGCGGCGTCGCAGCGCCCGGCACGCACTCTCGCCGCACCGGCCGAAAGCCCGAGTACGCCCAGTACGAGGTCTTCCGGCCGGCACGCCGAGAGCACGCACCGGACGCTGTTCCTTCCCCGCGGAGATCCATCAGGCACCCCCTCGGTGGCGCTCGCGCAGGGCGGACCGCAACTGCAGCCACCACACGGCCGAGGCGCAGATGTTCGCGGTGGCGGCGCCCCAGGAGGCGCCGACGGTGCCGGCCACGGCCGCCCCGCCGAGCCCGCCGCCGAGATAGCAGGCGGAGGCGAAGAGCTGGCAGCGCAGGCTGCGCCGGGCCGCGGCGAGCGCGCGCAAGCCGGCCGCCGCACCGATGCCGAGGCCGGCGCCCGCGACACCGAGCGAGGCCGGCAAGATGAGCTCCGAGGCAGGGCGCCAGACCTGGCCGAGCAGATGCTCACCGGCCCAGTCCGGCACCAGCAGCAGTGCCGCGCCCCAGAGCAGCGCGGTGGCGGCGAGACCGCAGCCCAGCAGGAGGCAGAACGTGCGCAGCCGGTGCGGGGCCTGCCGCAGCACCCGTGCCGCCTCCGGGACGGTGACCAGCGAGAGACCCATCAGCACAGCGAGGAACGGGCCCATCAGGAGCTCGGCGCCCCGGATCACACCCACCGCGCTGACCCCGACGATCGCGCCGATCCCGTACGCCCGTAGCTGGGACGAGCCGCTGAGGCTGACGTTCTCGACCAGGTACCGGTAGCCGAGGTCGCGCTGCTCGCGCATCCACCGGCGCGCCGCGGCCAGCCGGGGCCGGATGCGGGACTGGAGACAGCCGTACACCGCGGCCACTGCGGCGGCCCCGCCCCAGGCGAGTACGAAAGCGGCCACGCTGCCCGTACGGGCCGCCAGCACGAGGAGCGGGACGATCGTGACGCTCGCCAGGACGTCATTGACGACCGCCTTCCGCCCGGCGCCGGCGGCGAAGAAGGAGTACCGCCAGGCGTCCTGCAGCAGCAGCCCCGGCAGCACCACGCCGAGCGCGGCGAACGCGGATCCCACCCGGCCGCCGAGGCCCAGCCCGATCACCAGGCACGCCGCGCCGAGGGCACCGCCGACGCCGAGCGCCGTACCCGTCGCGCGGGCCGCCGCCGCGCGCCAGGACGCGGTGGGCACGCCGCTGAAGCGCACTACGAGCGGGTCGGTGGCCAGTCCGCGGGAGACGTTGAGGACCACGCCGTAGGTCACCCAGGCCAGGGTGAACACGCCGAACGCGACCGTCCCCAGCGAACGGGCCACATAAGCCCCCACCGCGAAGTTGTTCAGGCTGCACACCGCCTGGTCGACCAGGCCCCAGGACAGCCGGCCGGCCAGGGCCCGCCTGGCGGACGGCCGGGCATGCCGGGCCCCGGCCCCCGTCGTCCCCGGTGTCTGCCGCTCGGTGGCCATCGGCGTCACGCCTTGATCAGCCCGGCGCCCTCCAGGGCGCCGGCCGCGGCGGCGACGGTGTCGAACGGCAGCCCGGACCGCCCGGCGATGTCCAGCAGACTGTGCTCGCCGTCGGAGAGGCTGAGCACCCAGAGCATCGCCATCTGGGCCTGCTTCGCGTCGCTGCGGCCGCCGAGCGAGTCGTACAACCCGCGTCGACCCAGCTGCGGTTCGCCGTACGGGCTGAGGTTGACGTACCTCCGGTTCCGGTCCAGCACGGCGAACGCCTCGCGGCAGACGGCGAGGGTGTCCGCCATGGCCTCCGGGGAGACGAAGTCCAAGTCGTCCGCCGAGGTGTGGTATTCGGGGTAGCCGGCGTACGGGGTCCGGCTGAGCGAGCCCACGCCGAGGTCGAACCCGGGCGAGCAGAACTGCCGCTCGTCGTAGCCGTACGGGGCGAACTCGGCTATCCGGTGCGGGCGTTCGGAAACGGTCAGCACGTGCCGCAGCACCCGGTCGATCTCCGCGTCGCCGCGCCTGCTCTGCTTGTACGTCAGTCGGCCCGCATCGCCGGCGCACGCCAGCACGAGGCCGTGCTTGACCTGCTCGATCCGCTCAGCGTTGCGGGCCAGCCAGGTGATGGCCCCGATGGTGCCGGGCGCGAAGATGAACCGGTAGGTGTAGTACGGCGTCTCCTGAGCCAGCGCCCGGGCCAGGAACGTCGCCACCGCGATGCCGGCCAGGTTGTCGTTGGCCAGCGACGGGTGGCAGACGTGACAGGAGACGATCACCTCGTCGGGGACCTGCCCGGGGACCACGTGCTCGGCGTAGGTGAGGTGGCCATGGGTGAGTGTGGAGTCGATGCGCACCTCGTACTCGCCGTCCGGCAGCGCGTCCAGGGTCTCCTGCGCCAGGCAGAACCCCCATTCCGGCTTGTAGTAGCTGGTGCGGTACGGCACCCAGGTCGGGTGGTCCGGCAGGGTGTGCAGGTGTCCACGCAGCTCGGCCAGCGGCATGGTCGCCGACACCGGCACGCTGTAGCCGAGCACGTGCAGGCTGGACGCGGCGAAGTCGACGACCCGGTTGCCGGCGGTGTCGGCGATGTACGCGTCCCGGATGTTCCACTCCTGCGGCACCGTCCAGTCGAGCACCTGCGTGCCGGTCGGCACCTCGTGCACCTGCAACGGAACGTACTCGTCGACGATCTTCAGGGTGGCGCGCACACCGTCGCCGGTGATGCTCCGGCACAGCGGGTACAGCCGCTCCACCAGCGCGTGCATCTGCTCGCCGACCGTGGTCATCGGCGCCACCGCAGGGTGTCGTCGACGGCGCCGGCGTCGGACGCCGCGCGCAGCACGGCCAGCCGGGTGAAGCGTCGCTCGAAGTCCTCCCGGGTCAGCCCGTGTTTCCGGTAGGCGTCGGCGAGTTCGAGCGCGCCCTGCTTCACGGTCCACTCGCAGTCGAAGCCGGGCACCGCGGCGCGGAACCGGGAGAAGTCCACCCGGTACGACCGCGGATCGGCACCGGTCTCCCCGGTGATCACCACCTTGGAGCCGGACACCGCGGCGGCGACCTGCTCGGCGATCTCGGCGACCGTGACGTTGTTGACCTCGCTGCCGATGTTGAACGCCCGGTCGTGCACCGCTTCCCGCGGTGCGATCAGCGCGGCAGCGAAGGCCCGTGCGATGTCGGCGGCGTGCACCAGCGGGCGCCAGGGTGTGCCGTCGGAGAGCACCAGTACTTCGCCGGACAGGAGCGCGTGGCCCACCAGGTTGTTCAGCACGATGTCGGCGCGCAGCCGGGGTGAGTAGCCGAAGGCGGTGGCGTTGCGCATGAACACCGGGCTGAAGTCGCCGTCGGACAGCCCGTGCAGGTCGTCCTCCACCCGCACCTTGGACTCCGCGTACGGCGTCACCGGGCGCAGCGGGGCGTCCTCGTTCACCAGGCCGCTGCCGCCGGCGGCGCCGTAGACCGAGCAGGTCGACGCGTACAGGAAGCGCCGCACTCCGGCGTCGCGGGCCAGCCGGGCCAGCCGTACGGACGCGTGGTGGTTGATGTCGTAGGTGAGGTCCGGCGCCAGCGCTCCCAGCGGGTCGTTGGACAGCGCGGCCAGGTGGATCACGGCGTCCACCCCGGCCACGTGTTCGGCCGTGACGTCGCGCAGGTCCACCCGATGCCCCTGCGGATCCGCGGGCAGCGGGCCCAGCACGCAGTCGGCGAACAGGCCGGCGTCGAGGCCGACGACGTCGTGCCCGGCGGCGGCGAGGACCGGGGCCATCACGGTGCCCAGGTAGCCCTGATGTCCGGTCAGCAGAACGCGCAAGGTTCATTCCCCCAGGTCGAGAGTGAGTTTGGTGACGGCGAACGCCTCGGCGTAGCGCGCGTGGCTTTCGATGCCGCGGATCCGGGCCAGCCCGAGGAAGGCTTCCCGGTCGTACCAGGGCCGGTGCTGTTGCGAGGGGTAGTGCTCCTGCAGCAGCCGCACCTTCCGTTCGGCGATCTCCGGTGACAGCGGCTGGTATGCCGTCGGGCGGCCCAGATCGCCGTCCCACTTGACGATCTCGTAGCCGAGCACGAGGTGGTCGCGGAACGCGGTGGTGACCAGCTTCGCCAGGCCGCGGTGGTCCTGGTGTGCGTCATCGGTACGCGGGGCCAGCACGAGGTCCGGCTCGGTCCGCTCGCGCAGCTCCTCGACCGCGGCCTTGGCCTCCTCCCAGTGCGCGGGCACCCGGCCGTCCGGCAGCTTGAGCACGGTCAGCCGCAGGTCGGCGCCCGGGCAGAAGGCGGCGAGCGCGGCCTGCTCCTCCTGCTCCCGTTCGCTGCCACCGCCGGAGAGCACCAGCGCGTCGACACGGACGCCCGGCCGCGCGAGGCACATCGTCAGCAGTGTGCCGCCGGCGCCGATGGCGATGTCGTCGCAGTGCGCGCCCATCGCGACGATCCGGTCCAGGGGCCCGGCCCCGAGCCGGATCACGCCCTCGCTCCGGCGCCGTCCCTGCTGCCGGTCCTGCTCGCCCCGAAGCCGTCCCGTTCCCACACAGCCCACGGGCGGTCGCCCCGGGCGTAGGCGGCGTCGAGTGCGGCCCGCTCCTTCACGGTGTCGGTCGGCTTCCAGAAACCGCGGTGCTGGTGCGCCACCAGCCGTCCACGCTTGGCCAGTTGGGCGCATCCGTCGGCGACCAGGTCCCCGTTCTCCGGGATGTGGTCGAAGACCTCCTGGCGGAGCACGAAGTAGCCGCCGTTCTCCCACAGCGGCAGTTCACTCACCGCGGTGATGCCTCCTACCAGGCCGTCATCACCCAGATCCACACAGTGGAAAGAGGACTGCGGCGGCACCACCATCATCGAGGCACCGGCGTCCCGCCGGGCGAACCGGTCGATCATCTCCGGCAGCGGGGCGTCGGTGAGCACGTCGGCGTAGTTGGCGAGGAACATCTCGTCGCCGTCCAGGTGGTGCCGCACCCGGCGCAGCCGCTCCCCGATCGGTGACTCGATGCCGGTCTGCGCGAACGTGATCGTCCAGTCCGCGATGTCGGTGGACAGCAGCTCGGTCTGCCCCTTGCGCAGCACGAAGTCGTTGGACGTCGTCTCCTCGTAGTTGAGGAAGAAGTTCTTGATGTGGTGAGACCCGTATCCGAGACACAGGATGAACTCCGTGTGCCCGAAGTACGCGTAGTAGCGCATGACGTGCCAGATCAGCGGCCGCGGGCCGACCATCGCCATCGGCTTGGGCATGTCGTCGGAGGCTCCGTTGCGCATCCGCAGCCCATAGCCGCCGCAGAACAGTACGACCTTCATGGCTTGACCTCGACAATGCTCAGTTCCGGGATGGGAAAGACCAGCCGGCCGCCCCATGCGTGCACGAAGGACAGTTGCTCGACCAGCTCGGCCCGCAGATTCCACGGCAGGACGAGGACGTAGTCCGGTCTGTCGGCGGCTATCTGCTCGGGCGGCAGGATCGGGATGCGGGTGCCCGGGGTGAACCTGCCGTGCTTGTAGGGGTTGCGGTCGACGGTGTACGGGAGCAGGTCGGGCCGGATGCCGCAGTGGTTGAGCAGGGTGTTGCCCTTGCCCGGGGCGCCGTAGCCGACGACCGTCTCGCCCCGCTCGGCCGCCTCGATGAGGAACCGCAGGAGATCTCGGCGCACCTTGGCCACCCGAGCGGAGAACTCGGTGTACCCGGACAGCTCCTGCAGACCGGCGGCCTTCTCCCGGTCCAGCACTTCCGCCACACTCCGGGTCGGCTCGCCGGCCACCTCGGTCGGCCGGGCCCACAGCCGGATGGAGCCGCCGTGCGTGGGCAGCAACTCGACGTCCACGAGTGCGAGTCCGCCGCTCGCCAGCGCCCGGGCCGCGGACGCGACCGTGTAGTACTGGAAGTGCTCGTGGTAGATCGTGTCGTACTGGTTCTTCTCGATCAGGGTCAGCAGGTGCTGCACCTCGATGGAGACCCAGCCGTCGTCGGCGACCAGGGCGCGCAGGCCCCGGGTGAACCCGACCACGTCGGGGATGTGCGCGTACACGTTGTTGGCCACGACCAGGTCCGCCGGGCCGTGCTCGGCGCGGACGGCCGAGCCGGTGGCCGGGTCCAGGAACTCCGTGAGCGTGGGCACACCCGCGTCCCGCGCCGCGGCGCCGACGTTCACCGACGGCTCGATGCCGAGGCAGCGGATCCCGCGGTCCACCATGTGCTTCAGCAGGTACCCGTCGTTGCTCGCGACCTCGACCACGAAGGCGTCGGGGCCGAGAGCGAGGCGCTGTACGGCGTCGGCGACGAACGTGCGCGCGTGCTCCACCCAGGAGGTCGAGTAGGAGGAGAAGTACGCGTACTGCGTGAACGTCTCCTCCGGTGTGATCAGCGGAGGGATCTGCGCGAGCCAACAGTCGGTGCAGACCCGCAGGTGCAGCGGGTACGCCGGTTCCGGCTGGTCCAGTTGGTCCGCGGCGAGAAAGCTCTCGCACGGCGGGGTCGCCCCCAGGTCGACGACGCTTGTCAGCGCCGCCGAGCCGCAGAGTCGGCATCGTGTCATCTACTGCCCCCATCCCTGCTCGCGCGGGTGTCCCCACCGCGAGCCAGTGCTGACCGACCCGCGATCGCGGTGCGGTACTCCTCCACCAGGCGCTCCAGCCCGACGGCCGGGCTGAAGTCCTGTTCGTAACGGCGCCGGGCCGCCTGGCCCATCTCCCGGTTGCGGTCCGGTGCGGCCGTGATCCGGCGCATGCACTCCACGAGCGAGGCGCGATCGCCCGGCTCGTGGAGCAGCCCGGCCACCCCGTCCTCGACGAGTTCGACGAAGGCGCCGTGACCGGCGGCGACGGCCGGAACCCCCGCTGCCATCGCCTCCGCGACCACCAGGCCGAACGTCTCCGGGGAGATCGAGGGAGCCACCACGGCGACCGACCGCGCGATGGCCTGCTCGCACCGAGCCGGGTCGAGCAGGCCGACGTACCGCACGTCGTCCCGGCCCGCCGCCCAGGCGGTCACCTCCTGCTCCAGCGGCCCCGAGCCGGCGAGCACGAGCGGTACGCCCACACCGCCGTCCGCGGCGATCTCATCCCACGCGGCCATGAGCAGCCGCACGCCCTTGGCTTCCGCGAGCCGGCCGAGAAAGAGCAACTGCTCGCCGTCGCCCGCCCGGCGGGCAGCCGGGTCGGGTACGAAGTTGTGCTTCACCGCCAGCCGCTCGGACGGCATGCCGGACCGCACCAGGACGTCGCGCTGCGCCGCGGAGATGCAGAAGAATCGCTCCACGCCGGACCACCACCGCCGCCGGTTGACCGACAGGCTGACCGCGAGCGGCACCGTCGCCAGCCGGGAGCTCCGGTAGCAGCCGTGCCGGACGGCGGGCAACGGCGCCGCCGACCCGACGCACTCGGTGCACAGCCGTCCGTCCCGCTGCAGCGTGCCGGGCGGACAGACCTGGGTGTAGTTGTGCAGCGTGGCTACGGCGGGCACGTCGGCGTCGGCGCAGGCGGCCAGCACCGCGGGCGACAGGAGCGGGAAGACGTTGTGGACGTGCACCACGTCGGGCCGCTCGGTGCGCAGCCGGGCGGTGAGCTCCGCGCGGACCGCCGGATTCCACGGCACCAGCAGCGGTACCGCGGCCTTGCCCAGCAGGGACCGGGCGGCGATGTCGTCGCTGCGCCGCTCGAACACCTCGACCCGGTGGCCGGCCGCGCGCAACAGCGCCACCTCCTGGTCGACGACTCTGTTCTCCCCGCTCGGCTGCGCCGAGGAGTAGCGGTTGTGCACCACGAGGACGTGCATGCTCAGGCCACCTTCCGATCCCGGGCCCAGCGCGGGATACGTCGTCGAGGGAGTTCGGGCGTCATCGGGGGAGTGGCCGCCGCGGGTGCCGCCAGCAGCGAGGCGGCCAGGGCCAGATGCAGCAGATACGGCGAGGCGTCGCCCAGCCCGGCCTCGGTGTACGACGAGATCCCGACGTAACTGATCAGGAAGATCGCGCAGGCCCTCGGCAGCGACGGTGGCCGCAACAGCGCGACGCCGCCCAGCACGATGATCATCGCGGCCACGATGGTGACACCGACCAGACCCTGCTCGTTGTAGACGGCCAGCCAGCTGTTGTCGATCGGCAGCCCGCCGAACGACTTGTCGCCCAGGCCCACGCCGAACAACTTCTCCCCGGTCGTCCGGGGCGCTGCCAGCAGGGCGTCCCAGACCTTGGCCCGGCCGGTGAGGCTGGAGAAGTTCTCCTGGCTCTGTCCGCGCAGGAACCACGCCCGTAGCGCGGAGGCGAGCGCAACCGCGGCCACCGTGGTGGCAAGCACCGCCCAGGCGAAGAATCGGCGGGCGGCGGCGCTGGTCAGGACGAGTGAGCCGATCGCCAACGCCAACCCGATGAGCAGGCCGACCGTGGCCGTCCGGGTGTGGGTCAACGCGAGCAGCACGAGTGACGACACGGTGATCACCGTCGCGCTGGCCCTGTCGACCTGACGGCCCAGTACGAGCAGCACGGTGAGCCCGGTGATCACCGCGGCGTACTGTCCGATCTGCGGCGGGGTGAGCGGCCACAACGCGCCGACCAGCCGCCCGCCGTAGAGGTCGGGCATGGCCGCGCCCGGCGAGATGACCAGGCCGACGGCCACCAACGCGAGCACCGCGAAGTACATCCGGATGTGGTACCGGACGAACGTCAGGCTGCCGTCCCACCAGCGGCTGAGCAGCCACAGCGTGCCGACGAAGAGAGCCAGCCGGGCGCAGCGGAACAGCGCGCCGAACCCGGCCTCCAGGTGCATGCTGGAGATCACGGTCGGCACCAGCAGCAGGGTCAGCAGGAACACGAAGGCGCTGGCTCTGATGCGCAGCCGGAGATTGAGCGCGAGCGCCAGCGTGAACGCGGCGACCAGCGCGCCCATGGTGGCCAACTGGATGAGGGAGCGGGGCAGCGGGACGATGGTCTTCGCCCCGGTGGAGCCGAGCGTGTTCAGGCCCAGCAACGCCCAGACGATCCCGACGGTCTTCGGTGTGTGTTCCCCGCCCATCTCAACCTCCGGCCCGTGGGTCGAAGGTGCTACCCGCGTCTTGCCGGTACGACATGCCCTGCCACTGCCCGGAGTCGAGCACCCGGCTCGGGTCGTGGGCGACGAACTTCCACGGTCCGCGGTAGACGTTGTCGTGCCAGCGGTTGTGCTGCTTGTGGGTGATCGCCTGAGCCACCCGGTCGCCCTGGTACGGCGACCAGGCCGGATAGGTGCCGTAATTGGCCAGCACCGCCATCCGGTCGCACTTCTCCGTGCACCCGACGACGGATGTGTCCAGCACGAAGCGGTTGCCGTGGATGTCCACCCGCTGGGTCTTCCACCGGCAGTCGGCGTAGAGCGGTGCGGTGGCGATCGCCGGCTTCGCGCAGCGGTCCTTGTCCTTCACCAGCAATGTGCAGTCACCGGACGAGGTGTTGGCCGGGCTGTTGCAGAACCGGTCGGCGTTCTCCCACAGGGTGATCCCGTTCCAGTTGTTCTCCAGCACGTTCCGGTAGACCTCGATCTTGTCCGTGCGGGCTCGGACCCGTGGTTCGCCGCCGGCCTCGGACAGGTAGATGGTCGCGAACGGGAAGTTGTCGCCGCGGTCGGCGGACCTGCGGCCCTCGACCCAGTTGTTCCGCCGGATCGTGTTGTTCCGGATGACCGCGTTGTAGCTGATCTCGTAGATCAGCGCGGCACCGTCGTTGGCCTCGAGCACGTTGTTCTCGATGCGGAAATCGTTGTTGTTGGTGTCCGCCCACAACGCGGTTCCACGGTTGTCGTGCACCCAGTTGCCGCGTATGTCGGCGCCGTTGACGGCCCAGAACTTGACGCCTCCGGTGCACCCGCAGCCCGGCTGCCGCCGCTCCCAGTCGCCGGTGTTGTTGCCCACGATCTCGTTGCCCTCGACCACCAGGCCGCTGATGGAGTTGCCGGTCTTGTACGCATTCATTCCGTATTGCCCGTTGTTGCGCAGGCAGCTGGCGCGGACCTTCTGGTGGGCACCGGCCATCAGCCCGGCGCCGGAGTTGTACTGGATCTTCGCGTCCTCGATCACCCAGCCGTCGGCCATGTCGTGGTTGACCACGCCCTCGTCGTGCGGCGCGACGAATCGCTGCACGGTCAGGTGGCGGATGGTCACGTTGCGGGCGGTACCGCTGAACGCGTACGCGTTGGTCTTCCGGCCGTCGAGCACCGCGCCTGGCGCGCCGAGGTAGCGGTCCCCCTCCTTGGGGACGACCTGGGCGTAGCGGTCCGGCTCGAGCCTGTGCTTGCCCGGTCGAAGCCAGAACGTGGTGTTCGGGGGGTTGCTCTTGGTCTTCGCAGCCAGGTCACCGACCACGTCGGGGTCGATCGTCACCGCGCCCGCCGGGGCCTTGGCCGGCCCGGCCGTGGGCTTGGCGCACACCCGGGCCACGGATCGGGCCCCGGACTTGGATGGCGCAGGGGTCGGCTTCGCCGAGGCGCCCGAATCGCTCTCACAGCCGGTCGTCGCCAGCAGGGCCAGCGCCAGCGGTGCCGCCGGCCACGCCCAGTGCCGCCACTTGATCCCCACGCGTCCTCCCCTGGCGGGCTTCTGACGGATCTCCGCGGCGTCGCGACGCCCTGCGCGCTCCCCAAAGCTCTTCGAGCAAGGGGTACCCCCACTCACCGCACCGGCCGGAAGCCCAAGTACGCCCGGTATGCGGGCTTCCGGCCGGCACGCCGGTGGGGGAGCGTGCCGGACGCCGCTCCTTTCTCCACGGAGATCCATCAGAAGCCCCCTAGCCGCGGAACCTGAGTACGGTGGTGAACCCCTCCGCGCCGTCGGCCGAACCGGTGCCGACCAGCGTTGTGGTGGGTTCCTTGCGCCCGAAGCCGACGGAGTACCAGCCCAGCGGCGGGTCGGTCTCGCCACGATGCGCCCGCCAGCACAGCTGCCCGGGCAGGTCGAGTACCGCGGAGCGTTCCTCGCCGTCCCGGGTCCAGGTGAGCACAGCCCGGTTCCCCACCAGGTCCGCGGCGATCGCCGGGCCGAGATGGAACGCCAGGCGTACGGCCCGGCGCGGTCCGCGCACCTCGTCGACCACCCGCAACTCCTGGCTTGAGGCGGCCAGTTCCACCTGCCGGCGGTGCACGGAGTGCCGGTAACCGTCGTGCTCGGCGCGCCAGCGGGACACACCCTGCTCGGATATGTCCGCGGTCAGGACGCGGCTCCTGGCATGCCGGGTCCAGAGGAACGGGCCGCCGGAAACGGACTGGTCATCGCCGTCCAGCTGCAGGGTGTTGTGACCGAGGGTCGACCGGAAGTACTGCCGCCACTCGGGTTGCCCGTGGTAGCAGAACGTCCCCGGGTCGGCGAGCACGTCGACCCCGTCGTGCCGGACTTCCACGGACAGCGCGTCCGCGTGGGCATGCGCGGCGATGGACAGGAAGCCATGCGGACCACCGTCGCAGCGGCACCAGATCCCCGCCGGACCGCGCAGGATGGTGAGCCCCGCGTCGGCGAAGTGGGCCGGTCGGCTTGTCGGGCGGGTCACGGCCGGTGCGGCGGGACGGATGAGCGCGGCCAGCAGCGGGGTGCGCACATCGGTGCCGGTCACTTCCGGCCACCAGGCGAGAGATCCGAACACGGCGTCGCCGGTAGCCAGCAGCGAGGCCCAGCGGTCGGTGCCCGCGCCGTCCACGACCAGACCGTGCCCGTCGTCCGCGTCCCCCTGGCGCGGCGGCCTCAACCGGCTGTCCACGATGGCCGCGAGCGCGTCGGTCATCCGTAGCAGCACCAGCCGGATCGACGCGGGGACCGGCACGCCGGCGGCATCCGCCTCCGCCACCGCGGCCAGGCCGAGTTCCAGCACGAGTCCGTGATATTCGGTGGCCAGTTCGCGGTTGAGGCCGGAGACGAAGGTATTGCTTCGCAGGTGCCGCTCCAGCGACCGCAGCGCGTCGGCTCGCAGGCGCGCCGAGGAGGGGAACCACCCGAACGCGCAGGCTGCGGCGAACTGCCCGGCGGCCTCGGCGATGATGTGGTTGTTCGCCGAAGACCCCCGGCTGGGGAAGGCGGCCAGCCAGCGTTGGTGGTGCCAGATCTGGTGGAGCGCCACCGGGTTGTCCTCGAACAGCTCGGCCACGCCCGGCCAGTCGTCGAGCAGTCGGCGGATCCACACCCAGGACAGCAGCCGGATCCCCAGCTCGATGCCGCTGGTCCAGTGCACTCCGCGCAGCGGCGCGTTGGCCGCCCACCACGAACGCAGGTGCTCGGCCACTCGCTCGGCGTACCGCTCGTTCCCGGTGATCGCGTAGGCGGCGGCGAGCACGGTGAGGTACTGATGCCGGGACAGCTCCCAGATCTGCTTGATGTCCCCGACCGCGTCCTCGTTCCGGTACGGCACGTCGAAGGCGTAGCCCCACGGAGCCCGGCGCCCGGTCTTCGGGTCGTACGACCAGTCCGGGTCGGCCAGGTCGTCGCGGTCCACCCCGAAAAACTCGGCGTGCCCGGCCATCAGCCGGTCCGCCTCGGCGATGAGACGTTTCACGGCGTCCGGTGGCACCGCGGCGATCGTCCCTGCGGGCAGTACCGCGGTGAACCGGGCGCCGGTCACGTTCGGGCAGTCCGGCCGCGCCGACCGCCACAGCCGCCTGCGCACCGCGTCGCCCACCCGGCCGCCGACCTCCCGCGGTCCCATCCGGGACAGCCGCCGCAGGTACCAGCCCGCGCTCGTGGTCATCGTGCCCTCGCCAACCCCACCGGCGCGCCGCCGGCCAGGCCCGCCTGCACGGCGAGGGTGGCCGACGTGGTGGCGACCAGCGACTCCAGCGACACCGGCATCGGCCCGCCGGTCCGCACGGCCTTGACGAACGCGGCCAGCTCGGCGGACTGGCCCTTGTCCCGGGCCTTGGGCAGCCGCGAACTGACCCACCGCTTGCGGCGGCCATCGTAAACAGCGGCACGGACGAAGTCGTCGAACCGCAGCACTTTGCCGTCCGCGACAAGGTCCAGCGTCTCCTTGGGGAAGCCGGGCGCGCCGGTGGTGACGTAACTGATGGTGGCGGTGGACCCGTCCGGGTAGCGCAGCACGACCTGCAGGTCCTCGTTGCCGGCCGTGGCGACCGCATACACCGAGACCGGGTCGGCCTCGAGCAGCCAGCTCGCCGTGTCGATGAAGTGCCCGCCCTCGCCGGCGAACCGCGAGCCCTCGGTGCCTTGTTGGAGGTACCAGCTACCGTGCTGCAACCGGCCCGCGTTGACCAGGTAGCGGAGGCTCGCCGGACCGGTCCGGGCACCGAACCGCCCCCCGGCCTCCCGCAGCAACGGTGCGAACCGGCGGTTGAAGCCCACCTGCAGCCGGTCGTTGCCGGACTCCTCCACCGCCGCGAGCACGTCTGCCAGCTCGTCCTCGGTGAGCGCCAACGGCTTCTCCACGAACACCGCCTTGCCGGCCAGCAGCGCCTGTCGGGTCAGTTCGGCGTGCGAGCTGTGCCGGGTGACCACGAACACGGCGTCGATGGACTTGTCGCCGAGAACGGCGTCGAGGTCGGTGGTCGCCTCGGCGAAGCCGAACTTCCGCTGCGCGTTGGCCGCGGACAGCGCCGTCGTGGTGACGACGGTCGACAACTCGACGCCGTCGCGCTGGGCCAGGTGCGGCAGCAGCATCGACGTCGCGTAGTTTCCCGCGCCGACGAACGCAAGGCGCACCGGCGTCTTGGCGGCCCGGCCCGGGGTGGGCGCTCCGCCGCTGCGTCGCTTCACCGCGGGCACGGCCAGTGCCGGGGCCTTCGTTTCCCCCGCCTTTTCGGGGTAGCGGAACAGCACAGCCACGGCCTTGAGCTCGCCGTCCTTCAGGCGCTGGTACGCATCGACGGCGTCGTCGAAGTCGGCGATGTGGGAGACCAGAGGCTCCACATCGACGCGGCCGCGGGCGATGAGATCGAGGAAGCATGCCAGGTTGCGGCGCTCGGTCCAGCGCACATAGCCGATCGGGTAGTCCCGCCCCTCGAGCTCGTACTCGGGGTCGTAGCGCCCGGGTCCGTACGAGCGGGAGAACCGGACGTCGAGCTCTTTCTCGTAGTAGGCGTTCCACGGCAGGTCCAGGCGGCACTTGCCGATGTCGACGACCCGGCCGCGGTCCCGGCACAGCCGCGCGGCCAGCTCGACGGGCTGGTTGCTGCCGCCGCCGGCCGCCAGATACACCTGGTCCACGCCGTGACCGCCGGTCAGTTCGGCGACGGCGGTCTCCACGGCCGCGGAGGCCGGATCGCCGCAGGCCGCGGCACCCAGCCGCTCCGCCAGCTCGCAGCGCGCCGAGTCGGGGTCGACCCCGACGACGCGGACTCCCGAGGCGGCGAGGAGCTGCACCACCAACTGCCCGATCAGCCCGAGGCCGATGACCAGCGCCACTTCGCCGAGCCGTGACTCGCCCTGGCGGACGCCCTGCAAGGCGATCGACCCCACGGTGCCGAAGGCCGCGTGCCGCGGCGCTAAGCCGTCCGGCACCGGGGCGTAAAGGTTCTTCGGCACCCAGTTCAGCTCGGCATGCAACGCGTGCTCGTTTCCTGCGCAGGCCACGAGGTCACCGACCTTCACGTCGTCGATCCCGGCGCCGACCTGCTCGACCACCCCGCACAGCGAGTAGCCCAGCGGCGTGTAGGAGTCCAGCTTGCCCATCACCTTGCGGTAGGTGGCGGGCACCCCGTTGGTGGCGACGCTCTGCATGACCTTGGCCACCTGGTCCGGCCGGGAGCGGGCCTTGCCCAGCATCGACATGCTGGCCTCGGACACCTTCATGAGCTCGGTCCCGGTGGAGATCAGCGAGTAGGAGCTCCGGACCAGCACACCGCCCGGCTTGCACCCCGGCTCTGGCACGTCGAGCAGCGCCAGCTCGCCACTCTTGTAGTTCTGCACAACCTGTTTCACCCGAGCTCCTCTTGTTTCTACGCCGTCAAGCCGTCCGGCTCTGGCCGGAGCCAGAGGTCGCGCCGCGATACCAGTACTCAAGGGTCAGCACATGCCACAGATGCTTGGAGAAGTCCCGCTGCCCGGCGGCGTCTTCGGCGACGAGCCGCGCCAGCGCGTCGCGGCGCAGGAACCCGGAACGGACGAGTACGCCGTCGTGCACCACCTCGCGCACCAGTGGTGCCAGATCCCGGCTCATCCAGGCGCGCAGCGGGGCGCTGAACAGGCCCTTGGGCCGGTACACGATCTCTCGGGGCAGGACCGAGCCGGCCGCCTCCTTGAGGACGGCCTTGCCCTGCCGTCCGACGATCTTGCGATCCCCGGGCACGGCGAACGCCGCCTTGACCACCTCGACGTCCACGTACGGCACTCGCACCTCGGTCGACGCGGCCATGCTCGACCGGTCCGTGTACGTGAGGTTCAGGCCCGGCAGGAACATCCGGGCGTCGCCCAGGCACATGCGGTTGACGAAGTCGTCGAGGTCGTTGTCCTGGTAGACGTCCGCGTGCTCGGTCAGCACGTCCTCGACCGCCTGGGCCAGGTCCGGTTCGACCAGGGCGAGCAGCTCGTCCCGGTCGTACATGGTGTAGCTGCGCCGGAACGCGGTCTCCTCCGGCAGATCGGCGAAGGACAGGAACCGCTTCGCGAAGCGCACCGATCGGTACCCCCGGCGGCTCGTTGCGACCGGCAGCCGGTCCACGGCCCTGGACAGGCCGCGCCGCAGAGGCCGCGGGACGCGCTGGTAGCGCAGCGCGATCAGGTTGGCCAGGTGCTTGCGGTAACCGGCGAACAGCTCGTCGGCACCCATCCCCGAGAGCATCACCTTGACCCCGGCCTCCCGGGCGGCCGAGCAGATCAGGAACGTGTTGATCGCGGCGGGGTCGCCGATCGGCTCGTCCAGGTGGTACGTCATCTGCGGCAGCAGGTCGAGCACGTTCGGCGCGATCTCGATCTCGTGCAGGTCGACGCCGAATCGCTCGGCCACCTGCCGGGCGTAGCGCAGGTCGTCCGGCATCGCCTCGAACCTGGCGTCCTCGGCCCGGAACCCGATCGTGTAGGCGGAGATCCCGGGCCGGTCGCGGGCCGCCAGCGCGGTCAGATAGCTGGAGTCCAGCCCGCCGGAGAGGAAGGTCGCCACGGGGACGTCGGAGAGCAGGTGGCGCCGGGTCGACTCCTCGACGATGGCGGCGAGATCCGGCAGTTCGCCGCTGCGGGCCCGCTCCCGGCCCTCGGCGGCGACGTCCCGGAGGTTCCAGTACCGGCCGCGCTCCACCCGTCCGTCGGGCCGGAACCGGAGCCAGCTCCCCGGCGGCAGCTTCTCCGCCTCGCGGAACGCGCACCGCGAGTCCGGCACCCAGTAGTACAGCAGCGAGGCCACCAGCGCCGCATGGTCCACCTCCAGTGACCCGCCGGTGGCGGCGGCGAGAGCCTTGAGCTCGGAGGCGAACACCAGGCCGGCACCGCGCCGGAGCAGGAACAGCGGCTTGATGCCGAGCTGGTCACGGGCGAGCACCAGCTCACCGGTTCGCTCGTCGAAGATCCCGAACGCGAACATGCCACGCAGCCGGGGCAGGCAGTCCGTGCCCCAGCGCCGCCAGGCCTCGAGCACCACCTCGGTGTCGGAGGTACCGCGGAAGCGCACACCGGCGGCTGCCAGTTCGGCACGCAGCTCGGGCGCGTTGTACAGCTCGCCGTTGTACGTCAGGGCGAGGCCGCCCGAGACCATAGGCTGGGCGCCGGTTTCGGACAGGTCGATGATGGCCAGCCGGCGGTGCCCGAGGTGCACTTCGCCGTCACCGACGGGGTGGCTGTACCGGCCTGCCCCGTCCGGACCGCGGTGGGCGAGGGTATCGGTGAGCCGGTCCGTCACGACCTTCCCGTCCGGCCATCGGTACGTGCCTGCGATGCCACACATGTCCTACCGCGCCTCCTGGTCGTTGTCCGGACCCCGTGTGGCCCACATCGGTTGCTGCTCCTTCCGCCGCCGGCCCTCCCTCACTGCCTGAACGGCGTGGGAGGTACCCCCACCGTTCTGCCGGGCCGGCCGCTCGCTCTGGCCGCGCAGCGCGGTGTGCAGCCCGTCCCACAGCGTGCCGTCGGTCCGGTCACGCGGATCGGGGTCGACCAGCACCACACCGATCACCGGGATGCGCTGGTCCGCGAGCTGCCGTGCCACGGTGTGCAGCCATGCGGCGCTGCCGTGCCCGGCACGCACGACGAGCACGGTCCGGGTGCCGAGGTACTGGAGGTCGGTCCACGTCGTGCCGGGCGCCACGGAGCCGACGCCGAGTCGGCGTTCCTGAGGCGACACGGCCGCGGCACCCTCGCCGCTGACCACGGTCGGGTCTCCTGGCTTCGGGCGGCGGCCTGCGAGCTGCGCGCCGGGCAGACCATCGATGACGACCACGGGGCCCTCCGCCGCCAGCGCCCTGGCGACGTTCAGGGCGATCACGCTTGTGCTGCGCGCACAGCCCAGTTCCAGCAGCGACACCGGTTCCGCGGAGCCGCGCACGGTGCGGGCCAGGGTCGCGGTGAGCCGTTCGTGTGCCGCCCGGGTCCGACGGCGCTGCCACGGCCGGGCCGACCGGCGGGGCGCGCGGCGCAGCTCCGCGATCACCGAGGCGCCCAGGTTCGCCGCGATCTCCCGGCGCAGCACGGGGCGGTCCGCCACCACCGCGCCGACCGCGGCCAGCGCGAGCCCGAGGAAGAGCCCGAGGACGAGCCCGATCGCGGCGTCGGTGGTAGCGGCCTTGGGCAGGGAGTGCCGCACCGCGCGTGGGGCGTCCACGATCTGTGTGCCGGAGATGATCTTGGGCGAGCCGGTGCGCGCCTCCGTGGCGCGCTGGTCGAAATCGGCGATCCGCGAGTCGAGTTCGGCCCGGCGGGCGAAGAGCGACTCGAGGCTCGCCGACGCTGTCGGGTCGCTCTCCGGCGATCGGCCCCCGATCGCCTTGTTGACCTGGGCGAGTTCTTCCCGCATGCGGTCACGCTGGCCGAGCAGGGCGTCGGCTTCGGTCTTCGCGGCCTCCCGCATCCGCCTCACATGGTCCGCGACGAACGCATCGGCCAGTGCCTTGGCCCGGGCCGCTGCTTCCGCGTCGCTGTCACCTGTCACAGTGATCTGCAGCAGGTTGTTGGTCAAGCCGGTACCCCGGTAGTCCCGCATGAAGTCCTCCGGTTTTTCCGGGGACTTCAGGGACTGCAGGGCTTTGTCGGCGATCCGCGTGGTCCCCAGTAGCTCGACGTCGGTGCGGATCAGCGTTCCGGTGTCGTTCGGCTGGTCGTCCTGATGCGCTACCAGGACCTTGGTCACCGCGGTCGGGGGCGGCGGCAGCAGGACCGCCACCGCCGCACCGACCAGTAGCCCCAGCAGCGCCAAGGAGCACCAGAAGCGGCGGCGCCTGCGCACCGCCACCACCAGCGCGTGCAGGTCCAGCAGCGGAGCGGCGGCCGACGACTCCGAGGTGTTGCTCGTCGTCACGCGGAACCTCCCGTCGCGTGGCCGCGAACCGCGGCCGCCGGAGTGGCGTTGTCCGGAGCATGGTCGGCAGACCGCGTCGGACGGACCCGGACCGTGCCGGCGACGACGATGCCGACGACCTCATGTCCGCCTTCTGCACACGCCTCGGCGATGCCGGCGAGTTCCTCTGCGGTCCAGCTGCCCGCGCTGAGTACGACCAGGGCACCGGATTCGGTGTCGCGGTCCGGCACGGTCGGCCGGGACACCGAAACCTCCACCACCCGCAGCACGGGGTATCCCCTGCTCGAAGAGCTCGGGGAAGGATCGCTCCTGGCCTCGGCGACGAGCTGCCCGGCGGCCCGGCGGGCGATCTCGTCGCCGTCCGGTACGACAACCAGCAGCCGCCGGGGGGCCGGCAGCTGCTCCTGGAGGCGAGCGCACACCCGCCGGTAGCGGATCCGCCTGCCGGCCTCGTCGACGGACGCCTGCGGGGTCGGCATGTCCCACCGGGTGTCGACGCCCAGCAGCCGTCGGAGCCGGCCCCGCGCGCCGCGGCCTTCCGGCCGGTGCGCGGGCCGTTTTTCACGAGGTACGTCGACGGTACCCAGCAGCGCCGAGCCCAGCGCCGCGGCGATCTCCGGTTCGGTGCGCAGTCGGCGATTCACCCGTGCGGCGGTGAGATGGCCGATGACCGTGAGCAGGAAGAACAGCAGCGCCCCGGCGACGATGAGCTGCATCCTCGTCGGCGGTGCCTCGCCGGTCGGCCGGGCTGCCGGCCCCATGACGACCAGGCCGGCCTTGTTGGTCGACGGGTCGGCCTCGTCCAGTTTCTTCATGGCCTCCTGCAGCGCGGTGCGCAGCTTCTCGAGCTCGGTGCGGGCCTGCACGCTCTCCACGGTCCGGCCCGGATCGGCCGCGTTGGCCAGGTCGGTGATGCGGCGGTTGGTCTGCGACACCTTCTGCCGCAGTGCCCCGGGCCCCGCCGCCGCGCCTGGGTCGGTGCTGCCGCCCGCGATCTGCGTGGCGAACGTGACGAACTGCTGGGCCATCTGGTCGGCGAGCCGCTGCGCGCGCTCCGGAGTGTCGGCCGTACCCGAGATCTTGATGATGTTCCCGTCGGCAGCCTTGGCGCTCACTCGATCCCGCAGCTTGCTGCCGCTGACGCCGCTCCAGCGGAGTGTCGCAGCCGCGCGGTCGACTACCGCCGAACTGGTCGCGACCTCCACCTGGGTCAGCAGCTCGCGTTCCCCCCACTGCCCCGGCAGCAGTACCGATGCCGACGCCGTGTAACGCTGCGGAAAAAACAGCGCCGAAGTGCCGTAGCCGACGAGCGCGCCCACCACGGTGAGGATGGCGAGAAGCCGCCAGCGCCGACGGAGAATCCGCCCGATCGTGACCAGGCGTATCGTGTCATCGCTCAACGGCGCGGCCTTCTCCCTGTCCGAACCCGGGCGTCCGCCGACACCGGAGTGTGGTCACGGCAGGCAGCGGCGTACGCGGCGAGCAGCGATCGCTGGGAGTTCCGCCAGGAAAGCTGCCCGCTGATCCGCTCCTGGCCGATCTTGCCCATCTGGGCCCGCTTCTCCGGATCATCCAGCAGCAGCGCGACGAGCTTGGCGAATTCGGCCTCGTCGTTGGCGGGCGCGTAGACGGCGGCGTCACCGGCGGAGACCCGCGCCTCCCGGAGGTCGAACGAGACGATCGGCCGGCCCATCGCCATGTACTCCAGGACCTTGTTCATGGTCGACACGTCGTTGAGCGGATTGCGCGGGTCGGGGGAGAGGCACACGTCCGCGGTGGACAGGTAGCGCACCAGGTCGGCGTCCGGAATGCGCCCGGTGAACTGCACCTGCTCCGAGAGCCCGAGCCGCCGGGACAGCTCCACCATCGCGTCGAAGGCGTCGCCGGAGCCGACGAACACCGCGTGCCAGTCGGTCCGCCCGAGCTCGTCGCGCATCTTCGCAAGGGCCCGCAAGGCGTAGTCGACGCCGTCCTGAGGGCCCATGACGCCGAGGTAACACAGCAGATGAGGTTTGCCGCGCTTCAGCTCCGGCTCGGGCGGTGCCGGTTGGAACCGGTCGGTCTCCGGCGCGCTGCGCACCACGAAGACATCCGCCGGCCGCTGACCGCCACGGCGTATCGCGACGTCCCGGTAGCTCTCGTTCGTGGCGAGTACGACGTCGGCGGCCCGGTAGGTCAGCCGTTCCAGCGCGCACACGGCCCGGTAGAGCAGATCCTTGCCGCGGCCGAACCGGGAGAGGTACAGCTCGGGTATCAGGTCGTGTTGGTCGAAGACGAACCGCGCGCCGCGCCGCTTCAGCCACAGTGCCGGCAGGAACAGCAGGTCGGGCGGGTTGCAGGCGTGGACCACGTCGACCGGGCCGACCTTGCGGGCCAGCCGGGTCGTGTGCCACAACGCCGATCCGTACTCCCGCAGGTAGCCGGCCGGCCCTCCGGTGGCCGCGCGCAACGGGTAACGATGGATCCGCACCCCGTCGATCTCCGCCTCCGGCTCCGTGTCCCGCTTACTCCCCCGGGGACAGATGACGTGCACCTTCCAGCCCGCGTCGCGCAGCGTCGTGCACTCCTGCCACACTCGCCGGTCGAACGGCACCGACAGGTTCTCCACCAGGATCAGCGCGCGCCGGTCCGGCCGGTCGCCGGTGGCTGTGTCACCAAACGACGTGTCACCAAACGACGTGTCACCAAACGATGTGTCACCAAGCAAGGCCCATGTACCCCGGTTCGGTCCGGCGCGCGTCGGCGTCGGGAAGGTGGATGAGGTCGACAATCACCGGGCCGTCGCCATGCGGCAGCGCCGACAGGACGGCGGGATCCCTGGTTCCGACCAGGCACACCTCGGCGTGCTCGAGCACCTCGTCGACGGATTCCGCGAGCAGTTGCGCGAGGTGCGGCAGCCGGGTCTCGATGTACTCGCGGTTCGCGCCGAGCAGCCGGGAGAGGCTCACGTTGGGGTCGTGGATCCGCAGGTCGTAACCCTTGCCGAAGAGCCTCTCCGCCAGCTCGACGAGCGGGCTCTCGCGGAGGTCGTCGGTACCGGGTTTGAAGGACAGGCCGAACAGGCCCACCCGGCGCTTGCCGGTGCGTTCGACCAGCTCCACCGCGCGCTGCAGATGTGCGGAGTTGGAGGGCAGGACGTGGGAGAGGATGGGCACCGAGACATCGGCCCGCTGCGCCGCGTGGACCAGGCTGCGCAGGTCCTTGGGCAGACAGGAGCCACCGAAGGAGAAGCCGGGCCGCAGGTAGGCGGGGCTGATGTTCAGCTTGCGGTCGGCCAGGAACACATCCATCACCTGGTGCGAGTCCACCCCGAGCGCCTGGCACACCGCGCCCAGTTCGTTCGCGAAGCCGATCTTGAGGCCGTGGAACGCGTTGTCCGCGTACTTGATCGCCTCGGCCGTCGCGACCGGCACCCGGAACACCTCGCCGGGCAAGCCGTCGTACAGCGCCATCACCGCGTCGCCGCTTGCCGGGTCGAGTTCGCCGATGACGGTCTTGGGCGGGTCGAAGAAGTCCCGCACGCTCGTGCCCTCGCGCAGGAACTCCGGGTTGACCGCGACTCCGAAGTCCACCCCGGCCGTGCCGCCGACGTACTTCTCCAGTATGGGGACCAGCAGGTTCAGGCAGGTGCCAGGGAGCATGGTGCTGCGGAACACGACGGTCTGCCGCCCACCCCGCTCGGCCAGCACGGCGCCGATCTGCTCGGTGACCCGCTCCAGGTACGTGGTGCACAGACTGCCGTTGGGCTCCGACGGCGTGCCCACGCAGACCAGCGACACCTCGCTGCCCATGATCGCCTCGCGGACGTCGCCGGTGGCGCGTAACGCTCCGGTCCGCACGACCTCGGCGATGAGCTCGCCGATCCGTTCCTCGACCACCGGGGCCTTGCCGTCGTTGACCAGGTCGACCTTCACCTGGTTCACGTCCACCCCGATGACCTCGTGACCCATGCTGGCCAGGCACGCGGCCGACACGCAGCCCACGTAGCCGAGCCCGAAAACGCTGACTCTCATGACCCGTCCCTCCCCCCAGGCAGGCCCTGGCGGCCTGCGGTTCGCGCGCCGGCACGACGGCCCCCGCGCATCAGTAGGCCCCCTGCCCGTAGATCACCGCACGCAGCGTCTTCCACAAGATCACTGTGTCCAGGGCGAGCGACCAGTCCTCCACGTACCGCAGGTCCAGCCGGACCGCCTCCTCCCACGGCAGGTCGCTGCGTCCGCTGATCTGCCACAGGCCGGTGAGCCCGGGCTTGACCAGCAGCCGCCGTCGGATGTCCGGGCCGTACGCAGCGGACTCCTCCGGTAACGGAGGCCGCGGACCGACGAGCGACATCGATCCGGTGAGTACGTTGAAAAGCTGCGGGAGCTCGTCGATCGAGTACCGGCGCAGCACTGCTCCCACCCGGGTCACTCGCGGATCCCGGCGGAGCTTGAACAGCAGGCCGGCGCCCTCGTTGCGGTCGGCGAGCGCGGCGCGTGCCCGGTCAGCCCCGGCGACCATGGTGCGGAACTTGAGAATGGTGAACTCGCGGCCGTCCTTGCCGACTCTTCGCTGGCGGTAGAACGCCCCACCCCGGCTGTCCACCAGCACGAGCAGCCCGACGAGCACCATCAGCGGCGCGAACAGCATCAGCAGGATCACCGCGCCCAGCCGATCGACGACCTCCTTGACCGCCCGGCGGCCCCCGGTGAAGGCCGGCATGCTGACCCGCAGCAGCGGGATCCCGAGCACCGCGTCGACGTGCAGCCGCGGGCCGGCCACCTCCATCAGCACGGGGGCCACGATCATCTCGGCATCGCTGCCTTCGAGGTTCCAAGCCAGCCGCTGCAGCCGGTCCGGCGACCAGTGCGGGTCCGGTGTGACCGCGACGACACGGTAGCCGTCGCGGCGGACGTGGTCGGCGACGTCCGCCAGTCGGCCGACGACCGGCACTCCGTCCAGTTGGTCACCGTCGAGCCCGAGACCGTCCGTCGTGCACACCGCATCCACCCGCCAGCCGAGGTGCGGGAACTTGCGGGTTCGGGTGATCAGGTCCCGCACGGTGGCCAGGCTCCCGGCAGCGAGCACTGGTCGCAGGCACCGTCCTTCCTTCCGCTGCTTGTGCAGCCAGAGGCGCAGCAGATACCGCGCGGTCATGGTGACGAGCGCGATCGCCGGGATTGCGACGAAGATCCAGAGCTTGATGTTGCGCGAAGTGAGGGCGATCCCGCCGAGCGCCAGTACGACGGTCGCCATGAACAGTGAGCGTCCGAGTCGGCGGAATTCCTCGGCGCCCTGGCCGAGCACGGCTGGAGCCCACGACCGGCTCACCGCCAGTGCTCCCAGCACCAGCAGCTCGGTGCCGAATGCGAGAATTCCCCACTTCTCGTGCCAGTTGGCCGCGTCCCGGGCCCCGAAGAAGTTACCGATCACTCCCACCACGAAGGCGGTGGCCACGCTGTCGCTGGTGATCACGGTACGGCGGTACCGCTGCTCCCACTCGATCTCGGGCTGACTGAATGCCCCGTTCGCCAGACGCCCGCGCGCCGACGGAAACGGGCTGACTAATTCCCCCTGCCGCACAGAACCCCCCAGGTCGCCAGTGATTCGACGTGCTCGCCTAACACTGTTCCCCCTCCGGGAGACCCCCGCCTCCCGGCACACCTCCCCGCGGGAGGCCCCCGCCCCCCACGTATGACATCCCGGCTACTTCAGCGTTGCCTCACACCCCGGCGGCAGGGACCCGCATTTCCTGCCGGACTCCCCAGGTGCAACCCGTCGAAACCTCAGGTCCTCCCCGCACCCAAGTTCCTCTTCCGGGCTCCCAGAATTGATCACCCCCACGTCTGGCGCCGGGGACGCGACTGCTGGCTTTCCGTAGTGCCGGACCTATAGATCATTTTGGTCGCCTCGTGTCCGAAGAGCTGAAGCACGGTCAATCTAGAGCATCACGGCCGGTATGTAGAGGGGATGTGTGCAATTGGTGCTCAAGCTTTGGGACTGGATCCGCCAGCCGGTGACCGCCTACGGGTGCCTCGGCGCCACCGCGCGCTCCAGCAGCTCGCCCGGCCCCCGGGTGCGGCTTCCACACGGTCGTGACCGGCGAGCTTCAGCGAGCCGACAACTCCCCGCTGTTCATGCTCTAGGGCGTGCCGCTGTGGGTGCTCGGGGCGGGCGGGGCGATCGCCCCGGACAAGTGGCGCACGACTTGATCATGTCGGTGTTCGGCGGCATGGCGATCTTCGAGCCCGACGAAAACGGTCGCTGACCCGCGGTTCGATGGATGCGCACCATGTGCGTCAAGGGTTGTTTCGTGACGCGAAATGACGCTCACCTCGATATTCAGTCGAGCAGGGCCGCTCGGGCAAGGGGAGTTTCACGGATTCCGGTCGGGCGATTGAGGCCGTCGAGGGCCGGGTTGATGTTCCGGCGGTATCGGCTCAGCGCCGGAGGATGGAAGGGCGGACTACCTTTGTCGATCCTCCCTTCGTGTTCCCCAGCAGCGCGGATACTCCTCAGAATCTCCCCAGGGGCGTCGAGTCCCGGGCAGCGAGGACAGGCGGGATCACTACTTCCCGGAACACGAAAAGACTAGCGAGACCCGTGACCTGCTGGGCTGTGTGGTCTCAGGGATCGAACCCGCGTAAATGCTCTCTCGGGTATTTCGGGCTCGTGCCCGCTGACGCAGCCGGACTTCCCAGAAAAATCCCAGCGGGTGACGGCGGAACCATTGGTGGGCTCAGGTCAGGCTGATGTCGGTCTGGCGGTGCGCCCTGTAGGGCGACCACCGCTGACGGCATCCCTCAGCGCTGGACAGCCCTCAGGGCGTCTCTTCCGGATCGTCCCGGGCCGCGGGGTGCGGGCGCGTGCCGGGGGTGTGGGACGGCACGGGCCCGCGTCGGCGGCACCAGGTCAGGGGCGCAGGATCAACCGGATCGGGTCGCCGGTCTTGTTCTCCAGTCGCTCCACCGCCTCGGCGGCCTTCGTCAGCGGGAGTTCACCGCTGATCGATCCGGAGAAGTCCAGCCGGCCGCCCTGGAGCAGGGACAGCAGTTGCGGCAGCGCGACCGGCATGTCGGAGCCGTAGTGGCCGAGGATCTGCTGCTGGAGGTAGCTGAAGCGGGTGCCGTCGGCGACGGCCAGCGGCTTGTCGGTCAGGCCCACGAGAACCAGCCGACCCTTGGGCGCGAGCACCGAGAGCGCCTGTTCACGGACGGCCGGCACGCCGGCGAAGTCGAAGGCAGCGGCGAGATCGGCCCCACCGGTCGCCTCGCCGATCCGCTCGCGCAGCGCCGGGTCGGCGGGGTCGAGCGCCAGGTCCGCTCCCTGGGCGAGGGCGCGCTCGCGGGCGGTGGGATTGGGGTCGACCGCGATGACGGGGCACGCGCCGACGGCCCGCAGCAGCTGGACGGCGTGGACGCCAAGTCCGCCGACGCCCCAGACACCGACGGCCTCGGCGGGCTTCACGGCACCTGTGACGGTGATCGCGCCCCAAGGTGTGGAGACCGCGTCCGGGATGATCGCGCCTTGGTCGAAGGGGATGGCTGCGGGCAGTTCCGTGAGGGCGTCCTCGGCGGAGAGCGCGTACTCGGCCCAGCCGCCGTCATAGTCCACACCACGGGTGTACGTGACGCCGTCGCGGACCTCACCGGCGTACAGCACGACCCGCTGACCCGGGGTCCAACGGGTGACACCCGGCCCGGTTTCCGCGATGGTGCCGGACACCTCGTGGCCCAGGGTGACCGTGTCGCCGCGCAGCAGCAGCGGCGTGAGGGTGCCGTCGATCAGGTGGACGTCCGACAGGCAGACGCCGGCGGCCTCCACCTTCACCAGGACCTGGCCTGGACCAGGTGCGGGCTTCGTCACGTCCTCGATCCGCAGAGTGCGGCTGGGGATGTGCAGCCGGGCGGCGAGCATCTGCTCCATGACATGGCCTCCTTTGGCGCGGCGGCGACCCCGGGGCGCCGGGCCCCTTAACGCAAGTCACCTTGCAATGAAACGTACGCCCGCTCTCCAGGTAAAGCAAGTGACCTTGCGTTAGGATGGGTCATGGCTTCCTCCGACCAGAATGCACCGCCCTTGCGCCGCCGAGGGGCCCGCATGCGCTCCGCCGTCCTTGCCGCCACCGTGGACGTCCTGACAGAACGCGGGCTCGCCGGTACCACCATCGGTGCCGTCGCCCGCGCCGCCGGCGTCCACGAGACCTCCGTCTACCGGCGATGGGGGACCCGGGAGAACCTGATCCTGGAAGCGCTGACCGAACAGCTCGACGCGACGATGCCCGTGCCGGACACCGGACACGTCCACGACGACCTCGCCGCCTACTTCGGCGCGCTGGCACGGCTGCTCGCGACGGCGCAGGGCGAGGCACTGCTCCGGCTGAGCGCCGAACGCGACGACACCCTGCCGGACCGACGCCTCCCCTACTGGACCGAGCGTCTCGAACGCGGCGCCGTCATGGTCCGCCGGGGCGTCGAGCGCGGCGAACTCGCACCGGACACGGACCCCGGCCTCGTCATCGAAGCCATCAGCGGCGCCCTGTTCACCCGCGCCCTCATCAGCGGCGCCCCGCTCGACGAGGACCTCGCCGCGCGACTCGTCACCCTCGCTCTCACCGGCGCGCTCCCGCGGCCCCCGGCCGGCCCCTGAACCGGCCCCGGGGGACGCCCTCGGCCTCAGGAAGCCGCAGCCCGTTGGATCGAGTGACGACAGTGAACCCACCCCACCCGATCCGGCGGCGCCAGAGGAGCGCGGACGGCCGGCCCGGACGTGCGCGCTGCGCATCTCGCCGTTCGCCGCGAAGCCACCGTCCTCGTCACCGCCATCGACGGGTGCTTGTCGACGGCCGTGTCGTCGTTAGTACGTCAGCTACTTCGAAGCGAAGCGTTCTGCTGTCGGCCAAGACGGTGGCGGATCCGATGGCATGGGCGACAGGATCGTCGCATGCAGCCGATCTTCGTTCTCGTACACAGCCCATCTGTAGGTCCCTCGACCTGGCACCCTGTGGCCGAACACCTGAGGGCGGCGGGATACCAGGTACGGGTGCCGTCCCTGCTGCACGTAGGCGCCGGCGCTCCGCCTTTCTGGCCCCGCGTCGTCGGTGCTGTTCGCGACGACCTGCGGCAGGTCTCGGCCGACAGTCCCGTCACGTTGGTGGCGCACAGCAACGCGGGCTTGTTTCTCCCGTCGATTCGTTCGGGCCTCGACCACCCGGTGACCGGCTCGATCTTCGTCGATGCCGCGCTGCCGGCCCGAATCGGACCGACTCCTGTCGCCACCGCCGAGTTGCTGGAGTTCCTCCGCCCGATGGCTGTGAACGGCAGGCTGCCACGCTGGACCGATTGGTGGGAGGAGACAGACATCGCACCCATGTTCTCCGACCCGGGGATGCGGCGGACGGTCATCGAGGAGCAGCCCACGCTGCCGCTGTCCTACTACGAGCAGCACATCCCGGTTCCCGACGGCTGGGACGACCACCCCTGCTCCTACTTGCTGTTCGGCCCTCCGTACGACGACTTCGCCGCCGAGGCGCGCGAACGCGGATGGCGGGTGGCACAACTGCCCGGCGAACACCTCCATCAGATCATCGATCCTGCCGGCACAGCCCGGCACCTGGCCGAACTCGCCACTACCACTTGACCCACGTCGGATACACGGGCCAGGTACTCCAGTGCGGCTTTGTGACAAGGAGGGTCTGTCTCCCCACGGACAACGCAAAGGCCGGATCGGCAGGTTGGTTCCCGGCAAGCCCTGAGCAAGCAGGCTCAGACCAGGCCGGCGCGTGCCGCGTACCAGCCGAGCTGCATCCTGTTGGCGGTGCCGGTCAGTTCCATCAGCTGGCGCAGCCGACGCTGGACGGTCCGCAGGCTGGTGCCGAGCTGCGAGGCGACCGCTTTGTCCGGCAGACCGGACAGCATCAGCGTGATCAGCTTCATGTCGGTGTCGTCCAGCGTCGGCACGTCCTCCTGCGCCAGCCCGGATGCCGTGAGCCGCAGTGGTGTCGCTCGTGCCCAGACATGGTCGAACAGTTCGGCCAGCGCGGTGACGATCGCACGGCCCCGTAGGAGCAGGAATCCCGGTGAGACGGACTCCTGGTCCGGCAGCATCGGCACCAGCGCCACCCGGCGGTCGACGATGATGAGCTTGGTGGGCAGGGAGTCGGTCACCCGGATTTGGTAGTTCGCGGCCAAGAAGACGGATATCTCCTCGCGGGTACGCTCGTCCTCCAGAAGGTCCCGCTCGTAGACGAATCGGTTCACCACGTTCTGTGGAGTCTCGGGCATCGTCATGTTGGTGTCGATGATGTAGGGACTCCGGACGAAGATCTGAGCCCCTTCCCGTGCGCTGCGCTCCATGGCGACCACACATTGCGCGATCTCGTCGGTAGCGGTGATGACCTCGACCACGTTCTCGCTCTGGTGCGGGCCACCGGCGTTGCGGTGGGCGGCGAGCAGCTCGATCACTCGCTCCTGCGCCTCCTGGAGCAGCCCCTGTCGTTCCACGAGCAGTCCCCCGAGGCCGACCTCGGGGGACAGAGCGGCGTACCGGACCGGTCGGCCACTACGCCTGGTCACCAACCGCAGTCGGCGTAACCGGGTGAGCGAGCGGGTCACGGCGGACAGTGCGAGGCCGGTGGCTGCCGTGATCTCAGCCGGCGACACGTCACCTTGGCCCAGCAGCACGGTGTAGACCAGTTCTTCCTGCTCGCTGATCCCCAGACCTCGCAGCATCGTCCGCCTTTCCGCACCAACCACCTTGCAGCGGCTCACCTCCGTGCGGGCATTCGTCCGTGTGCCCGCGCGTTCTGGCCGACCAGGTGTCAATTGCCTTGCAAAGACCGGTGGATGGTCCGTCGCGGTGCGACCTGTCTCCGGTGCACTGCGGCGCCCCCCCATCCGCCGGACAGGGTAGTGCGTACGCAACCGCGACATGTCGTGGTTGCGACATGTCGTGGTTGCGACATGCCGCGCTGTGGCCAGGGACGGGAGCGAGCCCCCAGGATTCCCAACCAGCCGATCGCCCCCCGTTTACACCAAGCGCAGGAGGCCGTTTTCATGCGTACCAGGCTCTGGCGCACCATCGGTGTGTCACTGCTGGTGACCGTCGCGTTCGCCGGGAACCCAGCCCAGGCAGCACCGCCACCTAGAGCACCGCTTCCTCTCAGCGGCACCACGCACAAGGCCGCTGTCCAGCGTCACGACGTGACTCTGCTCACCGGCGAGCATGTCACCGTCACCCGCGGTCCCGACGGAAAAGACCAGGCTGCGGTCGCAGCGCCCGGTGACCACGACTTCAGCGTCGTCAGGCTGGGCAAGGACACCTACGTTTTGCCGGCCGAGGCCCTTCCGCTGATCGGTGCCGGAAGGCTCGACCGCGAACTGTTCAACGTCACCAGACTGATCGACGACGGCTACGACGACGCCCACAGTGCGACTCTCCCGGTGATCGCGACCTACCGCACGGGCAGCGTGCACGCCGACAAGGCGCCCGCCGGAGCGAAGTCCCAGCGCAAGCTGCGCAGCATCAACGGTGTTGCCTTGGCTACCGACAAGAAGCAGCCCGGCAGGTACTGGAGGTCGATCGAACCGGCGACACCGACCGCGCGCACCCTGAACGGTGGTATCGACAGGCTGTGGTTGGACGGCAAGGTGAAGGCCGACCTGGCCGAGTCCGTCCCGCTGATCGGCGCGCCCGAAGCATGGCGGGCCGGACACGACGGCACCGGCGTCAAGGTCGCCGTCCTCGACACCGGCATCGACGCCGACCACCCCGACTTCGCCGGCCGGCTCGACAACGTCGTCTCGTTCGTCCCCGGCGAAGGCGCCCGGGACAAGCACGGCCACGGCACTCACGTCGCCTCCACCATCGCCGGCACGGGCGCAGCCTCCGGCGGCAAGTACAAGGGGGTCGCACCGGGCGCCAACCTGGAGATTGGCAAGGTCCTCGACAACTCCGGTACTGGCCAGGACTCTTGGATCATCGCCGGCATGGAGTGGGCCGCCCAGCACGCCCCCGTCGTCAGCATGAGCCTCGGTGGCGGCCCCAGCGACGGCACCGATCCGCTGAGCCTTGCCGTCAACCGGCTCACCGCCGACACCGGCACCCTGTTCGTCATCGCGGCGGGCAACTCCGGCCCGTCCGAGGAGACCGTCGGTTCCCCCGGTGCGGCGGCGGCCGCGCTCACGGTGGGTGCGACGAGCAAGCAGGACGCGCTCGCGAACTTCTCCAGCCGTGGACCGCTGCCGGAGAGCCTCGCGGTGAAGCCGGACCTGACCGCCCCTGGAGTGAACATCACCGCCGCCCGGGCCGACGGCACCGCACTCGGCTCGATCGTCGACGCGAAGTACACCACGCTCAGCGGCACTTCCATGGCCACGCCCCATGTCGCGGGAGCGGCCGCGCTCCTGGCCCAGCAGCATCCCGGCTGGAAGGCCGCGAAACTCAAGGCGGCCCTCGTCAGCACCACCAGGCAACTGGACCCGAAGCAGGTGCCCACCGAGGTGGGGACCGGGCGGATCGACGTCGCCCGCGCCCACGACCAGGGCGTCTACGCCGAGCCGGGCAACCTCGATGTCGGCAGACTCGCCTACCCCCACGACGGCGACCCGGTCACCAAACAGGTCACCTACACCAACGACACCGACACCGCGGTCACTCTCGCTCTGACCGCGCCGGCCGAGTTCCACCTCGGTGCGAGCACCGTGACCGTCCCGGCCAAGGGCAGCGCCACTGTCGATGTCACCGTCGAGCCCAAGGCACTCTCCGACGGCCTGCACACCGGCTACCTGACCGCGACCGACGGCACCGTCACCACCCGCACCACGCTGGGTGTCAACGCGGAGAGCCCGCACTACGACCTGAACCTGCACGTCAAGGGACGGGACGGGGCACCGCCGTCCTATGGATTCGTCATCCTGGTCGACGGCCAGAGCGGTGAGGGCTACCTCGACATCCTGACCTCGGGGGACCACACGCTCCGGGTTCCTCCCGGCCACTACGACGCGTTCGCCGCCGTCTACAGCACGCGGGACACACCGACCGGGGTGGAGCCTGTCGACAGTGTGCTGATGGCCGATCACGACGTCGCGGTCGCCGCCGACACCGACCTGCGGTTCGACGCGCGTGCCGCCAAGGAGGTTCGGCTGCACACCCCGCAGCCCGTGGACCGCACCTGGCTGATGGTTTCCTACCAGCGGTTCTTCAAGGTCGGCGACCAGGAGGGCTCGCCCGGGGCAGTGGACTTCTTCGCCGGCGGCAACGAACGGCTGTGGCTCGCCGAGGCCGCGCCCCCCGCGACCGGCCGACTCCAGCTCAACGCGCGCTGGTACACCTACGAGCCGCTGATCCGCGCTCAGGCAGCAGGGCTGCCGCTCACCCTGTCCCCGCAACCGGTCATCGACTCACGGGTGGTCTCCCCGACGGCGGCGCACGCCTCTCCGCGCTTCGACGGCACGCGCACGGCACGCGTCGTCGACGTGGGGACGGCCGATCCCACGGCCCTGGCGGAGCACAACCTGGCCGGTGCCGTTGCGCTGATCCGCACGACGACAGGGGTTCCCTACGAGGACCAGATCAACGCCGTCGCCAAAGCCGGGGCGGGCTACGCCGTGCTGTGGCGAGACCTTTCCGGCGGTTTCCGCCCCGCGGTGGGCGAAGACCTGCCGATCCCCAGCTTCGCGCTCCCGCACGAGGAGGCCACTGCGCTGCGTGCCGCCGCGACGCAACGGACCGTGCCCATGAAGCTCGAGGGACGTGAATACCCGAGCTACGGCTACGACATCATGGAGCCGCTGACGCGCATGCCGGACGGCCTGGACGTCACCGTACGGAAGCAGGAGCTGGCGTCGATCGACACCACGGTCAACGCGCTCGCCCCCGGCCACACTGTCGGCGACATGCGCATGGGCCTCATCACCGGAGTCGGCTATGTGCCCGCCTTCAGTGGTGTGACCCTTGGCTGGCCCGCGGGTGTGCACCGCATCGACTACGTACGGGCCGCACCGGGCTTCCAGTACCTCGAGCGGTCCACTCCGGTCTTCGAGCCCAACCCGACGGGCCCCACGTGGGACTTGGCCCACGAGCAGTACGGCCGGCCGCTCGCGTTGCGTCCTGGACAGCGGATAACCGAGCGGTGGAACACCCCGGTCTGGCGGCCCGGCATCCCAGCGGGCAGCCCCGGCATCACCACCGGTTTCCCCGGCGTCACCCGCACCGGCGACACCATCGACCTCTCTATCGCCGGATGGAACGACGGCGGGAGCGGACACGCCGGCGTGTACGCCGACGCCTACGGCGGCGCCCAGGCGAAGGTGTACCGCAACGGCGAACTGTTCGCCCAGGGCGGCGCCCTCGCGGGCAAGCTGACGGTCGGACCGGAGCGGGCGACGTACCGTTTCACCCACGATGCCCAGCGTGCCGCGGGGGCGACGCCGTACTCGGCGCAGACACACACCGCCTGGACGTTCACGTCGTCACATGTGAACGGTGACCGCGCGGCGGCCCTGCCCCTGCTCCAGCTCGACTACCAGGTGGACACCGACACCTACGGCCGGGCCGAAAAGAAGCAGCACGTCCTCGAGCTCACGGTCCGTCAACAGGACGGGGTCACCATCCCGGTCGCCTCGGCCGACCTTTCGGTTTCCTACGACGACGGAGCGCACTGGACGAAGGTGCAGTTGGAGCAGATCGCGGCCGGCAAGTACCAGGTACGACTGCGTCCTCCCACCGAAGCCACGTACGTCTCGCTCAGGGTGAACGGTGCCGACCGCGCCGGTGACACCGTAGAGCAGACCATCCTGCGGGCCTACGGGCTGAAGTAGCTCCGGCACACCGCCGCCCCGGGAGCCGCGTCCGACGCGGCTCCCGGGGCGGCCTGTGCCCGCGGCGGCAGGAACGCGGGGCGGGTGGGGGAGGGCTTTGGGGCACCGCGTACGCTTAGGCAAGCCTTAGCTAAGTGATGCGGGGAAGGGTTCATGTCAGGAGTCGCAAGGCGCCGCTTCGGGTGGCTGACCGCCACCCTTCTCCTGTTGTTGCTGGCGGTGCTGCTCAGTCTCGCGGTGGGCAGTCGCGCGGTCGCACCCTCCGTGGTCTGGGATGCCCTGCTGCACGGCGGGACCAGCACCGACGCGCAGGTCGTACGGTCGTTGCGAGTGCCACGGACGGTCATCGGGGTGATGGTCGGGGCCGCGCTCGCTGTCGCCGGCACGGTTCTGCAGGGGATTACCCGGAACTCCATCGCGGAGCCCGGCATCCTGGGTATCAGCCAGGGGGCGTCGATGGGCGTCGTCTGTGCCATCGCCTTTCTCGGGGTGCACAGTCTGCGGGGGTACGTCTGGTACGCGTTCGTGGGCGCGGGCGTTGCGGCGGTCCTGATCTACGCCGTCGCCAGCAGAGGACGAGGTGGGGCCTCGCCCGTCAAGCTGGCGCTGGCGGGTGCCGCGATGAACGCGTTTCTCGCCGCGCTGATCTCGGCCGTTCTCACCACCAACGCACGTGCCCTGGACGAGTTCCGGTTCTGGGACGTCGGTTCGATCAGCGGCCGGGACGCCACGATCGCCGGGCAGGTCTGGCCGTTCCTCCTCGCCGGCCTGCTGCTGGTGCTGGCCATGGCGCGCGGCCTCGACGCGCTCGCGCTCGGCGACGACATCGCCCGGGGCCTCGGTCGCAACGTCGCGCTGCTGCGAGCGACCGGCGCTCTGGGCGCGACGGTCCTGACCGGCGCCGCCGTCGCCGCGGCCGGCCCCATCGCCTTCATCGGTCTCGCCGTGCCGCACATGGCCCGTGCCCTCGTCGGGCCGGGCCATCGCTGGCTGTTGCCGGTGGCCGCGCTGCTCGGGCCGGTGATGCTGCTGCTGGCGGACGTTCTGGGACGGGTCGTGGTGCGGCCCGCGGAGGTGCCCGTGGCCGTGATGACCGCGCTGGCCGGTGTGCCGTTTCTGGTCGTGCTGGTCCGACGGAAGGCGGTGGCGGCATGACGAGGAACGGCCAGGAGGTGCGCGCGACGCGCCCGGAGCAGGTACGGCGCGCGGGGTGGGGTGGACACAACGCCGTCGGCGCCACCGGAGGCGGGCGTCCGCGTGGCCGGCCCGTCGGGCATGCCGTGCTCCGGGCCGGGCAGGGCAGCTTCCTGGTGCACCGCAGGTCCCTGGTGGTGGGGGCCGTCCTCACCGCGCTGCTCGCGGTTGCCGTGGTGGCGTCGCTGTGTGTCGGTGAGTCATTCGTCGCCCCGAGCGAGGTGGTTCGCGTCCTCCTGGGACTGCCCAGCCCCGACCGACTGGTGGTCGGCACGCTGCGGCTGCCACGTCTGGTGACCGGGCTGCTGGTGGGCATCGCCTTCGGCCTGTCAGGCGCGCTGATCCAGACCATGGCCCGCAACCCGCTCGCCAGTCCGGACGTCATCGGCGTCACGCACGGCGCGGGTGCGGCGACGGTCGCCGCGATGACGTTCGGTCTCACCTCGTACGCCGTTCTGCCCTATGTGTCCGTGGCCGGTGGTCTGCTCGCCGCGCTGCTCGTCTATCTGTTCGCCTGGCGGGGCGGGTTGGCCGCCTCCCGTTTCGTCCTGATCGGCATCGGCATCTCGGTGGCGCTCGGTTCGCTGACCCGACTGCTGGTGACCAAGGGCGACTATCTGGTCGCCCAGCAGGCCAAGACCTGGCTCACCGGGTCGCTCAACGGCCGCGGTTACGACCAGGCCGCACCGCTTGCGACGGTCCTGGTGCTGCTGGTGCCGTTCCTGCTGTGGGCGGCCCGCGCGCAGCGTGGCTCAGCCTTCGACGACGACACGGCCGTCGCCCTCGGTATCCGGCTCGGCCGGGTCCGGGTCGGGCTCAGTGTCCTCGGCGTCGTGCTGGCGTCCGTCGCGACCGGGGCGGCGGGCCCTGTCGACTTCGTGGCCCTGCTCGCCCCGCAGATCGCCCGCCGCCTCACCCGTGCCCCGCACATTCCGCTGGTGTGTTCCGCGCTGATGGGCGCGCTGATCGTGGTCGTCGGGGATCTGCTGGCCCGCAGGCTCCTCTCGCCGCTGGAGCTTCCGGTCGGCGTGTTCACCGCCCTGGTGGGTGCCCCCTGCCTGATGTGGCTGATCGTCCGTACCCGTAGCAGCCGTTCCGGAGGAACCGCGTGACCGGCAACCATCCAACCGCCCCGGGGCCTTCCCGTCTCGCCGCACGGGGTCTCACCCTCGCCTATGAGGACCGTACGGTCGTCGAGGAGCTGGACCTGGACGTCCCGGACGGCAAGGTCACCGTCATCGTGGGCCCCAACGCCTGTGGCAAGTCCACCCTGTTGCGCGCCCTGGGCCGATTGCTGAAGCCGCGGCGCGGGGCCGTCCTGCTGGATGGGGCCGAACTGGCCCGCCTGTCCACCAAAAGGATCGCCCAGACGATCGGGCTGCTGCCGCAGACCCCGGTGCCGCCGGAGGGGATCACGGTCGGGGATCTGATCGCGCGCGGGCGCCAGCCGCACCAGAAGTGGTGGCAGCAGTGGTCCGAGACGGATGAGACGTCCGTTTCGGAGGCGATGGAACGCACCGGGACCGCCGATCTCGCCGAGCGCCCGGTCGACGAACTGTCGGGCGGGCAGCGCCAGCGGGTGTGGATCGCCATGGCGCTCGCCCAGGACACCGATCTGCTGCTGCTCGACGAGCCGACGACGTATCTGGACATCGCCCACCAGGTGGACGTCCTGGACCTGGTACGCCAACTCAACCGGGAACGCGGCCGGACGGTGGTCGCGGTCCTGCACGACCTGAACCAGGCGGCGCGTTACGCCGACCATCTGATAGCCATGCGGGCGGGGAGGATTGTCGCGCAGGGGTCGCCCGGCGACATCGTCACCGCCGAACTGGTGCAGGAGGTGTTCGGGCTCGCGTCGGTCGTCGTGCCGGACCCGGTCACGGGCGGCCCCATGGTGGTACCCGGCCCGTTGCGTTCGCCGGACGGCACGGGCGCGGGTGAGGAGGTGAGCGGGGACGTGACCGCCCCGGCGGCGCGGGAGGCCGCCCGATGACCCGGGGACTGCCGACTGCCCGACAGGAACGAGCTGTTGCGGCGACATGTGACCGGAAGCACACACTCCGAATGCGTCAGGGACATGTGGCTTTAATAAGGTAAACCTTACCTAACTTGCGTGGGTTTCCTGGGCTCCTGCCCTCGGTGTTGCCCGCGTTTCCTTGGTCCTCTCACGACGGGAGTCCTCCCTCATGTCTGTCGGACGCCGCGGCACCGCCGCCGCAGCCCTCACTCTCGCCGCCGCATTCGCCTTGACGGCCTGCGGCGGCTCCTCCACCGGTGGCGAGGGTACGAGCGGCAAACCCTCGGCCGAGGCCGGGGCGGGCGGCAAGAAGTCCGTCGCCCAGGGCGGGGAGGGCTTCGGGGACGCGGCGAAGAAAACTGCCGCGATGGGCACCGACGCGGCGCCGGGCGAGTGGCCCCGCACCGTCACCCACGCCATGGGCAAGACCGAACTGAGGGCCCAGCCCAAGCGCGTGGTGGTCCTCGATGTCGGTGAACTCGACAACGTCGTGTCCCTGGGTATCAAGCCGGTCGGTCTCGCGCCCACCGAGGGATCCCCCGAACTTCCGTCGTACCTGAAGAAGGACGCGGGCACCCCGAAGAACGTCGGCACGATCAACAACCTCAACCTGGAGGCGATCGCCGCGCTCAAGCCCGACCTCATCCTCGGCAGCCAGCTCCGCGCCGCTGACAAGTACGACGAGCTGTCACAGATCGCGCCGACCGTCTTCTCCATCCGCCCCGGCTTCACCTGGAAGGAGAACTACTTGCTCAACGCCGCCGCTCTCGACAAGACGGAGCAGGCGAAGCAGAAGCTCGCGACCTATGAGGAGAGGGCAAGGGACCTCAGTAAGAAGCTCGGCGCCGACAAACCGACCGTATCGATGGTCCGTTACCTGCCCGACGGCGTCATCCGCCTGTACGCCAACGCCTCGTTCATCGGCACGATCCTGAAGGACGCCGGTGTCCCTCGGCCGAAGAACCAGGACGTCGACGACCTTGCCGCCGAGGTCAGCGCCGAGAACATCGACCAAGCGGACGCCGACTACGTTTTCACCGGCGTCTACGGGGATCCGAAGGCCACCGACAAGTCCAAGGCGCAGAACAACCCGCTCTGGAAGAACCTCGGCGCCGTCAAGGCGGGGCACGCTTACGACGTCCCGGACGAGACCTGGTACCTCGGCCTCGGCGTGACGGCCGCCGAGGAAGTGCTCGCAGACCTGGAAGAGCACCTCACCAAGTAGGCCCCGGCGAGGAGGCACGCCTGATGAGGGTGCCTCCCGGCCCGGCCACGAGCGGGTGTCGACAGACCGGGGCGCGTCAGCGCGCCCCGGTCCCCCCACAAGTGCCAACCGGCTGCGTGAACGGGCGTCGCGACAGGGCAGACGTTGCCGGTTGGGGTACTAGCATCGACCGCCATGCTGACAAACGAACAGGTAGTCGGGCGAGCTCTGGATCGGATCGGGGCAGGGTATGTCTTTCCTGAGAAGGTCGTGGACATCGACGCCGCGATACGGCGCCGCCTCGCGGCAGGCGAGTACGACGGCCTGGACGGGCCGGCCCTCTGTGAGACGGTGACCACCCACCTTCAGCAGGTGTGCCCGGACAAGCATCTGCGGCTGCTCTGGACGGAGCGGCCGCAGTCGCTGGAGCCGGAGGACGAGGACAAGGGGCGGGCCGCGTTTCTCGCGCTGCTCAGAGCGGAGAACCAGGGTATTCGCCGTGTCGAGCACCTGGACGGGAACATCGGGCTCATCGACATCCGGCACATAGCCTCCGCCGACGAGGGTGGCGCTGCTATCGGCGCGGCTATGCAACTGGCCGCGCACAGCTCCGCGCTCGTCCTGGACCTCCGAGAATGCCGCGGTGGGGCACCGGAAGGAGCCGCGATGTGGTGCAGCTACTTCTTCCATGACGACCAGGTGCACCTCAACGACATCTACGAGCGGACCACCGGCGTCACACGGCAGTTCTGGACCATCGCGCATCTGCCCGCACCGCGCTACGCTGACCGGCCCGTCTATGTGCTCACCAGTGCGATCACGTTCTCGGGGGGCGAGGACGTGGCGTACACCCTTCAGGCGCACGGCCGAGCTGTCCTCGTCGGCGAGACGACACGTGGCGGCGCGCACCCGACGGATCGCCATGTGGTCACCGAACACATCCTCGTGACCGTGCCGACCGCGCGGACGGTCAACAGCGTCACCGGCACCAACTGGGAAGGCGTCGGAGTGGTCCCCGACGTACCCGTCCCGGCGGACCAGGCACTTGACACAGCACTCAAGGCCGCACGGACACGTCTGGGCACGTAGGCGCACGCCGTACGCGACGAGACAGCGCACGGATCGTCAACGACCGTTGGTCACTGATCCGTAGGCCGAGAGTCAGCCGGCATTGGCGCGCTGTTCGAGTCCCTCGGCAAGGTCATCCATGAGCGGCGCCGGCCGGTGCACGTCGATGCGTGCGCCGGCCCCTTTGCTTCAGTGGCCGGTGCTCTGCTCAGCCCGCATCATTCGCCGTGAAGATCACTTCAGTCGTGTCGACGGTCGACCCACGGCGCCCGGGTGCGCTCTGCCACTTCCAGTAGAGGTTGGTGTGCGCGATCACCTGCTGCGGGGTCGGCGCGCCGTAGTCGGTGCGGTCCTCCGTCGTGTGCGCGTCGCCGACCAGGGTCACGTCGTACCCGCGTACCAAGGCGCCGTGGAGGGTCGAGCGGATGCACGCGTCGGTCTGGGCGCCTGTGACGACGAGGCTGCCGACCCCAAGCTCGGCGAGTACCTCCTCCAACTCCGTGTCCTCGAACGAGTCGCCGTAGAGCTTGTGGACGAGGGGTTCCGCGTCGCGGCGCACCAGTTCCGGCACGTACTGCCACTCCTCGGTGCCCTGCTTGAGCCCGTCGTCGGAATGCTGCACCCAGACCACCGGCACGTCCTCCGTACGAGCCTTGTCGATCAGGGTGTTGATGTTCGCGATCACGCCGTCGCGGTTGGGGGCGCCCGCCACCACCCCGTTCTGGACGTCGATGACGAGCAGCGCGGTGTTCGGCCGATCGGGCAGGGTCGTCATGGGAACTCCTGTTTCTCGCTGCGGAATCTGTGTGGCTCCACCTTAGGCGGGGCCACTGACAGCGGCCTGCCTCTCGCGGTCCGGTCTCAGCGCAGCAGGTCGGCCAGGCGCCGCCAAGCTGCGCGTGGCAGGGAGTCGCGTGATTGGTCGTCGACCAGCTGGAGGGCCACGTGGTCCGCACCAGCCGCACGGAAGGCCTCTATCCGTTCTCGGATCCGGTCGTCGTCGCCCCAGGCGAACAACGCGTCGACCAGGCGGTCGCTGCCACCGTCCATGAAGTCGTCGTCAGTGAAGCCGAACTGTCGAAGCGATTTCGTGTAGTTGGGCAGTCCCAGGTAGAGGGCAAGACTGTTGCGGGCTTTGGTCCGGGCGCTGTCCGGATCCGTGTCCAGCACGCTCCAGATGCCGTACCGTCCGACAGCCTCTTTCACGGGACCTCCGCGGTCCGCGCGCGCTTCATCACCCATCGGGTCCGATCCCTCCGTATCTCGCCTGCCTATGCGTCGCATGACTGGCATAGATCACGGCAAAGCCCAACAGGCGCTGGGTACGGTGTATTCCACGCCGAACTGTGCTCCTCGATGAGTTGCGCACCGAGCGACGCGGTAGCGGGAACCGCGCCCGATCGGTCTGCGTTCACCAACGCCTTTGAAGACGAAGCTACTTCGCCGGTCCTGATTCTGAATTCTGATTGTCCGCAGCTTCCGAGCGGATGAAGCCCTGTCGTCTGGCGGCTCGTGCTGCTCGATCGGTTGGCGGCAGTCCATGGGCGGCGGGCATGACGACGGCGATGGAGCGCAAGCGCCCCGACAGCGCCCAACCTCGCTTCGTTTGTGAGCACTTGATATCCCGTACGGATTCGAGACGTAAAAGAGGCGCAGCGTTCGCCCGTCGCGTCGGAGTGGCCGAGGCGGGGCCGTTCCGCCGTCTGTGGGAGGCCGGCTCCTTGTGGCGCGCCTCCTGCCACCGTCCGGCTGCAAGAGGTAAGGGCCACGTCGGCGGCTGGGTGCCCGGCGCTTCCGGCGTCGCCGAGCGGCCTCCCACGCCATGGACTCCGGCATCCCGACAGTGGCACTCGGGCGCTAGTCCGCACGGGCCGGGTGACAGGGCGTCAACCACGAAGTTAGGCCAATCGGATTGTTCCTCATATTTTCGGTATGTCGGATATGACACGTGTTGAGATCATCTGTACGTTCAATCTCGCATCGGCTTACAGCCGACGTCTCTCAGACAGGAGAAGTGACATGGCAACGCGTTCCACCGCTGTTACTGCCGCAATCGCGGCTGCCGCGGCGCTGGCGGCCACGGGCATCACCTACGCCTCCGCGGCCTCCGAGCCGGCTCAGGCGGCTCCGGTCGCCCAGCAGGCCATCGCCGCCCCCGCCTCCGCCCTCCAGGGTGGCGGCGAATCCGGAAAGGGTTACGAGGGCAAGGGCAATGAGGGCCGCGAGCACGAGGAGGAGGGCCAGGAGCACGAGAAGCGGCACCACTTCATCGGCAAGATCCGCGTCAACGAGCGTGAGTTTCCGGCCATCCCGGACGGCTGCGTCGTCGTGGTCAGCGGCCTCGGCTCCAAGAGCTTCAACGTCATCAACGACAGCAAGAAGACCGTGGAGGTCTTCAGCGGCGCCACCTGCGACAACGGTGCTCCCATCGCCGTCGTCGGCCCCTGGAGCCAGGCGGACGGGCTGCGTCCGCACCACGTCCGGGGTGGTGTGAAGGTCAAGCACGGTGTGGTGGGCAGCTTCCGAGTGATCAAGCGTCACCACGAGGGCAAGGGTGGTGGCGGCGACTTCGACAGGGACTGACCGATCCCACCTGTGAGGTAGAGAACGAGAACCCCGGCCCGCCGGAATCGGGCCGGGGTTCCGGTCTGTCTCCCCGATCGATGCCCCGCACCCCACGCTAAACCTTTACTGAATCCCCCGCGTGTCGAGAGCATACGGAGGGGCGTCTTGAGCTAAGCGCTCTCTGGGTCTGAAGCCTCGGAACGGCTGGTCAGAGGCAGGACGCCGACGAAGCCGTCGAGTAGGGGATCGCGTCTCCTCTCGTTGCCCCGGTCGATGCCAGAGGGGCGTTTGGTCAGGCAACACCTCAGTTCGGAAACTCTTGTGCGCGTTTCGGGAGGCCTGGCGCATGTCTTCGCTCAGCAGCGCGTCACCGGGGGCATGGTGGCCCGGCTGCGGATTGCCGGCGCTGTGTCTCGTGTCGCCCCACCCGCCCTCTCCGGGTATGGGCCGCGCGGCGGTATTCCCGGAAGGCCCCGGTGCGGCTCTCTCACCCATTCGGTGGGATTCACTCGTCTCCAGAGCCACTCCCTGATCGGTCCATCAGTCCTCCCGGACAGCGATGCCGTCAAGAACCTCATCACTCTTCGCGGGGCGCCGGTGACGGGCTGGACCACTCCTCCCCGAAACAGGGCCGGTGAGGGTCTCCCCGACCACCGCCCGTCGGCTGCGCACCACCCTCACTGCTGGTCGGTGCCATCCGATCAGACGTCGTTGACGAGCCTCAGATAGCGCCTCCAGTCCCAGTTCGGCCCCGGATCGGTGTGGTCGGTCCCCGGGACCTCGAAGTGTCCGATGATGTGCGCCCGGTCCTTGGGGATGCCGTGCCTGGTGCAGATCGCCGCCGTGAGCTTGGCGGACTTCGCGTAAAGAGCGTCCGTGAAGTACCCGGGCCGGTCCACCCACCCTTCGTGTTCGATACCGACGCTGCGCGTGTTGTAGTCCCAGTTGCCCGCGTGCCAGGCGATGTCGCGCTCACGGACACACTGTGAGATGTGCCCGTCCGCCGACCTGACGACGTAATGGGCGGACACCCTTTTGCTCGGGTTCGCGAAGGTGCCCAGTGTGCTCGTGTACGACGCCTGCGTCACGTGGATGACGACGAAGTCGATCGGACAGGTCAGGGGCCGCTCGGAGGCTGTGTAATTGGACGGATCCGCTGCCATCCAGTCCGCGTAGCGATGGTCGACGACCCGGGGTCGGGCGTTTGCCGGTGTCGAGGGGAGAAGCGCATAGGGAATCGCGGCGAAAGCCGCGCCCTTCAGTAGCCCACGCCTGCTCGCGAGCGGTCTATCTCGCCGCGAATTGGGGTTTTGCATGGAGAAAGTGCCTTCCATGGAGAAGTTCTGGGTCCTCTGCCTTGTCTGTCGTGTACGCAACGCCTCAACGCGACCGCTGTTGTGCGCAGCTGGGAGTGGATTCCCCGGTGAGTCTCGCGTGCGGGCAGCCACTCTTTGCGGAACTCGGCCACGCAGGTGTAGTTGGTGTGGCAGACGTTGGCCGGTGGTGACTCGACCACTTGGGTGGTGAACTGACAGGCGTCCAGCTCGCTGAATCCGTAATCGCGCACCAGCCACTGCACCAGGTCGCTGTGATACCCGGAAAGCGTCCTCCAGACGGCGCACCGAGCCCGTCGAGATGATGTGCGTGTCGGACTCGACACGCGGCCAGGGTGTGGCGATCCCCTTGAGTAGTTCGACGATCACCACGGTGTTCATCGCGCACTCGACGGCGACTCCGCAGGTCTCGCCCTCACCCTGTCGGGCGTGCCCGTCACCCAGACTGATCAGCCCGCCCTCGACGCCAGCCGACGAGGAAGCCGACGGCCGGATGCAGCCCCTGCGCCGCATAGGTCGCCACCGAGCCCGCGGCCGGTGGTCGCCGCGCCGGTTCGGCCACGCAGGACGCGGTGAACAGACAGGCCACCAGGGCGACGAGCACCGAGAGCGGCATGCTGCCGCCCGCGAACGCCGCGCCCGAGGGAATGGACGCCGCGACCGCTGCGGCCGACGCCATTGCCGTGATGCTCTGGTACAAGACCTCGCGCAGACCGATGGCCTCGCGCCGCAGCCCCAAGCAGTCTCTCCCGCCATGCTTCCCCCCGATGCGACCGCACACAGCCGTGCCCGACGGCTGCGCCACGTGTGCATCACGGTACGGCGCCGGGCGGTTGGGCAGGAGGGGCGCGACGTCCTCGGCGGACAAGGGTGGGACTGTGGACAACTCCGTCACTCGGGCGAGTGGAAGCAGCCCTGGACAGGCGTCATTGAGCGAAGGCGGACGGAGCCCAAGCCGCTACGGCCGCCTCGCCACCGCCGCGGGATCGTCGAGCACCGTCCGCACCACCGAGTGCGCGGCGCCGAGCAGAGGTCCCTCCGGTCCCAGCCGCGAGACGCTCACCGCACAGGCTCGTCCGGCCGACCTCTGTGCCAACTCCCGCTCCAGTGACGGCAGGAGCCAGGGAGCGAGAGCGGCCAACGCGCCGCCGAGTACCACCGCCTGCGGATCCAGCAGATTCACCGCCCCGGTCAATGCGATACCGAGCGCGGCTCCGGCGCCGCGAAGGGCGCGGCGTACCTCCTTGTCGCCCTGTGCGGCGCGCTCGGCCAGCAGCTCGACTCGGTCATTTCCGGGAGGCAGCCCGGCCGCACGCAGCACCGCTTCCACACCGGCGTACTGCTCCAGACAACCGCGCCCGCCGCATGCGCACTCGGGTCCTTCCGGGCGCACCGGCACATGCCCCAGCTCGCCCGCGAATCCGCGCGTCCCGCGCAGCAGCCGCCCGTCCACGACGACCGCGCCACCGATGCCGATCTCCGCCGAGACATGCAGGAAGTCGAGCAGCGTGTCGTCCCCCAGCCAGAGTTCCGCGAGCGAGCCGAAGTTCGCCTCGTTGTCCACGGTCAGCGGCAGCTCGGCAGGCAGGAGTGCGCCGAGGTCGACGTCGTGCCAGCCGAGGTTGGGCGCGCGGACCACGGTGCGGGTGTCATGCGCGACCAGACCGGGCACCGCGACAGCGAGACCCGCCGGCCACAGCCCCTCCGGTTCCGCCTCCGTAATGACCTGCTCTACCAGGGCGGTCAGTTCGGCGAGCACCGGCTGCGGCGGACGGCCGCGGTTCGTGCCGTGCCGCACCGCCCGGGCCCGTACGGCGCCACGCAGATCGACCGCGCACACCGCGAGGTGGTCGACGCCGATCTCCGCGCCGATCCCGGCCGGACCACGTCCGCTGACGGCCAGGGCGGACCCCGGGCGCCCCACCCGGCCGGGACGCTCCGGCCCCAGCTCCTCGAGCAGGCCCGAACGGATCAGTTCATCCACCAGCGTGGAGATCGCCGCCCGGGTCAGCCCGACCCTCGAGGCGACCGCGGCACGCGACAGTGGCCCCTCGGCGTTCACGGTGTGCATGACCCGTGCCAGATTGCGGCGCCGTATGCCCTGCTGGGTGTCGGGCAGCCGACGGCCGGGGCTCGACGGATGGACCTCGTGCAGTGGTGTGGTCATGCTTCCCCCGGATCTCGTCAGCGCCGGTCCGGCTCTCGCTCCAACAGCGGCGCCGCGTCGGAGAGTACCCCGGTGATCCTCGCCAGTGTCGCCTCGTCCCGCTCCACGGCCTCCAGCACCGGCCCGCGAGCAGTGCCCCAGCGCCGGGCGACGGCGGCCGGGTCCTCGCCCGTGAGCAGTCCGGCGGCCTGTGCGGCGGCCCCCAGTGCGACCAGTTCCTTGGCCACCGGCACCTGGACAGCACGCCCCGAAAGCCGTCGCACTGTCTCCTGCCAGGCCCTGCCCTGTGCCCCGCCGCCGATGAGCAGTAGCGGAGCCGTACGGTCCGCGTCCGCGTCGAGCACCAGATCGAGAGCGCCGAGCAGCGCGTGCACCGCCCCGTCGTACGCCGACTGCAGCAGCTGTCCGGCCGTCGTGTCGTGCCGCAGGCCGTGCAGCAGCCCCGAGGCGTGCGGCAGTGCGGGGGTGCGCTCGCCGTCGAGGTAGGGGAGCAGCGTCACGCCGGTGCCCGGTTCGACGGCCTCGCGGTCGAGGCCCAGCAGGGCGGCGATCCGGTCGACGGCGAGCGTGCAGTTCAGGGTGCAGGCCAGCGGCAGCCAGTCGCCGTGGGCGTCCGCGAAGCCCGCCACGGTCCCGGTCGGGTCGGTGGGGCGCCGCTTCGCGACCGCGTACACCGTGCCGGAGGTGCCAAGGCTCAGCACCGGAGCGCTGGGCCTCAGTCCGAGGCCCAGCGCGGCGGCCGCGTTGTCGCCGGTGCCAGGCGCGACCAGGGTGCCCTTGGAGAAGGGGAGGTCATGGGTGTCACGCACGGTGCCGGCCACTTCTCCGGGCCGCACCACACGCGGCAGCAGGGCCGGGTCGAGGCCCACGCGCGCGAGGATCTCCTCGTCGTACGACTCCGTCGCCGACGCCCACCAGCCGGTGCCGGAGGTGTCGCCACGGTCGGTCGTGCCCTGTCCCGTCAGGCGCTCGGTCAGATAGTCGTGGGGCAGCCGCACGGCCGCGGTCGCGCGGACGGCTTCCGGCTCGTTCTCGGCAAGCCAGGCCCACTTCGTCACCGTGAAGGAGGGGCCGGGCACGCTTCCGGTGCGTTCCGCCCAGGCCTTGGGGCCGCCGAGTTCGTCCACCAGGCGGCGGGCCTGCGGTGCCGACCGCACGTCGTTCCACAGCAGGGCGGGGCGCACCGGGTCGCCCTGCGTGTCCAGGGTGACCAGGCCGTGCTGCTGGCCGCCGATCGACACCGCGGCGGCCTCGTGTGCCGCCTCGCCGCACTGGTTCAGGGCATCGCACAGGGCGTCCCACCACTGGCGCGGATCGCTCTCGCGGCCCGCGCCCGAGGAGACGGTGTGCGGCGCCTGGCCGCTCGCCACCACCTCACCGGTCGACGCTTCGACGACCAGGGCCTTGGTGGACTGGGTGGATGAATCCACCCCGACGACGAGTGGACCCCCGGCTGCTGACATTGGGCTCTCCCTTTTCCGCGGCTCGCGATTCTGGCCTGTTGGCGGGTGTGTCCCGGGCCGCCGCGGCCCGGCGCGCACTCATCGGCACCGTACGAAGTCTCCGAATGGGACACGTCGACTCTTCCCAGAGATGCCTCTGCATACTAATTTGTTAAGCGCGCTTACGAAATGGTCTTCAGCGAACAAGGAGCCGCGGCATGAACTATCAGCCAACCCCCGAGGACAGGTTCACCTTCGGCCTGTGGACTGTCGGCTGGCAGGGGAGGGACCCGTTCGGCGACGCCACCCGGCGCGCCCTGGACCCGGTCGAGACGGTGCAGCGCCTTGCCGAACTCGGGGCCCACGGAGTGACCTTCCACGACGACGACCTGATCCCCTTCGGATCCTCGGACAGTGAGCGCGAGGCGCACATCAAGCGCTTCCGGCAGGCCCTCGAAGCGGCTGGGATGACCGTGCCGATGGCCACCACCAACCTCTTCACGCACCCCGTCTTCAAGGACGGCGCCTTCACCGCCAACGACCGGGACGTGCGTCGCTACGCCCTGCGCAAGACCATCCGGAACATCGACCTGGCGGTGGAACTGGGTGCGAAGACGTACGTCGCTTGGGGCGGCCGGGAAGGCGCCGAGTCCGGTGCGGCCAAGGACGTGCGCGTCGCTCTCGACCGCATGAAGGAGGCCTTCGACCTCCTCGGCGAGCACGTCACCTCCCAGGGCTACGACCTGCGCTTCGCCATCGAGCCCAAGCCCAACGAGCCGCGTGGTGACATCCTGCTGCCCACGGTGGGCCATGCCCTGGCCTTCATCGAGCGGCTGGAGCGCCCGGAGCTGTACGGCGTCAACCCCGAGGTGGGGCACGAGCAGATGGCCGGGCTGAACTTCCCGCACAGCATCGCCCAGGCACTATGGGCGGGCAAGCTCTTCCACATCGACCTCAACGGCCAGTCCGGCATCAAGTACGACCAGGACCTGCGCTTCGGGGCGGGTGATCTGCGCGCCGCGTTCTGGCTGGTCGACCTCCTGGAGGGCGCCGGCTACAGCGGACCGCGCCACTTCGACTTCAAGCCGCCGCGGACCGAGGATCTCGACGGCGTCTGGGCATCGGCCGCGGGCTGCATGCGTAACTACCTCATCCTGAAGGAGCGTTCGGCCGCCTTCCGCGCGGACCCGGAGGTCCGGGAGGCCCTACGCGCCTCCCGCCTGGACCAGCTGGCACAGCCGACCGCCGCGGACGGACTTCAGGCCCTGCTCGCGGACCGCAGCGCCTTCGAGGAGTTCGACGTGGAGGCGGCCGCCACACGCGGAATGGCCTTCGAACGCCTGGACCAGCTGGCCATGGACCACCTGCTGGGCGCACGCGGCTGATCGCCGACGGACCTTCGCCGAGGGGCCGGCCACGGCGCGGGTCGGCCTCTGCGCGGAATGCCGGGGGAATCGTGAGCCGCACCAGCGTGAGGGCCCGGTCTCAGGGGCCTATCAGGGTCGTATCAGGGTCACGGCCTGGAACCGCGCGCGGCGCGCACCCGTTCTCACCACAGAGAGCGGCAGTGGCCGCGAAGGAGGCGACACATGTCGAAGAACGCGAAGATCGCCACCGGGGGAGTGGTGGTCGGACTCATCCTGTGGATCTGGCTGCCCTGGTGGGCCGTTCTCCTGATCGTGCTGGGAGTCCCGACGGCCGCGTACCTCACCCTGGATCCGTCGCAGCGGCGCAGGCTGCGCCGGGTGGCGCGCAAGGAGCTCGGCCGCTGAGGAAGGCCGGCCGGTGCGGCCCTTGCGCGCCGGCGTGGCCCCGTCTGTGTGGGGAGCCGATCGCATTGCCGTCTGCGGGCCTGCTGAGGGCATGGTCCGCGGCCGGTTGTTCGCCCTGCTCCGCTCGCGCAGGCGTACGGCATTCGAGTCCGCGGCCATCGCTGGCAGGCATCCGGGCCGGTCGCCGCGCAGGGTGATCGACAGCTTGCCGTCCCGCCTGCGACGACGGCCTGGGCTGGTGCGTTCCCGCGGCCGGCGATGGCCGTCGCTCAGCTTGTCCAGCGCGGTCGACGACCGCAGGGCAGCGCCCTCACGGCTTCACGCCGGGCGCACCGCCACCTTGGCGAGCGCCTCGAGGAGTCCGGGCAACTCCGCGCCCCGCCCCACCGGCAGCACCTCGCCGGGTTTCTCGTCGAGGAGGACGAACGCGATGTCGTCGGTCCTGGCCACCATGGACCAGCCAGGCCCGTCGGCGCGCAGGGTACGCGCCTCGCCGGGCGCGAAGGAGGAGCGGACACGGCCCGGCGGCGGGGGCGTGTCAATATACGCCCGCGCCTCCGTGAGGACGCGGTGCACGGTGCTCCGGACGTTGCTCACGCCCTCGCCCTCCAGGGTCTGCGCGCTCTTCCCGGCCGACGCCCCGCTGTCTGCGGGCGCGAAGTCGGCGTCGTCGATCTGCTCACGCCACTGGGCCCACTGGAGCGCGATCTCGTCCGCTCCCAGGCGCCGTTGCGCGGGACCCCAGGTGTCGGTGTCGGGAGGGGCCAACGGTGCGTGGTCGGTGACTTCGGGCGCGGGATCGTGCGGAGCGGGCACGCCGGGCGCCGCGACAGCCACGGCCAGTGGCCACCCCGGCAGCGCGGTGACGATCGTCCGTTCGTGGGGCGACAGCTCGTGCTCCATCCCGCAGTCCCAGGAGGCGATGGCCACGGCTACCAGCGAGACGTCGTCGGTGACCACCGTCCAGCGCGCACCAGCGCCGTCCTGCCCGAGCACGAGGCCGTAACCGTCGGCCACGGGTGGCAGACCGAGTGCCGCACAGGCCTCCGGATAGTCGTCGCCCAGCACGCTCGGAAACTGCGCGGGCGTCAGCAGAACCGCCGTCAGCAGAAACAGCGCGTCGTCCTCGGCGGTGACGGCGCCTTCGCTCGTCCCGACCATGCCACCCTCCCCCATGCGTTCGCCTGTCGGCGCACCCTAATGCGCCTGTGAGCTGGTTGTCACGAGTGTCACCTGCTCTGCGGTGAACACACTCGGTCGTTCGCGGACGTCCGGCCGGACAGGGGCGGAACGACCGCGCGTGACGCGACGTCGGACGGCGGCCAGGCCGAGTGGCGTGCGGGTGACCGTACGCGGCGACTCGTCGTGCTCCCGCTCGGCCCCTGCTTTGCTTTCCTCGCCGTAGAGTTGCATGTCCAGTGGTAGGAGGGGGACGGGTACGGTGAAGCGCTTCGAGCGACTCGAGCAGATGCGGCGCATGGACCCCGAGAGGGACGCCGCTGAGATCTACCGGCTCAGCACCGCCTACGAATTCCCCTGGGACTACACCCGTGCCCTTGAGCTGGCCCTCTACCGCACGTACGCGGTCCCGGCCATCGGCCGGCTGCTCGCCGAGACCGCGGAGCTCACGGACCGTACGCAGAAACGCTACGACGACACCGCGCTGCTCCTCGACACGGTCGTCGAGCACGGCTTCGACAGCGACGAGGGGCGCACCGCGATCCGCCGCATCAATCAGATGCACCGCAGCTACGACATCAGCAACGACGACATGAGGTACGTGCTCTGCACCTTCGTGGTCGTGCCCAGGCGGTGGATCGACGCCTACGGATGGCGCAGGCTGTCCCGGCACGAGATCGTCGCCTCCGTCGTGCACTACCGCACCCTGGGGCGGCACATGGGCATCAAGGACATCCCCGGGACGTATGAGGAGTTCGAGGCGTACCTCGACGCCTACGAGGAAACCCACTTCGCATGGGACCCGGAAGCCCGTCGCGTGTCCGACGCGACCCTGGACCTGATGGCCTCCTGGTATCCGCGCCCGCTCGCACCCCTCCTGCGACTCTCGACGCGTTCCCTGCTCGACGCCCCGTTGCTGAAGGCCTTCCGGTACGAGCAGCCGAGCTCCGCCACGCGCGCGTTGGTGCGCCGTGCGGTCCGCGCCCGTGGTCGTCTCGTCCGCCTCATGCCCCCGCGCCGCGCCCCGCACTTCGCACGCCAGAACTGGGAGATCAAGAGCTATCCGAACGGCTATCGCATCGCCGGCCTGGGTACCCGTCCGGTCCCCGGCGTCAAGGGTTGCCCCGTTCGCCGGGCGGGGACCTCACCGGCCGCTGCCGTCGAGTGAGTCGAGCGTCGACCGCAGCCAGGTCAACTCCGCCCGGCTCGTGGCCCGCGAGATCGTGAGGATGCCGCGCCGGAAAGGGTCGTCCAGCTCTTCGGCGCGCAGCGGGCGGTCGCCCTCGTAGAAGAAGCTGGCGGGTTCCTGGAGGAAGGCGAGCCGTCGGTGAAGGACCGAGGCTTGCGCCGCCGGGTCCTCCAGATGCCTGAGGAAGGCGAGCACCGTGAACCAGCGGTTCTCGTCGGTGATGTCGCGCTGCGCCGGTTCCGCGACTCTGCGGCGCAGCTCCTGCCTGCCCTCCTCGGTGAGGGTGAGGACATGGCGAGGGGCCGCCACCGCGCCCGGCTGCGTGGCCCGTGCCAGTAGCCCCGCCTTCTCCAGGCGTTTGATCGCCGGGTACAGCGTGCTCTCCGCGATGGGTCGCACGTGCCCCGTCAAGGCGGTGATGCGTTTACGCAGCTCGTAGCCATGCAGCGGTGCGTCGTACAGGAAACCGAGGATGGCGAGTTCCAGCATGCTCATATTCTGCCGCACTCGCGCTGTACATCGTGATCGTAATACCTCGGGTTCGATGTATGCTTCGACGTGCCCTCGGTGGAGAGCAGCGCGAAGGCGGGAACGTGGAGGAGAGGTCATGAGACAGGCCGAGTTCGACGGCAGCGGAAGCCTGATCCGCTGGACCGAGACGGCAGGCGCGGAACCCGCGCGTGTCTACGTGCACGGGCTCGGTGCGGCTTCGACCGTGTACCACGCACACATCGCGGCGCGGCCCGAACTCGCCCATCGACGCACCCTCTTCGTCGATCTTCCCGGGCACGGCATCAGCGACCGCCCCGCCGACTTCGGCTACACCCTGGAGGACCACGCCGACGCGCTGGCCGCCGCACTGGACGAGGCTGCCGTCACCGGTGCCGAAGTCGTCGCCCACAGCATGGGCGGCTCCGTCGCCATCGTGCTCGCCGACCGGCGGCCCGATCTCGTCTCGCGGCTGGTGCTCATGGAGGCCAACCTCGACCCGAACCCGCCGGTCGGCGCCGGCAGCAGCGGTATCGCGCGGTACACGGAGGACGAGTACGTCGAGCACGGTGGCCACGCGCGCGTACTCGAGAAGGTGGGTCACGCCTGGGCGGCCACCATGCGCCTCGCCGACCCTCTGGCCCTCCACCGCACGGCAACGAGCCTGGTGCGCGGTACGAACCCCACGATGCGCCGCCTGCTGGAGGCGCTGACGGTGGAGCGGGTCTACCTCCAGGGCGAACTGAGCGGTGCACTCGACGGCAGGCAGGGTCTGGAGGCGGCAGGCGTCCGCGTGGTGACCGTGCCAGGCGCGGGACACAACATCATGTTCGACAATCCCGACATCCTTGTGGCCGAGATCGTCGGGCGCGGCTGAGGCTCAGCCCTCGCGGACGGCCAGGGCGAGGAAGCGGGCGTCCTCGTCGACGTACGACGTCATGCGCCACCCGGAACTCCCCAGGAGAGGACCGAGGTTGGTTTCGGCGCGCAGGTCGTCAGGTGTGATCTGGCGTCCCTGACGTGCCGCGAGGGCGGCCCGGCCGATCGGGTGGAAGAGCGCCAGCAGACCGCCGGGCCGCACCACGCGCGCCAACTCCCGCAGATTCTCGGCAGGCTGGGGGAGGTGGGCGATCAGGCCCGCCCCGAACGCCGCGTCGAGGGACGCGGTGCGCAGGGGAAGCGCGGCCACGTCGGCGAGCAGCAACCGGCCGTCGCGGCCCCTTCCCGCCCGTACGGCGGCCTCCAGCATGGCGGGGGTCAGGTCGGCCCCCAGAACCACTCCCGAGGGCCCCACGGCCGCACGCAGCGGCGTGAGGGCCCGACCCGTGCCGCATCCCGCGTCGAGCACGCGGGCGCCGTCGCGCAGCCCGAGCGAGGCGACCGCCGCGGCGTAAGCCGGGCCGTCGTCGGGGAACCGTGTGTCCCACTCGGCTGCGCGCGAGGTGAAGAACTCCTGGACATGTTTGTGGTCGTCGCTCATGTTCCGCATCATTTCTCACCCGGACGAGTGACGCGACGGTGTGCATCTTCGAGCATGACGCGATCGATCCAGGGCCCGTCTGCGTCAGATTTCAACAGCTTTCGAAATGCGCCCCCTTTGCGTGCCCCGACTCGCACTAGCGTCCCCGGGCCATGGGACACCTGGACCATGCCACATTCGGCTGGCTGACCCCCGTGCTGTCGTACGTCATGGCGTGCATAGGCGCCGCCCTCGGGCTGCGCTGCACGGTCCGCGCGCTCGGCGCCACCGGCAGATCGCGCCGCAACTGGCTCCTGACCGCCGCGTCGGCGATCGGCACCGGCATCTGGACCATGCACTTCGTGGCGATGCTCGGCTTCGGAGTCACCGGCACCGAGATCCGCTACGACGTGCCGCTGACCGTCCTCAGCCTGCTCGTCGCCATGCTCGTCGTCGGCATCGGCGTCTTCGCGGTCGGCTACGGTCCAGGCCGCGCCCGGGCGCTGTTCCTCGGCGGACTCACCACCGGCCTCGGCGTCGCCAGCATGCACTACATCGGCATGGCGGCACTGCGGCTGCACGGGGCGGTGCACTACGACCCGGTGCTCGTCGGGCTCTCCGTCCTGATCGCCGTGGTCGCGGCGACGACGGCCCTGTGGGCGGGCCTGAACATCAGGTCGCCCGTCGCTGTCACCCTCGCCTCGCTCGTGATGGGAGCGGCGGTCAGCAGCATGCACTACACCGGGATGTTCGCGGTGAGCGTTCACCTCGCGCCGTCCGGCGCGGCTCTGCCCGGGGCCACGGCGATGCAGTTCATCTTCCCCCTCGCTGTCGGCCTCGGGTCCTATCTCTTCCTCACCTCGGCGTTCGTCGCGCTTTCACCCACCGCCGTCGAACGCGAGGCGTCCGCGTCGGCCCAGCGTCCGATCGAGAACGTCGCCCGCTGACACCGGCTCGTTCCGCACGCCCCGACACTCTCTGAACGAGGAGGCCATGCGTACACCCCGTAGGACGCCCGCGGCTGACGCCGGGTCATCGCCCCGGGTGCGCGGCCGTCGTGCGCACGCCGGTCCGCCGGTCGACGAGCACAACGATCCCGGCGAGAGCCGCGGCGCGAAAACATCCCGCACACCCCCGCGTGCCGGACGGTGGCGTATACGCCCGGACACCGTCCGGGCGAAGGTCGTCTGTCTGCTGATGGTGCCCGTGGTCTCCCTGCTCGCCCTGTGGGCGTACGCGACCGTCAGCATCGCTCAGGACGTGGCCCGGCTGCGACAGCTGCAACGGGTGGACTCCCTCGTCCGTGCCCCGGTCGCCGATGCCGTGACCGCGCTCCAGACCGAGCGCGCGGCCGCCGTGCGCTACGCGACCGACCCCGCCGCCGAACAGCAGGGCGACCTCGAGGTCCTTGCGGGACGCACCGAGAGGGCGGTGGCCAAACTGCGCCTCGGCGACCACAACACCGTCGCGGACGGTGCCGGCCTGCCTGCCGGGGTGGCCGGGCGCCTCGCGGCCTTCGTCACCGGAGCCGAGCGCCTGCGATCCCTGCGCGAGCACGTACTCGCCCATCGGGTCGGGTGGGACGAGACGTACGGGCAGTACACCAGGACCATTACCGCGGCCTTCGGGGTAGGTGGCGCGCTCACCGGCATCCAGGACGCCGACCTCGGCTCCGACACACGCGTGCTGCTCGAGTTCTCCCGCGCGGCGGAGTCGCTCGCGCAGGAGGACACGGTCTTCTCCAGCGCCCGCTTGGCGGGCTCCCTCAGCGGCAAGCGTCTGAGGCTGTTCACCGGCGCTGTCGACACGCGCCGCACCCTGACCGCGTCCGCCGTCGAGGATCTACGCGGTTCCGAACAGGCCTCCTGGCGCCGGCTCGCGGAGGGCGACGCCTACGCTCTCGTCGGCGCCGTCGAGGACAAGGTACTGGCCGGTCGGCCCGGTGCCCCGGCCATCGGCGCGGCCCCCGAAGCAGCCTGGAGTCCTGCACACGCGCGTGTGCAGGACGGTATGCGGAACCTCGAGGCGACAGCCGGCCGTGACGTCGCACGGCGGGCCGACCCGTTCACCCGCGGTCTGCTGACACCCGCCGGTGCCGCCGTCCTTCTGGGCCTCATCGCGGTCGCCGCGTCACTCGTCATCTCCGTACGCATCGGACGGGGACTCGTCGTCGAACTGGTCAGCCTACGCAACACCGCCCTGGAGATCGCCCGTCACAAACTCCCGCAGGCCATGCGCAAACTTCGCGCCGGGGAGGAGATCGACATCCGTGCCGAGGCACCGCCCGGGCCGCCCGCGGAGGACGAGACCGGGCAGGTCGCCGAGGCCCTCGGCACCGTGCACCGCGCCGCCCTGCGCGCCGCCGTGGAACGCGCGGAACTCGCCAGCGGCATCTCCGGTGTCTTCGTCAACCTCGCGCGGCGCAGCCAGGTCCTGGTGCACCGTCAGCTCAACCTGCTCGACAGCATGGAGCGCCGCTCCGACGACCCGAACGAGCTGAGCGACCTCTTCCGGCTCGACCACCTGACCACGCGCATGCGCCGCCACGCCGAGAGCCTCATCATCCTCTCCGGATCCGCGCCCGGCCGCGCCTGGCGCATGCCCGTCTCGCTGACCAACGTCGTGCGTGCCGCCGTGTCCGAAGTCGAGGACTACGAGCGCGTGGAGGTACGACAACTCTCCGAAGCCCTGGTGGTCGGCGCCGCGGTCGCCGACCTCACTCACCTTCTGGCGGAGGTCGTCGAGAACGCCGCCCAGTTCTCGCCGCCCTACACGCGGGTGCGCGTCACCGGCGAGCCCGTCGGCAACGGCTACGCCATCGAGGTCGAGGACCGGGGACTCGGCATGGGTAAGGCCACCCTCGCCGATGCCAACCGGCGCATCGAGCAGTACGAGGCACTCGACCTGCTCGACAGCGACCGGCTCGGCCTCTTCGTGGTCAGTAGGCTCGCCTCCAGGCACGGCATCAAGGTGCATCTGCGCGCCTCCCCCTACGGCGGCACGACCGCCGTCGTCCTCCTGCCGACCGACCTGCTGCACAGTGGCGCGGCGGAGCGTACGCCTCGTACGGCCGACAGCGATTCCCAGGAGGGGCGCGCGTACGCGCGCGTGGCGGCCACCACGGCACACGAGGAGCCTGCCCAGGCCGCGGAACGGCTCGCTCCGGCAGTCTCCGCGCAGGGCGCAGCCGAAGCGCCGGCCGAGAGCCGGCCGCCCCGCGTCACCTCCCTGCGACCGCATCGCCCGTCGGACGCCGCCGAGGGCTCCCACGGCCTCCCACGGCGCGTACGACAGGCGAGTCTCGCCCCTCAACTGCGCGGACAGGCACCTCAAGAGCCCGGGACAAGCGCTCACAACTCCCGTGACGACGAGCGCACCCCCGAACTGGTACGGGACCGCATGGCGGCCTACCGCGACGGCTGGGCACGCGGCGATGGCCGCGCACTCGGTCGTACGGCCAAACCTGTCGGCGACAGCAGCGAAGGAGACTCCGCATGATCCAGAATCCGAGCACAAGGGCCGACGAGCAACCGGGTGAACTCGACTGGTTGCTGGACGACCTGGTGTTGCGTGTGGCAGCCGTGCGGCACGCCGTCGTGCTCTCGAACGACGGGCTCGCGGTCGGCGCCTCCACGGACCTCAGCCGTGAAAACGCGGAACATCTCGCGGCTGTCGCCTCCGGCTTCCACAGCCTCGCCAAGGGCGCGGGCCGGCACTTCGGCGTCGGCGGGGTGCGCCAGACCATGGTGGAGATGGACGACGGCTTCCTGTTCGTGGCGGCTGCCGGCCACGGCTCCTGTCTTGCCGTCCTCACGGCTGTCACGGTCGACATCGGCCTGGTGGCGTACGAGATGGCGCGGTTGGTGAAACGTGTCGGTGAGCACCTCTACGCACCACCCCGTGCGGACGCGGGTCCGTTCGCCGCCGGATGACCAGCGAAGGTGGTCGCGGGTGAGTGAGGACAGGACAGGCACCGCCTGTCAGTCGGACAGCCAGTGGTACGACCACGAGGCGGGACCGCTCGTCCGCCCCTACGCGGTGACCGGTGGCCGCACCACCCCCGCCCTCACCGGGGTGCGCTTCGACCTCATCGCCCTCGTCTCGCTCGACAGCGGCGCAGCCGGCGTCGACGACGCCTCACTGGGCCCGGAACACCGTGCCCTCGTCGATCTGTGCCGCGTCGAGACACAGTCCGTCGCCGAACTCGCCGCGGGCGCCGACCTGCCCGCGGGTGTCGTCCGGGTGCTCCTGGGGGATCTCCTGGAACTGGGCTGCGTGACGGTCAGCCGCCCTGTCCCGCCGGCGCAACTGCCCGACGAACGGATTCTGCGTGAGGTCATCGAGGGACTGAGAGCGCTGTAGGAGATGGAGCCGAACCGCCATGGACCCAGACTGCGCGCGATGTGTCCCCATTCGGGCGCCGAATGTCCAGGAGTTGGTCATAGCGGTCACTATGCGGCCCAACCGCTCGAACTTGCAGAGTGGTTGCCATGATGCTGATTCCGTACAGATGTACTGACGTCGACTGTGGTCGGCACTCTTGAGAGAAGTGATCGATGGTCTCCGAGCACTCCGACGAGCCCGAGGACGAGATGGCCGACCTGGCATTGAAGATACTGGTCGCCGGCGGATTCGGCGTGGGCAAGACCACGCTCGTCGGCGCTGTCAGCGACATCAGGCCACTGCGCACCGAGGAACTGCTGAGCGAGGCCGGTCAGTCCGTGGACGACACCGGTGGAGTGGACCACAAGGTCACCACGACCGTCGCCATGGACTTCGGACGCATCACCATCCGGTCCGGGCTGTCGCTCTATCTCTTCGGCACGCCGGGCCAAGACCGCTTCTGGTTCCTGTGGGACGAACTCTCCCAGGGTGCCCTGGGAGCCGTCGTCCTCGCGGACACCCGGCGGCTCGAGGGCTGCTTCCCCGCGGTGGACTACTTCGAGCACCGGCGCATCCCGTTCGTGGTGGCCGTCAACCGTTTCGCGGGAGCCCGCGCCTTCGGCGCCCACGACGTGTCGCGCGCCCTCGATCTCGACCGGGGTACGCCCGTGGTGTTGTGCGACGCCCGGGACCGGGACTCCGGGAAGGATGTGCTGATCCGCCTCGTCGAGTACGCCGGGCGGATGCACACCGCCCGGCTGCTGGATTCCGTCGGTTGACGCGCTACTCAGCGACGGCGGAGTAGGCCAGCACCTTCTCGATCCGTACACGGACGAGGAGTTCTCCCGGAACGCCGTTGCGGGCACCGAACTCCTCGGCCCGCTCCTCGCCCATGTACCGGGCGCCGAGCCGGGTTGCCCAGCGTCTCACATCGTCGAGGTCCTCCGACAGTTCGGCCCGACCCTCCAGCACGACAAAGCCGTACGGGGGACGGTCGTCGTCCACGCAGAGGGCGACCCGGGCGTCCCTGGCCAGATTCCGACCCTTCACGGTCTCCTTCCCGGTGTTGAAGACCACATAGTCTCCGTCCAGCAGGAACCAGATCGGCGCCACGTGTGGGCGGCCGTCGGCGCGGACCGTGGAGAGTTTCCCCGTGCGTGTGCCGTGCGAGACGAAGGCTCGCCATTCCTCGTCGGTCATCTTGTGTGTCATGTCCCCATCTTGCTTGCCGGGACGGCGGCCGTGGTGAAGGCTGGCTGACCGGAACCTCCAGCCAGGGGGAGCGACATCACGGGGAGAACGGATCATGGCGCAGAACGCGGGGCTCAGTTGGCTTCTGGACGACCTGACCGAGCGCGTGGAACACATACGGCACGCACTGGTGCTGTCCAACGACGGACTGGTGACCGGCACGAGCACCGGGCTGCGGCGTGAGGACGCGGAGCATCTCGCGGCGGTCTCGTCCGGGCTGCACAGCCTGGCCAAGGGATCGGGGCGCCACTTCGGCGCCGGTCAGGTGCGCCAGACCATGATCGAATTCGATGACGCGATCCTGTTCGTCACCGCGGCCGGTCTGGGCAGTTGCCTGTGCGTGCTCAGCGCGGCCGAGGCCGACATCGGCCAGATCGCCTACGAGATGACACTGCTCGTGAACAGGGTCGGGGAGCACCTCGCCGTGGACGCGCGGCAGCATGAGAACGCACCGAACAAGGACCTCTGACTGCACGAACATCACCCTTGACCAGCGGAAACCGTGCAGCGGGCAGAGTTGTCCACAGGCCCGCCCGGTGATCCGGTTCTCCCGCTACGGTTTTGTCCGAAGCGGCGGGTGCGCACGGCGCTCGTCACGGACTCCACGGGGGAGAACTGCCATGACAGGAACCACGATTGCATCCACCGTCACCCAAACCACTGACACCGCCAGCGGTTCCGCACGGCGCTGGCCCTTGGTGACGTCGAGCCGAGCCGCACGGGAACTGGTCCTCAAGCGGAGCGAGTTCGATCTCGCGGTACGGCTCGGGTACGTGCGGACCGTGCCCGACGAGGGCGGGGGAGGGCGTCGCGTCACTCGCGCGGAGATCGACCGGGTGCGCTGTGAGGAAGGCTTCCCCGCAGCGCTGCGGGAGCGGGTGAGGACCGTGAGCACAAAAGACGGAGCGGCCCTGATGCAGGTGACGCCCGGCAGGTTCACGCGGTTCGCGCGCCTGGGCCTGGTGGTGCCGGTGAAGTGGTATCTGAACCGCTATCGGACCGTGGTCTGGCTGTATCTGGCCGAGGAACTGACGCAGTTCGTCAGCAGGGAGGAGAACGCGCTGCTGCTCACCGGCAGGACGCCGCAGGGGCTGCGCGACCAACTCGATGAGGGCCTGGACTTGCGGCCCCGTAACTGGCGTGGGCGCCACCTCGGCTTCCAGTTGCGTCAGACGGAAGACCCCTGGGCGAAGGCCGCCGTAGTGGCGTCCCTCCTGGATCCGGTGGAGGTCGCGGAGATCGTCCAGGATGTGTACGAGCAGGCCCAGTTGCGTCGCCTGAGGCCCGCACGGTCCGTGCCTGAGGTATCCGACTCGCCCACTGGCTGGATCACTGCGCGGATCATGACGGCGCGCGACCCCGACGAGATCGGCTGGCTCCGGGCCGACTTGAGGCAGGCACTCACCGAGGCCCGCCAACACCGGCCGGCTCCGCGGCCGTCACCATCTGTCGCGGAGAAGAGACAGCCTGATACTGCGACCGACGGTTGGACCATGACGACGGGTGAGCCCGCGAACGCATGTGAAACCGTCGCTTTCCCTGAATCCGTGGCCGTCCCCGAGACGGCGGTTGCTCGTCGGATTCCGGCCGTGCGGCGGGAGTGTTCGCGCCGGCGGAACAGTCCCTCCTGGACGACCGAGACGAGTAGACCGGCGAGGATCTCGCACGCCTCCATGGATGAACGCCTCCAGCGTCCCGCCCGGCGCGAAGACGGGGCCTTCCTGGTGACCGTCGCGGTCACGGGCAAGACGCCCATAGAAGTCACCCAGGAGGTGTGCGACGAGATCACGGACGGTCCAGCCCGGCACTGCTGTCCTGCTCCGCGGCAAGGATGCGGCGGATCCCCGGTGGCAGTCTGCCGGAACCGGCCCTGGCCATGCGGGCGATACTCTGTGCCGCATGGATGAGATCACGGGGGTGGAGATCATCGCTTTCGCGGACACTGCGGCGTTTGAGAGCTGACTGGCCGAGAACTACATGCGCCACGAGGGTGTGTGGATCAAAGTAGCCAAGAAGAAGTCCGGCATTCCGACGGTCACCGACGACGAATTGGTCGACATCGGGCTGTGCTACGGCTGGATCTCCGGGCAACGGCGGTCGTTCGACGAGCAGCACTACCTCCAGAAGTACGTGCCACGTCGACCCAAGAGCCTGTGGTCGCAAGTGAATGTGGACAAGGTGGCGATGCTGACGGCCGCAGGGCGGATGCGTGAACCCGGGTTGGCCGAGGTGCGCGGGGCGCAGGAGGACGGGCGCTGGGCGGCGGCCTACGAGTCGCAGAAGACGGCGACGGTACCGTCCGACCTCGCGGCGGTGCTCGATGCGAACCCTGAGGCCAAGAAAGCCTTCGAGGCGCTCGACAAGACCGGACGCTACCTGCTGATCCTTCCGCTGCTTCAGGCGCTCACTCCGGAGACCAGGCAGGTCCGGCTCGACAAAGCCCTGGACATGCTGGGGAGCGGTGACAGCCCGGATTGAGCCGGTAGCCGCAAGCCCGAGGCGGCCGCTCCGATGGAGCAGCACGCTGGCCAGTCCCGCCGTCTGAAGCGATCAGTGGTCGCAGTGCCAGACAGCCTGGCTATCGATCACTTGACATGAGCGGCGATGGTCCGTGCGCACTCCATCGCCTCCGCATGTGTGGTGTCCACCTCCAGGTTGTAGGTCACACCCTGGTGAACCACTTCCGCCTGTGATGCAGCCATCCCGATGGTCCGATCGCCTCGTGCGGCCTCACGGCCTGCGGCCACCGCAGCGTCACACCTGACGCCGACCCACAGCACCCGGAGTTCATCCAGGGCTTTCTGCCATCGCTGCTGTGAGTACGCTCCGCCGAGGAAGACTTCATCGACGATGACCCGGGCGCCGGCCCGGGCCATCGCGGCGACTCCCTCAAGCCATGCCGCTTCCAGCGTTCGGAACTCCGGACCGACGACCACCTCTCCGTCCGGAGCGAACTCGATCCCGCCATCCGACGCCTGCATGGACGCCGGCATCGCCTCCACCAGCATGTCTGTCCCGAGGGCCAGCCACGGATCCGGCAGGACTGCCTGCAGGCACCGAACGATCCCGGACTTCCCTGAGCTGGAACCACCGTTGACAACGATCACCTGAGTCATCACCGCGCCACTGTAGAGGCGTCAGGGCAACGCTCGAAAAGGATTTCCGTGAACGCGTCCTGGGTCTTGCCGCGCACGGCGTGGGGGTGGTCCGACGACCTACCGCGCCGTGGCAATGCCGCCTCCTCCATGGCGAAGGCCATTGCGGCCTCCCGGCGGCCATGGTTTCCGGGAGGCCGCGCCACTGCACGGTCCGGTCCGTCCTCGTCACCACGGGAGCCTGACGGCTACCGCGCATCCGACGTGTGACATTGCTGGTTAGAGGGTTGCAGCACAGATCTGGTTGCTTACCTGAGACAAGTTGTGTCCGGGAGCACCCCACCCCTCGTGTCACGTGACGTAGATCACCGCTCGCCCTCGGTACCGGCGCCTGCCTTCTCACGCTTGCCCCGAACTCGGGCTTTCCTCCTTCGATATGTTCACGGCTTCGCCATCACTTGGTGTTGACGTGAACAACCAGAGAGGAAAACGTGACCGATCCTTTGTCCGTGCCGCGGCGCGGGCGGGTGCGGCCCGCAGGAAGAACTCTGCGCTGGGTAGCGGGGACTCTCAGCCTGGCGGTGTCCGCCGCTCTGCTCAACGGCGTGAGCGCCGCGGCTGAAGCGCCGGGCCATCCTGCTGGTGAGAACGAAGCGCCGGTGACCCAGGCGGCCGACCTCGCCTCCGCGCGTGCTGCCGCGCGCCTGTCGGGCAAGCGGGTGGAGGCGCTGTCGGAACGCACGGAGGCGACCACGACGTGGGTGAACAAGGACGGGTCGCTGACAACTGAGGTTTCGGCGGGCCCTGTTCGGTTCTACGACCAGGACGCCGACTCGTGGCGTGGCATTGATGTGAACCTCGCCCGCGGTTCCGATGGTTCCGTCGAGGCCAAGGCGCATCCCCACGGTCTGAAGCTTTCAGGGGGCGTCGGCCGTCCGGCCGCATCGCTCAAGGCGGCGCAGCAGGCCGCGGCCACGGACCTGGTGACCCTGGGCGAGGGTGATCAGCGGATCACCCTGCAGTGGAAGGGTGGGAGGCCCGCGCCGAAACTGGACGGGACCCGTGCGGAGTACGTGAACGCGGTGCCGGGCGCAGACGTGGTGGTCGAGGCGACACGTTCCGGGTTCGAGCAGTTCGTCGAGGTCAAGCAGCGACCCGAGGTCGACAACTACAGCTACACACTGCCGTTGAAGGCCAACGGACTGAAGGCGAGACAACTCGCCGACGGCAGCGTGCTGTTCACCGACAGCAGGAACAAGAAGCGGGCCGTCATGCCGGCCCCTGTGATGTGGGACGCCTTCGTCGACCAGCGGTCGGGTGAGCACACGCACAAGGCCCGGGTCGGCCTGACGGTGGTGCAGAAGGGCTCGTCCGTCGATCTGGTGATCACCCCTGACGTCGATTTCCTCACCGACCCGGACACCCAGTACCCGGTCACCATCGACCCCTCCACCTCGGCGCTGTCCAACGTCTTCGCGACCTATGTGCAGCAGGGGGTGTCGGTCGACCAGTCGACCGACACAGAGCTGGACTTCGACAACCCGGGCACCAAGAACGCGGACGGCACCCCGCGCACCGCGCAGACCTTCGTCTCGTGGAACACCACGCCGTTCCAGGACGCGCTGGTTCTGAACGCGAAGCTGTCCTTGTACAACTTCCATTCGGGCAACACCGACTGCAAGGCGTACCCGTGGGAGGTGTGGGCCTCCGGGGCCGCTTCCACATCGAGCCGGTGGGCCAACCGTCCGACGATGACGGTGAAGAAGGCCTCCTCCACCGAGACGCGCGGCAACTCGGCGTGCGCGAGCACCCAGCCGGCGGGCTGGATCAACGCTGATGTGACCACGCCGCGGCCACGTCACCAAGTACCGCCACTCGCAGACCATCTCGAAGGCGAGCTCGGCCAAGGTCGGTGACATCATCTTCTTCAAGTGGAAGAAGGAGAAGGTCTACAACCACGCCGCAGTGGTACGGGCCAACTCGCGCGGTGAACTCCACCTCGTCCAGCACGGGATCAAGGAGCTGACCACGCTCAGCGACGTGATCGCCCGCTACAAGAAGAAGGATCCGATCGAGAAGATCCTGATCGTCCGAGTCAAGGACAGGTGACAGCGTGAGACGCCAGGTCGTATGCGGATCCGTGGCAGCCCTGCTACTGGGCTTGTCGGCGTGCTCGCTGCTCGGCTCGCCCGACTTCCAGTACGAAACGGATTACGCCAACCACGAACCGCTGCACGTGTTCGGCTATCCGTCGACCGGCTCCCTGCAGGTGGTCCAGGAGGTCGTGTGGCGCATCGCCGACGGCAAGGCCGGGGACCTGGAGAAGCTGGCGACCAGCGACAGCACCGACAGCGAGACCCGGAAGACGGCCGCGAACTGGATCAAGAGCTTCCAGAAAGGGGCCAAGGGCAAGGTAGCGGCCAACTTCTACGACGAGGCATCCGAACGCCAGGTGGTAGTGCTGTACTTCCAGGACACCCACCAGGTCAAGGAGATCACCGTGCGGGTGGACGGCCCAGAGGATGACGACGGCTGGCGAGTCCGCATGAACGAAACCAGCTTGAAGGAAGCCACCCGCGCGCCTACCTGGGCTCCCAAGGAGCCCGGCGGGAATGGATCGGTCTCGGACGGCTGATCCGGATCCGGGTACGGCAGGCAAGGGGCTCGGCAACGCCGGGCCCCTTCGCCGTGGTTCGCCGACAGACCTGAGCCGCCTCCAGCCCGTCGCGATCGTCAGGTGCCAGGACCCCGGCGCCACGCCGTTCTCGAAGACGCCGTTCGCCTACGACGCCGATTTTCATTGCCTTCACCCCTCAACTCACTTATGATTTCGGCCGGTTCACAACAACAACATCGCACGTTCCGACTCTCGCGGGGGGGGGGAATGGCATGGTTCGTCGCTGTGTGAGTGTCGGTGCGCCACCTCCGATGACGTCAGGGGAAATTCCTTCCTGGATTACGGCGGGATTTCCCTCTTCGCGTGAGGACCCGCTGGAACGGTGTGGCGGTCGATACCGTGTTCCGGCAGAGCGCACATGGCCCGCAGAGAGCGACGAAGAGCTGATCGCCGAGCTGCGCAGGTTCGGAGCCGCGCACATTGCCCCGATGTTGCAGCCGGAACCGCGCGAACCGGCCATGGCTGCAGTTCGTTTGGATTTCCGTCTGGTACGCGAATATTCCCCGCAACGCCTTCGCCTGGTGGATGCCATGGGCGACACCAACTCCTGAACGTTTGCCACCGAACCGACGTACTGAATGGAAGGCCCAGCCAGGTGAATACCGACAGAGAGAACGTCATCGCCACCGCGACCGACCCGGTGGTCCGCGATTTCCTCCGCATGGCCGACGACAGCATCGTCGCCATACTGCCGTACGCGTTGTCCGTCGCCGGGCACCTCGCGATCGCGGACGAATTCACCGACTCCGCAAGGAGCGTCGCGCACCTTGCCAAGGAGCTCGACGTGGCACCCGGGGCCCTGGAACGCCTCCTGCGAACCCTCGCCAGCTGTGGGTTCTTCACCGACGAAGGTGAGGGTCGGTTCTCCCTCACCCGACTGGGTCAACTTCTGCAGAGTGACTCGCCCGTGTCGATGCAGGCGACTCTCAGCAACGTCGAGTCGTACCGGGCCTGGCTCGGGGCGGTCGATACCATCGCCACCGGCCGACCCGCCTTCGACAGCGAGTTCGGTGCCGGCTTCTTCGCCCACAAAGATCACAATGCGCAGATGGGCGCCGCGTTCGACGAACGCATGCGGGAGCGGGCAAGTCGCCTCTACTCGGTCCTCGCCGCGTTCCCCGCCTGGAAGAGCACCCACTGCGTCCTCGACATCGGCGGCGGCAAGGGCGCCGTGCTCGCCTCGATCCTGACGGCCAACCCGCACCTCAGTGGAATCCTCTTCGACCGGCCCAGCGTCGTCGAGCGAGCCGAGCTCTCAGGGGACATCGCCCCGCTCCGGGATCGTTGCGAGGTGGCAGCGGGCGACTTCTTCCAGGCGATCCCTGCTGGGGCCGACGCACACCTCATGTGCAGCGTCCTGCACGACTGGGAGGACGACGATGCCGTCACCATCTTGACCCGGAGCCGTGAGGCACTCCCCGCGGACGGCCGCCTGCTCATCTGCGAAATGCTCCTGCCGGACTCGAGCGAACCGCATCCGGCCTGGTGGAGCGACCTGGGCATGATGGTTGTCCTCGGCGGCCGTGAACGCACGCTGGACCAGTACCGGTCCCTGCTCCAGCGCGCAGGACTGCACATCTCGGACGTCACTCCGCTCCCGGACTCCTTCTTCAGCGTCATCGAAGCGCGCGTCGTCCCGATCTGACGGACAGCGACCCAGCCCGCCCCGGGAGCATGTGCAGACCGCGGTCCTTGAAGGACCGGCGGTTGTGCCGGACCAGCGGTGCGGGCAGCTCCTCCTCCAAAGCCGGCGGGCGGCGTGGTGCGGGCCCGAGTGATCGCTTCGGGCCGCCGGGGTCGAAGGTCTCCTCGAGGACCTCCAGGCCGGCCACACCACCCTGCCGCCAGGCGGCGGCAGCCGCCGACTGTCGGGTGCCCTAGTCGGTCCATGGTCCGCTGGTCGGCGCTCCAGCGGGTCGGCCCCGATGCCGGAGCAGGGAAGGTCGCCCGTGTCCGCAGGGTCGGGCAGCTTGGGCGGGCCGGGGAGGGCTCAGATCGCCAAGATGCCACCGTCCACCGCCACATGGCTTCCGGTCGCGAAGGAGGAGCGGTCGCTGAGCAGCCACAGTGCTGCCTGGGCGACCTCCGCGGGGGCGGCCATCCGCTTTTGGATCTGACGAGCGACGAACGCTTCTTCCAGCGAGGGATTCGACTCGATCGCCCCGTTGATCATTTCTGTCCGAGTGGTGCCCACTACCAGTGAGTTGATCCGGATGCCACACTCCCCGTATTCGGCCGCAGCCGACTTGGTCATGCCCAGGACGGCGTGCTTGGCTGCTACATAGGGAGTGGGAGCCCCCGTGGCGATCACGCCCGCGGAGCTTGCGGTGTTGACGATCGCTCCACGGCCGGCCTCGAGCATCACCGGGACCTGGCGGCGCAGGCAGTTCCACGTGCCGCGGACATTGACGTCCATGATGCGATCGAAGTCCTCCTCGGCCAGCTCATGCAGCTTGCCGAACGCAGAGCCCGCGTAGCCGGCGTTGTTGAACGCCCCGTCGAGACCTCCGAACAACTCCAAGGTGGTGTCGACGGCACGCGCAACATCCTTGGCGTCGGTGACGTCACCCACCCTGTAGGCCGCTCGTCCACCTGCCGCCTCGATTTCGGCGACCAACTGCCTGAGCCTGTCCTCGCGTCGAGCCATCACGAGAAGGTGTCTGATCGCTCATGAGCGCAAGCAAACCGGTCCGAGATCCCGACGGACAGGGGCAGGCCGGTCCGTTCGGTAATCAGGTGGATCTTCGAGTCGTACTTACCCCGATCCACAGGATTCGTCAGCATGTTCACCGAGTCGATCGTGCACCTCGACCAGTGCAGGTCGCTGCGCGAGCCCAGTTCGTCGAGGACCAGGCGGTGCAGCTTGGCCCACACCCGGGCCTTCGTCCACTCCGTGAACCTGCGGTGGGCTGTTGCCCCGGACGGCCCGAAGGACTCCGAGGGCAGCTGCTGTCACGTGCAGCCTGATGTGGCTACGAACACGATCGCGGCCAGAACTTCACGGTCACCATGTCTTCGCCGGCCACCGCCCTGAGGCCGCGTCGGGGCCTCCGGCACTACCCGCTGGAACAGCTCCCACAACTCATCCGGCACCAGCCGCTCAACGATCCCCGCCACGGTCAACAGCCCACCGAGGCCCGGCTCCGGCCACCTGCGTGGCGGTGACCGGAGCAGGGGCTGAGCTGCGATGACACGAACCACGGCTGCAGTGTCAGACCGCTGAAGTAACCTTCGAGCCATCGCACACCGACTCGGAGGACCAGAAGAGTTGACCGGCCTGTCTGCTTTCCCGCTGCCCTTTCAAGCTTCCCGTTCCATATCGTTCGCGACGCCCCGAACACTGCGGGAACTTCAGATGATGGAGTGCAGCGCCCATATTCGGGCGAAGCCGGGGTGGTTCGACAAGATGAATGATCCCGACATCGTCGCCAGGTGGACGCAGGAAGCGGTCACCCAGGGCCTCACCGAAGCGCAGGTTCGTTACGTGCTCGCCGAACTCGTGCATTACGCCGCGCTGCGGAACGAACGAACCGGCATCGAGGTGTCCGCCGTCGACGGGGTGTGGCAGTCGGACACACTGGTCGACGACAAGCTCAGATCCCGGCTGCGCGAGGCGGTTCGGGTTCTGGAAGAGGTCCCCGAAGAAGAACGGGACTGGCATCCCGGTTCCGACGGCCAGGTACTGGATCTGGTTCACCCCTCACTGTTCTGCCTGGTGAGAGAGGCGAGCGGCGCGCCCGAGAGTGCTTGGCAGAACCCGACGGACCACTACTCGAAGTACGAGTTCTCGGAGAAATTCCAGTGGCTGCCCACGGACGTCGACGTGAGTGAGGACGGCGATGTCGCCTTCCGTTCGTACGTCAACAACGTCCACCCCGAGACTCACCGCGAATTGGCCGCCGTCCTACCGGACTTGTTCGCGTGTATGCGCCCGCTGCTGGAGAACGTGCTCACCGATCTGCGCCATCCTCGGCCCCTGCGGATCGAGGCTGATCCCTTCGGGTGGTACGACTCGGAGCCGGAGTACCCGGACAAATCCTCCTGCGGTGATGACGCGGCCCACGAAGAAGCACTCCGTGTATGGGAAGAGGCCTACGACGAATGGTGGGAAAACCGCCGCCCGGTCATCCCGGACGCCCCGGCCTTCACCCCGCCCGAGTTGCCCGATGAATCCGCCCGAGTCGATCTGCGCGGCCGCCGTCTCCAGGTCATTGTCAAGCTCGCCACCATTCATCTCACCCCGGACAAGCCCGAGTACCCCGGCGGTTCATGGCATGTCGAGGGGATGATGAACGAGCGGATCGTCTCGACCGGCATCTACTACTGGGACAGCGAGAACATCACTGAAAGCCGGCTGAGCTTCCGGGCGGCAGTCGACGACCCGGACTACGAACAGAGCGACGACAACGGTGTGCGTGAGGTCTACGGCCTGGAGAACGAAGGCGCACTGAACCAGATGCTGGGATCGACATCGACCCCGGCGGGCCGCTGCCTGGCGTTCCCGAACATCCTGCAACACCGCGTCGGCTCATTCCGCCTCGCGGACCCCACCCGGCCGGGAGATCGCAAAATTCTCGCTTTCTTCCTGGTCGACCCGTCGGAAAAGATCGTCTCAACCTCCGATGTGCCACCGCAGCAACCCTGGTCCGACACCTCGACCATGACGCTTGCACAGGCCAAGAACTACCGCGAACAACTCATGCAGGAACGCAAGTTCTTCGTCGACGAACACAACGAGCAGCTCTACGAAAGAGAATTCTCCCTCTGCGAGCACTGAGCCTCGGTCAGCGGCTACTAAATTTCGCGAGTGGCGTCGTTCTTCAGGGCGGTGACGAACGACGTCCAAGCCGGGGCTGTAACCGTCAGGAACGGGCCGTGAGAGCGCTTGGAGTCGCGGACGGGGACGATGCCCGTGAGGCCGTCCGCCACCTCTACACAGTTTCCACCGTCGCCGTTGCTATAGCTGCTCTTGCGCCAGCGGGCTGCGCCGGGGAACGCCTCGGCGACCTCGACGCAGTCCCCGCCAGTGCCGTTGCTGTAGCTGCTCTTGCACCAGACGGCGGTGCTCCGGGCCGTAGAAGCTGCCCTCGACCAGTTGCAGCAGCGTCAGCCCGGCATCCTCCCGCTTCCAGCGCAACTCCTTACCGTAGAAGGTGGGGACGCTTGCCGAGCCGTCGATGTCCTTGCGCTGCCCCATGGTTCACCATCCTGGTGCCGTGACCACCCATTCCCCGATGTGTCCGCCCGAGCCCGGCGATTCCCCTGGCGATGCCAACCACCCGTGGCGTACGCACAGTTCAGGGCCGGGAGCCCGAACCTCTGTCACGGTAGGCGGCGCGACAGCAAACTGTGAGCAGTTGGTCACAGAACGCACTGGAAGGTGTGAACCCGATGCACGACCACTCCGGCTCCGACGTACAGGACTGCGCCGAGGATCTGCGGGCCGCTCTCGCCGCCCACGGCATCACGCTGCCGTCCCTCGGCGTCGACCTGCCGAGCTTCGCCGCCCGCTGCCCGGCCCGGCCTCTCATCGCGCTGGGCAACTGCTGACTGTCGGCGTGTCCTGCCCCCGCGACCGTACGCGTCTTGAGGTCACCGACCCCGATCCGCGGTCCCTGCCCGTCCCGTGTCGGACGGTCGACGAGGGTGACGAGTCCGGGCGTGGTCTCGTCCTGCTCGAGGCGCTGACCCTGCGGTGGGGGGTGGATCAGTGGCCCGGCGGTAAGACGGTGTGGTGTGAACTGGCGGCGCCGTCGTCAGGGAGCGAGTGCGGCCGACGCCCGATGAAGCAGGAAACCGCGGAAGCCCACCCGATGCCTGTGCCGCGTAGCGGCACAGCACCGAGCGAGCAGACCGGGATCACTCCTCGCCTCAGGGGAGAGCAAGTCAGAGCCGCCGGGGTGCCGACGGTGTCAGAGGGCGGTCATGGACGCTTCGCGCGTGCTGAGGACCTGGTCGACAAGGCCGTACTCGAGCGCCTCCTGCGCGGTGAGGATCTTGTCACGCTCGATGTCCCGGCTGATGGCCTCAAGATCGCGGCTGGAGTGCTTGGCCAGCATGGTCTCCAACTGGTCGCGCATGCGCATGATTTCGTTGGCGGCGATCTCCAGGTCGGAAACCTGGCCCTGAGTGGCCCCGCTGTAGGGCTGGTGGATCAGCACCCGGGCGTGCGGCAGCGCCATCCGCTTGCCGGGCGCGCCCGCGGCCAGGATCACGGCCGCCGCGGAGGCCGCCTGGCCGATGCAGACCGTCTGGATGTCCGGCTTGACGTACTGCATCGTGTCGTAGATCGCGGTCAGCGCGGTGAACGAGCCGCCGGGCGAGTTGATGTACATGGAGATGTCCCGGTCGGGATCCATCGACTCCAGGCAGATCAGCTGCGCCATGATGTCGTTGGCCGAGACGTCGTCGATCTGCGCTCCGAGGAAGATCACGCGCTCCTCGAAGAGCTTCGCGTAGGGGTCGTACTCGCGGACGCCCTGTGCGGTCCGTTCGGCGAAGCGCGGAACGACGTAACGCGCCTCGGGCGTCGGCACCTTCAGCACGGCGGCCTGCGTGAGGTCAGTAATCACTTTTCCTCTCCTCCTGTCGCGTCGTCAGCACGCGGTCCCCTCATGTGTACGTGCCATACAACGGCTTCATGACCCTATCCGAGCACGATGGGCCCGCGGGCGACGATCAAGTTGTGTTCGCTGTCGGCGCATACTCCAACTGACGTGCTCACCTGGGGAGATGGCGCCGAGCACGGCGTCCTGCCGCGCGGCCGATGGCGGCCCGGCGGCGCTCTCCCCAGGCACCGTCCGGGTCTTCCGTTCGGGGGGCGGGCGTGTCGGTCGCGTCCAGATAGCCGGCGAACGCGGCCACGGTGGGGTACTGGAACACCGCGACGACCGGGATGTCCCGGCCGAGCGCCTCCTGGAGCCTGCTCTGCACCCGCAGCGCCAGGAACGAGTGCCCGCCCAGGTCGAAGAAGTTGTCGTCCGCTCCGACCCGCGGCACGCCCAGTACCTCCTGCCAGACGGCGGCCACCCGTTCCTCCGACGGCCCGCGCGGCGGTGTGACGGGCGCCTCCTGGCGCGGCGCGGGCAGCGGCGCACCGGTCAGCGCGTTCCGGTCGACCTTGCCGTGAGCGGTCAGCGGCAGGGACTCGTGCAGGGCCAGGTGTGCGGGCACCATGTACGACGGGAGCAGGCTGCGCAGGTGGCGGCGCAGTTCCTCGGCCGACAGGACGGAGCCCGGGCCGGGCACCACATGGCCCACCAGGGCCGGCCCGTCCGCCGCCTCGTGCCGGGTGACGGCCGCGTCGACGACCGCGGGGTGGTCGCGCAGGGCGGCCTCCACCTCGCCCAGCTCGATCCGGAAGCCGCGGATCTTCACCTGGTCGTCCGAGCGGCCCAGGAACTCCAGCGTGCCGTCCGGCCGTCGGCGCACCCGGTCGCCGGTGGCGTACAGCCGGGCCCCCGGGCGGTCCGCGAACGGGTCGGGGACGAAGCGTTCCGCCGTGCGGCGCGGGTCGCCGAGGTAACCACGGGCCAGCTGTGCACCACCCAGGTACAGGTCGCCGGCCACGCCGACGGGGACCGGGCGCAGGCGGCGATCCAGGACGTGGGCCTGGACACCGGCGGTGGGCCGGCCGATGTCCGGCCGCCGCGCGGGCGGGCCGTCCCCGGGGCCACCCTGCGAGCCGTACGACGGCTCGGCGGGCCGGTCGCCGGACGGCACCGCACCCGCCGTGGCGACCACCGTGTTCTCCGTCGGCCCGTAGTGGTTGTACAGCCGGTAGGGCGCGTCGGGCGCGGGCCGGGCGGTGAGCGCGTCCCCGCCGGTGAGCAGGGCCCGTAGTGTGCCGTGCGCCGGGAAGGGCTCGGACAGGACGGCCTCGGCCAGTGGCGTGGGCAGGAAGCACACCGTCACCCGACGGTCCGCCAGGAAGCGCGCCAGGCGGACCGGGTCGGCGCGCGTCTCGTCGGACGGCACGTGCAGCGCCGCGCCGCAGGCCAGGGCAGGCCACATCTCCCAGACCGCCGCGTCGAAGCCGGGGCTGGCGACCAGGGTGGTGCGGTCGTCGGGGACCAGCGCGTAGGCGTCCCGGTGCCAGGCGACCAGGTTGGCCAGCGCCCGGTGCTCGACCGCCACGCCCTTGGGGCGGCCGGTGGAGCCCGAGGTGTGCACCACGTAGGCCAGGCCGTGCGGATCGAGGCGCGCGGGCAGGACGTCGGTGGGCGGCTCCGGCGCGGAGTCCAGGGTGTCCTCCACACACAGCACCGAGGTGCGCCCCATCGGGAAGCGTGTGCGCAGGTCGCGGTCGGTGACCAGCAGCCGCAGCCCCGCGTCCCGCCGGATCGCGGTGAGCCGGTCCGTCGGGTACTGCGGGTCCAGCGGCACATACGCCGCTCCCGTCAGCGTCACCGCCAAGGCGGCGACCACCTGTGCGCAGGACCGTTCCAGGCAGACGCCCACCAACCGCTCAGGACCCGCGCCCAGTTCCCGCAGCCGTCGGGCCAGCGCACCGGCGTACCCGACCAGTTGGCCGTACGTCAGGGTGCGTGCGGGGTCGGACACGGCCGGGGCGTCGGGGGCCTGGCGGGCCTGCCGCAGCACCTGCGACGGCACCGGTTCCCCCGCCGTTCCGCAGACCTGCGGTGCGGGCCCCCGCGCCGCCTCCAGCAGGGGGGCGCGTTCAGCCGGGGTGAGCAGCGGCAGGTCGGTCAGGCGGCGTGCCGGGTCCGCCACGATGCCGCGCAGCACGGTCAGATAGTGGCCGGTGAACCGTTGGACCGTCTCCGGGTCGAACAGGTCGGTGCTGTACTCCACTTCGCCGCGCAGCCGCCCGTCCGCCTCCAGCAGGGACAACCCGAGGTCGAACTTGGCGGTGTCGCCGGTCATGTCCAGGACGCGTACGTCGACCTCGCCCATGCGCAGTTGCTGGAAAGGCGGCACGTTCTGCAGGGTGAAGGAACACTGGAACAACGGGTGCCGGCTCGGGTCGCGCCGCTGCTCCAGCCGGTCCACCAGCAGCTCGAACGGTGTGCCCTGACGTTCGAAGGCGTCCAGGGCCGTGGTCGCCGTGCGCTCCAGCAGGGTGGTGAACTCCGGGTCCCCGGACAGGTCCGTGCGCAGCACCAGCGTGTTGGCGACCAGGCCCGCCAGCCCCTCGACGCTCGGCGAGGTGCGGCAGGCCACCGGCGTGCCCACGGCGAAGTCGCTCTGCCCGCTCCACCGGTGCAGCACCACCTGGTAGGCGGCCAGCAGCACCATGAACAGCGTCGTCCCCGTTCGCGCCGCCAGGGCCCGCAGCTCCCCGGTGAGCTCCTCGGGGACCGTCACGGCGTGCCGGGCGCCCGCCCAGCCCTGGACGACGGGCCTTGGCCGGTCGGCGGGCAGGTCCAGGGACGGCACGCCCCGCAGCCGGCCGGTCCACCACTCCAGCTCCGCGCGCGCCTCGGCCCCGGCCAGCCGGCGCCGCTCGTCCAGCGCGTACGCGCGGTACTGCATCGGCGGGGCAGCGGGTGCCGCGGTGGGGCGGGCGTGGCGGCGGGCCTCGTACAGGGCGGTGCACTCGCGGACCAGGAGGCTCAGCGTCCAGCCGTCGGCAACTATGTGATGCAGGGTCAGGACGAGCCGGTGCAGGTCCGGGCCCAGTCGCAGCAGCCGGGCCCGGACCAGCGGCCCGCGAGCCAGGTCCATCGGCTCCTGTGTCTCGGCCGCCTCCGCGTCCCGCAGCCGCCGCGCGCGGACGCCCGGCGCGAGCCCGCTCAGGTCCTCCACCGCCGGCTCCAACGGGAACGCCTCGCCGACGATCTGCACGGGCTCCCCGTCGTGCTCCGCGTAGGTGGTGCGCAGCGCCTCGTGACGGCGCACCAGCTCGCTGAGCGCCCAGCCGAGGGCCGCCGGGTCGAGCGGGCCGCGCAGTTCGAGGACGGCCGGGATCAGATAGGCGGGGGAGCCGGGCCGGTAGCGGTCCAGGAAGTACAGGCGCCGCTGCGCGGACGACGCGGGCACCGGCCCGGCGGCGGAGCACGGCGTCTCCTGCGGCGACATCTCCTGTGGCGGAGCCTCCTGTGGCGAGGCGCCGGACGCGGCGGCGTTCGCCCGCAGCCGGCGCGCCAGCAGCGCGCGCTGGCCCGGCGTGAGCGGCGATCGGGGCGCCGGTGAGGGGGTGGTGGTCAACGTTCCTCCTCGGGCAGGACCAGACGCCCGGTGCGCCGCACGCCGTCCAGTTCGCGCACCGCCTTGGTCAAGGTGGCGCTGAACACCTCGGTCTCCCCCCGCTCGTGCATCGTGGCCAACGCGTCCCGCAGCGCCTCCGCTTCCCGGACCAGGCTCTGCGCGGCCCGCAGCGCGGCGTAGGTGTGCTGCGCGCGGGCCGGGTTGACCCGGCCGAGGGCGTCCACGACGGCCAGGAACCGGTCGACGAACGCGCTTTCGGCGCTGGTCAGCGCAGGCAGGGGCTGCTGTCCTTCGGTCATGCTGCCACCTCTGCCCGCGACCAGGCGTCCAGCCGGGCCAGTACGTCGTCGGCGTGCGAGCCCACGAAGAAGTGACCGGCGTCAAGCGACCGGTACTCGAACTTGCTGGCCGCGCACTCCTTCCACGCGGCGACGTGGGCGGGCTCGACCAGGGCGTCCCGGGAACCGGCGAACGCCAGCAGCGGGCAGCGCACGGGCGCCGGCGGCAGGATGGGCCGGTAGCTGTCGAACAGGGTGAGGTCGGCGGCCAGCACCGGAAGGATCACATCGAGCAACTCGTCGTTGTCGAACACCTCCTGCGGGGTGCCGCCGTAGCCGCGCAGGATGTCGATCAGATCCTGCCGGGTGTACCCCTCGGGCAGCCGTGGCGCCACCGCGGCCCGGCACTGCGGTGCCGCGGTGGCGCCGACCGCCAGGTACAGCGGTTGCGCCACCCCGCGCGCGGTCAGCTCGGTGTACACCTCGTAGGCGAGCAGGCCGCCCATGCTGTGGCCGTACAGCGCCCACGGCAGGCCGTCCGCCAGCAGCGGCTCCAGCGTTGCCACGACCTCGGCGACGGCGGCCGCCGGGGAGTGGTGCGGCGCCTGCCCCATCCGTGACTCGCGGCCGGGCAGCCGCACCGCGCACACCTCGACGTCCTGCGGCAGCCGCGACAGCCACGGCGCGTAGGCGGAGGCACCGCCACCGGCGTGGTGGAGGCAGACCAGCCGGTGCCGGGGGCGGGCCGTGGCCGCCCGCAGCAGCACGCGGTCCGGGAACGGGAAAGCGGCATCCGGCCGCCCGGTGCCCCTCATCCGCCCACTTCCTCCGCCCTCGCGCCGTCCATCGCCTCGCGCAGGCTGCGCGGGCGCATGTCGGTCCACAGCTCCTCGATCCGGTCCAGGCAGTACTGGCGCGAGCCGCGCTCACCCGCTTCGCGCCAGCCCGCCGGCAGCTCGCGGGCGGTCGGCCAGATCGAGTACTGCTCCTCGTCGTTGAGTACGACGGCATACTCGTCGAACGGGTCCTGCTGCTCGTCAGCGGTCACGTCGTTTCCTCCTCGTTGTGCGGATGTGATGTGCGGATGTGCGGGACGGTGGCGGTCCGCCGTGGCGGCCGTCACCACTGGTCCTCGGTCAGGGCGCGTATCTCATCCTCGGACAGGCCTTCCAACTGCCGCGCCAGGGCCTCCTCGACCAGCAGCGCGCACTTCTCGATCGTGCGGGCCCTGAGCACCTCTCGCAGCGGGACGTCGACCTGGGCAGCTCGGCTGATCCGCGAACCCAACTGCGTCGCCTTGATCGAGTTGCCGCCCGCGGCGAAGAAGTCGTCCACCACCGACGGGTCCGTCACGCCCAGCACCTCGCACCAGATCCCGGCGACGAACTCCTCGGTCTCCGTACGCGGGCGGACCTTGCCGTCGTCGCCGGCGGCCTGCTCGGGCGAGGGCAGCGCGGCCCGGTCCAGTTTGCCGTTCCCGGTCAGCGGCATCCGGTCCAGGACGACGACGACCGAGGGCACCATGTGCTCCGGCAACAGCTTCTCCAGGTGCGTGCGCAACCCGTCGCCCGCCGCGGGCCCCCGCTCGGCGGCGTCCGGGCGCAGCACCGCGTAGGCCAGGAGCCGCGCGTCGGCGCTGTCCGTCCCCGGGCCCGCCGCCTGCCGCACCACGACCGCGCACTCGGCGACATCGGGGTGAGCGGCCAGAGCCGCCTCGATCTCGCCGGGCTCGATACGGAAACCGCGCAGCTTCACCTGGTCGTCGGCCCGCCCGGTGAAGACCAGCGTCCCGTCCTGACGCCACCGCACCAGGTCGCCGGTGCGGTACATACGAGCCCCGGGCGGCCCGTACGGGTCGGGCAGGAAGGCCGCGGCGGTGCGGGCCGCGAGCCCCAGGTAGCCGCGGGCGACACCGAGGCCCGACAGGTGCAGTTCCCCGACCGCGCCGACCGGGACCGGACGCAGTGACGCGTCCAGCACATAGGCGCGGAAGCCGGGCACGGGGGCGCCGATCGGCGGGGCGCCGGCACCGGCGCGCACCTCCTGCCAGGTCGCCCAGACCGTGGTCTCGGTGGGACCGTAGGCGTTCACCATCCGCCGGCCGTCGGCCCAGCGATCGACCAGGGCCCCGGGCAGCGCCTCCCCGGCCGTCACGAGCAGCCGCAGGCCGGGCGGCGCGGCCTCGGGCAGCGCGGCCAGCGCGGACGGCGGGATGGTCAGCGCCGTGATCCCCGCGTCCGTGAGCAGCCGCACCAGGCCCGGACCGGGGAGCACCTCCTCGCGTCCCGCCAGGTGGAGTTCGGCCCCGGCGGACAGCGCCATCACCATCTCGAACACGGAGGCGTCGAAGCTGGTGGAGGCCCACTGGAGCACGCGGTCGTGGCCGGTCAGCGCGAACGTCTCCCGCTGAGCGGCCATCAGGTTAACCAGACCGCGGTGCGTGAGCAGGGTGCCCTTCGGTGCGCCGGTGGAGCCGGAGGTGTAGATGACGTAGGCCAGGTTGTCCGGGTGGACGCCGCCGTCCGCGACTGGATCGGTGGGCTCGCGCCCGATGGTCCGCGCGTGCGCGTCCAGCAGCACCGTGCGCTGCCCCTCACGCGGCAGCCGGTCGCGCAGTGCCCGGTGGCTGAGCACCACGGGCGGGGCCGCGTCGCGCAGCATGTGCGCCAGCCGCTCCCGTGGGTAGGCCGGGTCCAGCGGCACATAGGCGCCACCGGCCCGCAGCACGGCGAGGAACGCCACCGGCAGGTCGATACCCCGCTCCAGGCAGACGCCCACCGGCACGTCAGGGCCCACGCCGAGCCCTCGCAGGTAGGAGGCCAGTTGGTCGGCCCGACGCGACAGCTCCCCGTAGGTGAGGGACACCGGGCCGTGCACCAGCGCCGTGGCGTCGGGGCGGGACCGTACGGCCCCGGCGAGGATGTCGTGGGCCCGTACGGCTGCGTCGCCGACCGCCGGACCATCCGCGTCTGCGCGGCCCCACCGCCGTACCAGCAGGTGTTCCTCCTCCGCGTCGAGCAGCGGAAGGTCACGGACCGCCCGCTCGGGCTCGGCGGCGACCGCCTCAAGTACCGTGCGCAGCCCGCCCAGCAGGCGGCGCACCGCCGGGGCGTCGTAGCGATCGCGGTCGTACCCCAGCCGGACCGACAGTTCCGCGCCGGGCAGCACCATCACCGACAGCGGGTAGTTCGTGCGGTACCGGTAGGTGCCGCCCCGCACCCGCAGCGCGCCCTCGCGGCCGCCCAGCGTCTCGATGCCCGGCACGTTCAGATACGTCATGATCGTGTCGAACAGGGGCGTGCCGGAGGGGAGTTCACTCCACGACTGCACATGCATCAGCGGGCTGTGGTCGTGGACCCGCCGCTCGCCCTCCTCCCGCTGGAGGCGGGCGCAGCCGGCGGCGAACGACTCCCCGGGCGCGAGGCGCACCCGCACCGGCAGCGTGTTGATGAACAGGCCGGCGGTGTGCTCCACGCCGGGCAGCTGCGGCGGCCGGTTCGACACGGTCGTCCCGAACACGACGTCGTCCCGGCCGCTGTGCCGTCCCAGCAGGACCGCCCAGGCGGTCTGGAGCACCGAGTTGAGGGTGAGATGGTGCCGGCGGGCCATCGAGGTGAGCGCCTCGGTGGTCTCCCGGGACAGCGTCAGCACCTCCTCCGGGTTCTCCCGCGTGTCCCCGCCCCCGCCCCCGTTCTCGTCGGCGGGCCGCTGCCCGTCCGTGGGCGCGTGCACCGCTCCCGGCAGCGGGGTCGGCTCGACGAAGCCGCGCAGGGCCTTCCGCCAGTACTCCTCCGCCCGGCCGAGGTCCTGCCGGTGCAGCCACGCCACGTACGTCCGGTACGGCGGCGCGGCCGGACGGGGCGTCGCCGCCGCGTCGGCGTAGTCGGTGAACACCTCGTCGAGGACCATCAGCGCGGACCAGGCGTCCAGCAGCAGGTGGTGGTAGCGGAACGCGAAGGTGTGGCGGTCGTCGGCGTGCCGGACGAGGCTGAGCCGGAACAGCGGCGGCCGCTCCAGGTCGAAACCGCGGCGCCGGTCGGCGGCCAGGAACTCCTCCAGGGCACGGTCGTGGCCGCCGGGCCGGTCGCGCCAGTCGTGGCGCTCGACGGACAGGTCGGCGCCGCTGTGCACCACCTGCACCAGTTCCTCGATGCCCTCCCAGTGGAAGGAGGTGCGCAGCGTCTCGTGGCGTTCCATCGCGCGCCGCCACACCTGCTCGAAACGGTCCTCGTCGAACGGCCCGTCGAGGGTGTGCACGACCTGGTCGACGTAGAACGCCGCCTCCGGGTCGACCAGGCTGTGGTACAGCAGGCCCTGCTGCATGAAGGAGAGGCGGTAGACGCCCTCCGTGGACTCGAGTGTCATGACTGTGCCTCTTTGGCCTCGTCGGAAGTCGTGGACGTTCGGGATCGCTCAGGTGGCCGGTCGGCGGCCGCGCGCAGCCGCGCCGCGAGCAGGGGGGAGACGGCGAGGGCGGTATCCCGGGCCTGGCCGCCGCGTAGCCGGCCGTGCAGCAGGGCCCGGCTTTCCTCGCTCAGCCGTGGTGTCGCCGCGTCCGCGCCGTCGGCTTCGTCCTCGGCGCGGACGGCCTCGGTGTCCCGCTCGGCGCGCAGCAGGCCTCGGACGGTGGGGCTGCGGAAGAAGTCCGACTCTTTGAGAGTCAGCCCCCGTCGGCGAGCGCGGGTGACGATGGTGAGCGCCAGCATGGAGTCGCCGCCCAGGGCGAAGAAGTCGTCCTCGACGCCGACAGGACGGATACGGAAGGCCTCTTCCCACAGCTCGGCGAGCGCCTTCTCGTCGCCGGTGGCCGGTGCCGCGTACTCGCCGATCCCCTCCGGCCGCGGATGCGGGCTCGTGTGGTCCACGGCGGCCGGCGGGGCGGCCGGTGCCGTCCGCAGCGCCAGCACATGCGCCGGTACCGGCTCCCGCAGCACCCGGTCCAGCAGCTCCGCGGCCTCCTCCGGGGCGAGGGCGCCGATCCCCTGGCCCAGCAACCGGTCCAGGTCCTCGGGCGTCAGCCCGGCCGCCATACCGGTGTTGGCCCACGCTCCCCAGGCGACCGAGGTCACCGGCAGGCCCTCGCTTCGCCAACGGTGCGCGAGCGCGTCCAGCCCGGCGTTGGCCGCGGCGTATCCGCCCTGCCCGAGCGTGCCGTGGGTGGCCGCCGCGGAGGAGAACAGCAGCAGGAAGTCGAGGTCCGTGCCCTCCAGCTCCACGCGCAGCAGCCGAGCCGCGGCCGTCTTGGGCGCCGCCACCTCGCGCAGCCGGTCGGCGTCCTGCCGGACCAGGATGCCGTCGTCGAGGACACCGGCCGCGTGCACCACGCCCCGCAGCGGCGGCCCGTCGTCGCGCAGCGCGGCCAGCGCCGCGCGCAGCGCCTCGGGGTCGCCCACGTCGGCGCGCGGCAGCCGGACCGTGACACCCGCCGCGCGCAGCGCCGCGACCTCGCTCTCCGCCTCCGGGCGCAGCGGCCCGCGTGCCAGCAGCGCCAGGTGGCGTGCCCCGCGCTCGGCGAGGTGGTGGGCCACCCGCATCCCGAGGCCGCCGGTGCCGCCGGTGACCAGATACAGGGCGTCCGCGCGCAGCCGCGGCCGTCCCGACCCGGACGGTGGCAGGTCCGCGACGCGCGGGACCAGGCGGCCGCCCGCGCGGTGCGCGACAGCCCGAGGCGTACGATCACCCCGTATCAACTCATCGGCCAATAGGGTGAGTTCGTCGGCGTGAGCGGTTCCGGCGGGGTCGAGGTCGATCAACGAGCAGGCTGATGCGGGCAGTTCCGCGGCCGCGACCCGGCCCAGCCCCCACACGGAGGCGTGTTCGGGTACGGCGCCCTCGCCGGGCGTCGCGCACTGGGCTCCGCGGGTCACCAGCCACAGCCGCGGTGTGACCTCGGCCCCGGCCACGGCCTGCACCAGATGCAGCGCCCCGACCTCCGGCCGCACCTCGTCGGCGGCACCGCTCCACAGCCCGACGACACCGTCCAGCGGGCCGTCCGCGGCCCGCGCTACGGCGTGGGCGACCTCGTCTGGCCGGCTCAGGTCGACCCCGTCGGCCACCACGCACTCGGCGCCGCCCGACTCCCGCAGTGCCCGGGCCAGTCCGGCGCCCGCCTCGGCGTCCTCGCAGACGACCAGCCAGCGGGCCGCCCGGCCCGCCGGGGCCACGGTCGGCGGCAGCGCGGGCGCCGTCTCCCAGCGCACGGTGCGCAGCACCGCCTCGCCACCGGCACCCGTCAGCGTGTCACGGTCCACGCGGCGCAGCCGCACGCCCGTCATGTCGAGCACCGCTTGCTCCCGGTCGTCGACCAGACTCAGATCGACGACCAGATCGTCCCTCTGGTCCTGCGGCGCCGTCCGCTCGCGCAGGTGCAGCCACAGCACGGCGTTCTCGTCCGGCGTGCCGTGGCACACCAACCGGTCCACCCGCACCGGGACGTGCAGGCTCCGGCCGCCGGGGGCGTCCTCGGGCAGCAGCACCATCGAGGCCTGGAAGCAGGAGTCGAGTAGACCGGGATGCAGGACGTGACCGGGACCGGCAGCCTGAGGCCGGGACAGCTCTGCCAACGCCTCGCCCGGGCGGTGGTGGATACGGCCGATCCACCGGAACGACGGGCCGAGCCCGTAACCGGCCCGGTCCATCCGGGCGTGCAGTTCCTCACCCGAGGTCTCCCGGGCACACCGGTCCCGTACGGTCGCGAGCGGCTCGCGGCCGGTGGCGGACTCCGTCGGCCCGGCGCCGGCCTCCAGGACGCCCGAGGCGTGGCCGGTCCACTGGGGCCGCTCGTCGTCGGCGGGCGCCGACACCACGTCGAAGGACCGGCCGGCCGTGTCCGCACCAGGGGCCCGGAGCACGATCTGCACCTCACGGGTGTGCCCCTCCGCCAGCGCCAGCGCCCGGGGGAACAGCACCTCGTGGGCTTGGCAGGGGGTCGCCCCGTACTCCGCCCGCGCCGCGTCCAGCAGCAGCGCGAGGTGGGAGGCGCCGGGCACCACGACGGTGCCGAACAGCAGGTGGTCCGGCAGGTGCTCGGGGGAGTGCGCGTCGTAACGGCGGTGGAAGACGGTGTCCCGCACGGCCGGTGAGCGCAGCCGCGCCCCGAGGTGCGAGCCGGACACGGACACCGGCGGTCGGGAAGCGGGGCGCGTGCCGCCGCGGGTGTCCCGCCAGTGCCGCCGCCGCTGGAACGGATAGGTCGGCAGCGCCACCTTCCGGGCCGCCGGGTCGTCCAGTGCCGCCCAGGTCACGTCCGCACCTTGTACGTACAGCCGCCCCAGCACGTCCAGCAGCCGACCCGTCTCGTCGGCGGACCGGGCCGACCGGGCCATGGACGCCAGCCAGCGGTCCTCGTTCCCTGCCGCGATCCCGCCGCGGCGGGCCAGCCCGGTCAGCACCGGCTGCGGGCCGACCTCCACGAAGACGTCGCAGCCGTCCTGCGCCAGGGCACGCACCGCCTGGTCGAAGCGGACGGCCTCGCGCAGGTTGCGCAGCCAGTGCCGTGGGTCCGCCGGGGCGGCCGGGTTCATCCGCTCCCCGGTCACGGGGGAGAAGTAGGGCAGTCGGGCCGGGCGCAGGGCGGCCTCGGACAGCCGTGGCGCGAACGCCTCCAGCGCCGGGCCCATCAGCGGCGAGTGGAACGCATGCGACACCTCCAGCCGCCGTGCCCGCACACCGGCGGCGGCCAGCTCCGCCAGCAGCGCGTCCACGGCCGCCGCCGCGCCCGACACCACCGTCTCGAGCGGCCCGTTGTAGGCGGCCACGCACAGCGGACCGTGCGCGGTGTGCTCGGCCACCGCCCGGTGCACCCGGTCGGCGTCCGCGAACACCGCCGCCATGGCCCCGTCCCCGGGCAGGGCCGACATCAGCCGGCCGCGCTCGGCGACCAGCCGTGCGGCCGTGCGCGGCTCCAGCACGCCCGCGGCACAGGCCGCCGCGTACTCTCCGAGGCTGTGCCCGAGCACCGCGGAGGGCCTCACCCCCCAGGAACGCCAGAGCTCCAGCAGGGCGTACTGCACGGCGAACACCGCCGGCTGCGCGTACGCCGTGTCGTCCAGCACCGCCGCGTCGTCGTCGCCCCCGGTGCCGAACAGGACCTCCGTCAAAGGGCGTTCCAGCACGTCACCGAGCCACTCGGCGCACCGGTCCACGGCCGCGCGGAACACCGGCTGGTCCCGGTACAGGCCGCCTCCCATGCCCACGTACTGCGAGCCCTGCCCGGTGAACAGGAACGCCACCCGGGGCCCGGCTCCTCGCGTGGTGTGCCCGGTGGTGACCCGGTCCGCCTCCCGCTCCTCGCCCCAGGCGGACAGCAGCCGCGCCGCCTCGGCCGCGTCGGACGCCACCACGGCGAGCCGATGGGCGAAGTGGCCGCGTCCGCGTCCGGCGGTGTGCGCCACGTCGGGCCACGACAGGCCGCCCTCGGCCAGGCGATCGGCGTAGCGGGCCGCGAGGGCGCGCAGCGCCCGGGGGTCCCGCGCCGACAGCGGCAGCAGGCGAGGCCGGCGGTCGCTGTCGGTCGTACCGGGCCGTGTGACCCGCGCCTCGGGCGGTGCCTCGGCGACCACGACATGTGCGTTGGTGCCACCGATACCGAAGGAGCTGATGCCCGCCACACGGGCGGGCCCGCCCCCGGGCCACGGCGTGCGCTCCACGGGCACGCGCACGGCCAGTTCGGACCAGGGGATGTGCGGGCTGGGCCGCTCGAAGTGCAGATGCGCGGGGATCTCGCCGTGCCGCAGGGCCAGCACCACCTTGATCAGCGAGGCGACGCCCGCCGCCGCCTCCAGGTGCCCGATGTTCGTCTTCACCGACCCCGCCACGAGCGGCGCCCCGGCCGGCCGGTCCTCCGCCAGCACCGCGCCGAACGCCCGTACTTCGATGGGGTCGCCGAGCGGCGTACCGGTGCCGTGCGCCTCCAGATAGCCCACCTCGGTGGGCGCGGTGCCCGCGTCGGCCAGCGCGGCGCGCAGCAACGCCTGCTGGGAGGCGCCGTTGGGCACGGTCAGACCGGCGCTCGGGCCGTCGTGGTTGACCGCGGAACCGCGGATGACGGCCAGCACCTCGTCCCCCGCCGCCACGGCGTCCGACAGCCGCTTGAGCACCACCACACCGCAGCCCTCGCCGCGGGCGTAGCCGTCCGCGTCCGCGTCGAAGGTGCGGCAGCGCCCCTCGGCGGACAGGGCGCGGGCCCGCGACAGGAACAGTGTGATCTCCGGCGTCAGCATCAGGTGCACCCCGGCGGCCAGCGCCATGTCGCTCTCGCCCAGACGCAGGCTGCGCACGGCGAGGTGCACGGCCACCAGCGAGGAGGAGCAGCCGGTGTCCACCGCCATACTGGGGCCGGTCAGCCCCAGGGTGTGCGATATGCGGCCCGCCGCCGCGCAGAAGAGGTTGCCGGTGCCGGTGTAGGCGTCGATGGCCTCCTCGTCGGCCGTCTGCAGCGACTTGTAGTCGTCGATGCCGATGCCCACGAACACTCCGGTCCGCGACCCGGACAGCGCGCCCGGCGCCTGCCCCGCGTGTTCCAGCGCCTCCCAGGCCACCTCGAGCAGCAGCCGCTGCTGCGGGTCCAGGCTCTCCGCCTCGCGCGGGGAGATGCCGAAGAACGCGGCGTCGAAACGGTCGACCCGCTCGGTGAGGAAGCCGCCGCGCCGTGCGTAGACGCGTCCGGGGCGCTCCGGGTCCGGGCTGTGGAGACGGTCGGCGTCCCAGCGGTCCGGCGGCACCGGAACGGTGGCGTCGACGCCCTCCCGCAGCAGCCGCCAGTACTCCCGCGGGCCGTCGGCGCCGCCGGGGAAGCGGCAGCCCAGACCGACCACGGCGATCGGCTCGGAGGTCCCCTTCTCCTCCGCACGGGTGTCCGGGGAGCCGCCGGACCGGGCGCGTACTCGTTCCAGCAGGGCGCGTTTCTCCGGCGACAGGCCGGCCAGACGCTCCGACAGGTCCTTCATGGTTCCTTCCTCCCCGTGAACGGGCCGTCGTCGGCCAGTTCGGCCAGGCGGCGGGCCGCCTCCTCCTCGGACAGTCCCTCGATCTCCGCCAGCAGCGACTCCAGATCCGCGTCCACACCGCCCCACTCGGCGTCCTGACCGCCTGGTTCCGCTCGTCCGGCAGTGCTCGCTTCGGACATGGCGTCCCCGGCCGTCGGCGGCAGTCCGGCGAGGTACACCGTGAGCGCGGCGACGCTCGGGTGGTCGAACACGGTGGTCGCGGGCAGTTCCCCGTACGCGTCGAGGTCCCGGCCCAGCCGCTGTGCGAGACCCACCGCGGACATGGAGTCCAGGCCGAGGTCGAACAGCCCGGCCTCCCGGTCCACCCGCCGTGGATCGGCGATGCCCAGCGCCTCGGCCACCCGGTGGGCGACATGGTCGCCGAGCAGCGCCCGGCGGTCGTCGGGGTGGGCGTCGGCCAGCCGCCGCGCCAGCCGCGGCTCCGGCGCGTCCGCCCGGTCGGGGCCGACGCCGGCCGCGCCCAGCACCGTTCGCAGGTGGGCCGGGGCCGTACCGCCCGGCAGCCGTGCCGCGTACCTGGCCCAGTCGGCGTCGAGGATCAGCTCGTACGGAGGGGCCGCGCCCGTCAGGGCCCGGTCGAACGCCCGCAGGCACAGCCGCGGGTCCAGCGGTGTCAGGCCGCGCTCCGGCCACCGCTGCCGGGCGGCGGCCTGCCCGGACGTCATGCCCACCTCGCGCCACGGCCCCCAGCCGATGCTGACGGCCGGCACACCGCGCGCCCGGCGGCCCAGCGCGATCCGGTCCAGCACCGCGTTGGCGGCGGTGTACCCGGACTGGCCGGCCGAGCCGAGCGCGGCCGTGAAGGAGGAGAACAGTACGAAGAAGTCCAGCGGCATACCGTCGCTCAGCTCGTCCAGGAGCAGAGCACCGCCCGCCTTGGGTGCCAGCACCCGGCGCAGCCGCTGCGGAGTCTGCTGGAGCAGGATGCCGTCGTCGAGGACACCGGCCGCATGGACGATTCCGCGCAGCGGCGCGCCCTCGTCCGCGATGAGCCGCAGCAGCCGTTCCACGTCGTCCCGCCGGGCAACGTCGGCGCGGACGACGGTGAGCCGGGCACCGTCCGCCGTCAGCTCGTCCAGCATCCGCCGGGTCTGCTCGGACGGTTCGCCGCGGGCGGCCAGGAACAGCCTGCGGGCGCCGTGCTCGACCAGTCGGCGGGCCACCAGCCGGCCGATGCCTCCGGTGCCGCCGGTGACCAGGTAGGCCGCGTCCGGGTCCAGGACCGGCGCCGCTGTGGGGCCGGGCTCGGGCGGAAGCGGGGCGATCCGCGCCGCGAGCCGCGCACCGGAGCGGAACGCCAGCCGGTCCTCGCGGTCGGCCACTGCCTGCCGGGGCGCCAGTTCGGCCGCCAGCAGGTCCGCCGTCCGGCCGGGCTCCGCGCCGTCGGTGTCCACCACCGCGCGCCACAGCGCCGGGTGTTCCTGCGCCACCGTCGCCGCGAGACCCCACAGCGCGGCCCCGGCCGCGGCGACGCTCCCGGTGCCGGGCTCGGCCGTGGTGGGTCCCGCGTCCGGCCGGGCTGACCGGGTCACGCACCACAGCCCGCCGACGTCCGCGGGGGAGCGGGAGGCCAGGCACCGCACCAGCGCCAGGGCCGAGGCGGTGACCTCACCGATGGCGTCCGCGCCGGGACGGGTCCCGGTCTCCGCCGCGTGCAGATGGACGGCGCCGCGCAGCGGGCCCGCCATCCGGTCGAGCGCCGCCGTCAGGGCCGTGCCGAGGTCCTCGCCCCGCGCCGGAAGGGCCGTCACCGTGCCGCCGCCGAGGCGCAGCCGCTCCGCCAGCGCCTCGGTCAGCGCACCTCCGCCGACCAGCAGCCAATGACCCGTCAGGTCATCCCCGGCGGGAGCGGACAGGGCGGGGAGAGGCTCCCATCGCACGGTGTGGCGGGGGGCCTGCGCGATCCGGTCGCCCTCGCCGGTCGCCGGGCCCGCCACCTCCTCACCGCCATCCACCGTCGGCCGCGCCGCCGCGTCCCCACGGCAGTCCGCCGCCCGCCGTACCGCCGCGTCCTCCTCGGCGAGCAGCCGCAGCAGCCGCGGTAGCGCGGCCCTTTCGGTCTCGCTGAGGTCCGCCCGCGCATCGAGCCGGGCGGCGAGTGCGCCCAGCCGGTCCCAGAGCGCCGGGTCCGCGTGGACGCCGGTCGTCGGCGGTGCCTCCTCGATCCAGTGCCGCTCCCGCTGCCACGGGTAGGCGGGCAACCGCGCGGACCGCGTCGAGGGCAGCGGCGCCGCGTCCCGCAGCGCCGGATACCCCACCGCCCACAGGGCCCCGCGGGACACCAGCGGCGTGTGCGTGTCGTCGCCCCGGCTCAGGGACGGTACGACGGTGCGGTGCTCGTCGGGACGGTCCGCCAGGCACTGCGCGACCGCCGGGACGAGCGCCGGATGCGGGCCGATCTCCACGAAGTCGTCGCAGCTGAGCACGGCGAGCGCGTCCACGGCGTCCCGGAACCGCACCGTGTGGCGCACGGTCCGGCCCCAGTGCGCGGCATCCAGGTCCGTGCTGCGCACCTCGTCCCCGGTCACCGTGGAGACGAACGGCAGTCGGCCGTCGGCCGGGCGCAACCCGGCCAGCCGCTCGGCGAGTTCGGCGGCGAAGGGGTCCATCAGCGGGCTGTGGAACGGGTAGTCGACGTCCAGGAACCGCGCCCGTACCCCCTGGAGCGCCCGCGAGGCGAGCAGTGTGTCGAGCAGGGCGGCATCGCCCGCGACGACGCACGCCGACGGGGCGTTCACGGCGGCGACGCCCACCCGGCCCGCCCACGCCCCGAGCACCCGGTCCAGCACGGCCACCGTGTCCGCCTCCGGTAGCGCTAGCGCGAGCATCCGGCCCTGCCCGGCCGCCTGTTCCATCACCCGGCCCCGCTCGACCGCCACGCGCAACGCGTCCTCGGGCGCCAGCGCACCGGCCACGCAGGCGGCGGCGATCTCCCCGACACTGTGACCCGCCACCGCGTCCGGCCGCACCCCCCAGTGGTCCCACAGTTCCACGAGCGCCAGTTGCACCGCGCACAGGACGGGCTGGACGACCTCGGTGGAACGCAGCCGGGAACGGCCCTCGTCCGTCCGCAGTTCGTCGAGCAGCGACCAGCCGGCCAGGTCGCCGACGATCTCGTCGTACCGCTCAAGGGCCGCGCGGAACACCGGCTCGCGGCGCGCCAGGCCCCACCCCATGCCCGCCCACGCGGTGCCCTGACCGGAGAAGACGAACGCCGGCTTGCGCGGCCGGCGCGGCACGGAGCCCACCCGCAGCGACGGATCCGGAAGATCCGCGGCGGCCCGGCGCAGCAGGGCGACGGCCTCCTCACGACTGCGCGCCACAGCGGCCACGCGGTGCCGCCCACCGCTCCTGAGCCGGGCCGTGGCGGCGCACACGGCGTCCAGGGGAGCCTCCGGCGCGGCGGCCAGCAGGTCGGCCACCGCCCCGGCCTGTGCGCGGGCCGCCTCCGGGCTGTGCGCGGCCAGCGTCAGCAGCCGCGGCTGCCGCGTCCGCGCGGCGGGGTCCGGCAGCCCCGGAGTGGGGACGGCGACATCGAACCCGGCGCGGTGCAGCCGGGCCGCCGCGGTGAGCAGCGAGGTACGGGCGTCCTGTTCGCGGTGGAGCGAGGCGCACACCGGTACGCGCTCCGGGTCCAGGCCGCGCGCGGCCGTCGTCTCGGCGATGGCCCGGCCGAGCACCGGATGCGGGCCGACCTCCAGGAACACGGCGGGCCCGTCGTCCAGCACCCGCCCGACAGCGTCGGCGAAACGGACCGGCTCACGCAGGTTCCGCCGCCAGTAGTCGGCGTCCGGGCCGCCGGTGACCGGTGCGGCCGTCACCGTCGAGACCAGCGCGGTCAGCGGCGGCAGCGGCCGAATTCCGGCCAGCTCCGCGCCGAGTTCCGGCAGCAGTGGATCGCAGTGCGCGGTGTGCGAGGCCACGCCCATGGCGACCCGATGCCCCACAACCCCTTTGTCACGCAGGACGGCCAGACACTCCTCGACCGCGTCCGGGTCCCCGGCGAGCACCGTGGCCGACGGGCTGTTGCGTCCGGCCACCTCGACGCGGCCGGCGCCGTGCCGGGCCGCCACCTCGGCGGCCCGGTCGGCGTCCACCGCCACCACCGCCACGGCGCCCGTGCCGTCGATACGCGCCATCAGCCGGCTGCGGTGGTGCACGACCCGCGCCGCGTCACGAAGCCCGAGCGCGCCCGCCGCGTACGCGGCCGCGGCCTCGCCGAGGCTGTGACCGAGCACGACGTCCGGGCGCACGCCCCAGGACTCCCACAGCGCCACCAGCCCGGCCTGCACGGTGAACACCAGCGGCTGAAGGACCTCGGTGCGCCCCAGCCGCTCGGCGTCACCCGCCAGCAGCGTCTCCCGCACGGACCAGCCCGCCAGTTCGGCGAAGACCCGGTCGCAGGCGTCGACCGTGGCCCGGAAGACGGCTTCCTCACGCAGCAGGTCCCGGCCCATGCCGGCCCACTGCGAGCCCTGCCCGGAGAAGACGAACACCAGACGGGCGGGCTTCTGCGGACAGTCACCGGTGCCCGCCGCTTCCTCCAGGGCGGTGACGAGGTCGGAGGCGGAACGTACGACGGCCGCGGCGCGGGCGGGTCCCGGCGTCACCCGCCGGTGCGCCGCCGCGACCAGCTCCGCGGTAGCGGTGCCGGGGGCGGCCCGGGCCGTGGTGGCGGCCAGGTCCGTGGCGAGCGTGCGCAGGGACTCGGCGTCGGGCGCCGACAGCGTCAGCAGCCGGGGAGGCGGTGCCACCGCCTCCAGCACCACATGGCAGTTGGTGCCGCCGAAACCGAAGGAGCTGACGCCCGCCACGCCCGGCGTGCCGTTCTCCCGCTCCGGCCAGGTGCGGGCCCGGGTGACCACCTCAAGACCCAGCCCGGCGAAGTCGATGTGCGGGCTCGGCTGGGTGAAGTGCAGGCTCGGCGGCAGCGTCCGGTGGTGCAGGGCGAGCGCCGTCTTGATCAGCCCCGCCACGCCGGCGGCCGACTCCAGATGGCCGAGGTTGGTCTTCACCGACCCGATGAGCAGCGGGGCGTCCTCCGGGCGCCCGGCGCCCAGCACCCGTCCGAGGGCGCCCGCCTCGATCGGGTCGCCCAGCGGGGTGCCGGTGCCATGCGCTTCGACGTACCGCACGTCCCGGGGTGCGACCCCGGCCCGGGCGCAGGCCTGCCGCAGCATGTCCTCCTGCGCCTGCGGGCTGGGCGCGGTCAGGCCGTTGCTGTACCCGTCGTTGTTGAGGGCGCTGCCGCGGATCACGCAGTAGATCCGGTCGCCGTCCGCCCGGGCCTTCGACAGGAGTTTCAGGACGACCAGACCGCCGCCCTCGGCCCGCACATAGCCGTCGGCGCCGGCGGCGAACGCCCGGCAGCGGCCGCGCGGGGACATCGCGCCGAACTTCGTCATCGCCACCGTGCTCTCCGGCGCCAGCAGCAGGTTGACGCCACCGGCGAGCGCGGTCTCGCTGTCCCCGTCCCGCAGGCTCTGGCAGGCCAGATGGACCGCCGTCAGCGCACCCGAGCACGCGGTGGTGACGCCCACGCTCGGACCGCGCAGGCCCAGCGTGTACGAGATGCGCGCGGCGATGACGCTCAGGTCCTCACCGGTCGCGGTGTGCCGGCCGATCGCCTGCGGGCTTCGGCCGGTCAGGCGCGCGTAGTCGTTCCACAAGGCGGCCGTGAACACGCCGGTGCGGCTGTCGCGCAGCGTAGCCGGGTCCGTGCCCGCGTCCTCCAGCGCCGTCCACGCCAGCTCCAGCATGATCCGCTGCTGCGGATCCATCAGCGCTGCCTCACGCGGCGAGATCCCGAAGAACTGCGGGTCGAACCGGTCCACTCCGCTCAGGAAACCGCCCCACCGGGTCGAGGACCGGCCCGGCTCCTCCGGGTCCGGGTGGTACAGGGCGGCGGCGTCCCAGCGGTCGTGCGGCACCTCGGTGACGGCGTCCACGCCGTCCAGCAGCAGCCGCCAGTACGCGTCCAGGTCCGCGGCGCCCGGGAACCGGCAGGCCATGCCGACCACCGCGACGGGCTCCGCGACCGGCGTACCGGAGCCGTCCGCAACGGGCCCCACGGCCTCGGATGCGCCGGCCACGTACCGGGCCAGGGCCTCGACGGTCGGGTGCTCCCAGGCCGCGGTGGGCGGCAGGTCCCGCCCGAACGCGGCGCCGATCTCGCGGAGCAGCGAGGTGGTGGCGAGCGAGTCCAGACCCAGTTCGCTGAACCGGGCCCGCGCGTCCAGCCGTTCCGGCGCGCTGCCCGCGCGGTCCGCGACCGCGGCCAGGATCCGCTCGTGTGCCTCGGTCACGGACGGCGCGAGCGGCGTGGGAGCCGCGTCCGGGTCGGGGGCCGTGGGGGAGGTGTCTGGTCGCATCACTCGTCGGCTCCGAGGACGGGGGACTCGTCGATCTGTTCGGTGCTCAACGCCCCTTCGACGATGAGCCGCGGCCGCCCGGCCGGGCCGGACCCGCCCTCGTGCACCAGCCGCGCCAGCTCGTCCAAGGGGATGTCGGGCCGCGCCGCCGCCGCGGACACCACCGTCGCGAGGTCCGTGAGGATCCGTTCGACGGCGGCGTCCTGGAACAGCTCACGGTGGTAGGAGACGGCGATCCCGGTCCGGCGGCCGGGGAAGACGTCCAACCGCAGCGGATGACCCATCCGAGAGAAGAACACGGGGACCGCGTCCGTCGACAGGAACGATTCCGCGCCCAGGTTCTGGAAGACCACATAGCTGTCGAACAGTGGTTCGTTCTCGGCGCGCCCGGCCCACCGCTGCACCAGCCGCGGTGGCGTCTGCGCGTGGTCGTCCAGCTCCAGGGCCTGCCGGGACAGCGCCTCCACCAGACCGGCCAGCGTGCCGGGACCCTCCGGGGCTCCGGACAGCCCGCGCACCCGCAGGGGCAGCAGGTTCATCGTCGGGCCGCGCATCGCCTCGATGCCGGGCACGGCGGAGGGCCGCCCGTTGACGAACACCCCGAACACCGCCTCGTCGCACCGCGCGTACGCGCCGAGCACCACCGCCCAGGCCGCCTGGAAGAACAGGTTCGGTGTGCGGCGCAGCGCCCGGGCGGCGACCAGCAGGGCGTCGGTGACCGACGCGGGCAGTCGTATGTCCTGGCGGGCGAACCCGCGCTCGGTGCCGGGCCGGTTGCCCGGCACCGTGGCCGACAGGTCCGCCGCGGGCAGCCCGCGCAACGCGTTGCGCCAGTAGGCCTCCGCGTCCGCTCGGGTGCCGTGCTCGCGGACCCAGGCGATGAACTTCCCGTAGGCGGGGCCCTCGTCGACGGCGGCGGGCGCGGCACCGGTGCGCTCGGCGTAGTCCGCGAGCAGTGCCTCGGTGAACAGTGCCAGGCTCCATCCGTCGACCCGCAGATAGCTGAAGGACAGCACGACGACATGGGCGTCGTCGGCGACCCGTGCGGTCAGCAGCCGCATCGCGTGCGGGCCGCCCGGCGGCAGACCCTCGCGCTTGTCCCGGGCGAGATGGGCGCGCAGCGCCTCGTCCCGCTCGGCCGGGGCCAGCCCGGTCCAGTCCTCGGTCCGTACGGGCAGCGGCGCCTGCCGGTGCACCACCTGGAGGGGTTCGTCGAAACCGTCGTGGACGAACGACGTCCGCAGGATCGGGAACCGCTCGGCCAAGTGGCGCCATGCCGCGGCGAACGCGGTGGTGTCCAAGGGGCCGCGCATCACCTCCACCCGCTGTACCAGGTACTGCTCCGGTCGCGGATCGGCCGTCCAGCGGGCCAGCATGTGCTCCTGGAACGGAGAGAGCGGATAGGCGTCCGCGTACCGCGGATCGCGCAGCAACTCGGCGCGGCGCCGCAGGTCGGCGGCGCTCAGCCCGGCCAGGGTCCGGTCCTGCGGCGAGCCGGTCCGGGCGTGGTCGGGCTCGGCGTCCGTGCCGCTCTGCCGGGCGGCCACGGCGGCGAGTTCGGTGACCGTCGGGTACTGGAACAGGTCGCGCAGGGTCAGCGCGAGCCCTTCCTGGTTGGCCCGGGAGACGACCCGGACGCCCCGGATCGAGTCCCCGCCCAGTTCGAAGTAGTTGGTGTGGACACCGACGCGGTCCAGCCCCAGCACCTCGCACCACACCTTCGCCAGCAGCTCCTCCTGCGGTGTGCCGGGCGCGGCGTCGTCCTGTGCGGTGGGCGGCACCGGCGGCGGCTCGGGCAGCGCCGAGCGGTCGCACTTCCCGCTCGGGGTGAGCGGCAGCTCGGGCAGCGGCATGAAGAACGCGGGCACCATGTAGTCCGGTAGCCGTTCCTTCAGCCACGCGCGCCATGCCGGGGTCAGCTCCCGGGCCAGCCGCTGGTCCAGGGGACGGTTGGTGAGCGGCGTCGTTCCACGGGCCGCGTCGGAGTCCTCGGCGTCGGGGAAACCGATGGGTTCCCTCGTGCCGGCCGGCTGGAAGAGGAGGTCGCACCGGTCGGCGCCGTGCCGTGCCGAGCGGCGGATCTCCACGCGCAGCCCCAGCTCGGCCGCGAGCGCGCGATAGGACTCCGGGTCCGGGTCGGTGCTCGACGGTATTCTCTCCGCCACCTCGCCCACGGTCTGCTCCCCGGCGCAGTCCGCCAGCAGATCGGCGGTGGCGACATGCGGGGCGGTGCGCGGATTGGGCACCCCGAGCAGCCCGAGCGTCCTGGGCACCCGTTCGCCGCGCCCGGCCAGCAGCGCCCGTACGGCGTCGGTGCCGCGTCCCTGCGGGAGCCGGTCCCACTCCTGCCACTCGACGCCGGATGCGTCGAAGGAGACGTCCAGATGCAGGACGGCGTCGTAGCGGAAGCGGCTCAGCTCGTTGTCGTACCCGCCGCCCTTCAACTGGATCTCCACTCGCCCGATCCGCGGGTTCGCACGGCGCAGCGCCGTGAGGAACGCCGGGTCCACGCAGAGTTCCTGCTCCTCCCGCACCCGCTGGGCCACCAGTGCCCGTACCGTGTCCACCGGTGTGCCGGCGTCGGCGGACGCGGTCTCCACGGATGCGTGGAAGGCTTCCAGCAGCCCCAGATCACGCAGGTCGCCGAGGAAGACGCGGCCGCCGGGTGCCGTGTACGCGATGGCCTGCCGCACCACCGCGGAGAAGTACTCCGGGTCCGGGAAGTACTGGGCCACGGAGTTGATCACCACGGTGTCGACCGTGCCGGGCCCGACCAGGTCCGGGCGGTCGGCGGGCGCCTGCACCAGCGACACCTGCGGCAGCGGGGCCGCCGCGAGCTCCCGCCGGATGCCGTCGAGACCGGTGCGTGAGACATCGGCCCCGACATAGCTCTCGCAGTGCGAGGCCAACCGGAACAGCAACAGGCCCGTGCCGCAGCCCAGTTCCAGGACCCGCCGCGGCCGCAGTGCGAGGATGCGGTCCACCGTGCCGTCCACCCAGGCCCGCATCTCCTCCACCGGAAGCGGCTCGCCGGTGTAACTGCTGTCCCAGCCCGCCAGGTCGAAGGAGGCCTCACGCCCACCGTCAGACCCGGCGGACTTCGCCGGTCCCTGCGCGTAGGCGGTGTCGAACACCCCGGCCCACTCGTCTACTTGACGATCAGGCAGGTTTGTCTTCCGGTCGACACCCTGCCGGGTGCGCTCCCGGTCGAGGACGACATAGGCGACCAACTGCCTGTCGTCGACGGTCGCCTGCGACCCCTCGCCGGATCGGTCCGCGCGCTGGCGGGCCGGGCGGCGGGCGACGACGGCGGCGTCACGCACGCTGTCGTGACCGCGGAGCGCCTCCTCGATCTCACCCGGCTCGATACGCAGGCCGCGCAGCTTGATCTGGTGGTCGGCACGCCCGAGGAACTCGATCGACCCGTCCGGCAGCCGACGAGCCAGATCGCCCGTTCGGTACAGACGTCCTCCGGGCTCCGTGGCGAACGGGTCAGGAACGAAACGGTCGGCGGTCATCCCCGGCCGGGCGTGGTAGCCGCGCGCCAACTGCACCCCCGCGATGTACAACTCGCCGGGGACTCCCACCGGCACCGGCTCCAGCGCCGGATCGAGCAGATGGATCCCGGTGTTGGCGACCGGCGTCCCGATCGGCACCAGCTCCCGCGGATCGCCGGGGCGGCACGTCCACCGGGTGACATCGACGGCGGCCTCGGTCGGCCCGTACAGGTTCTCCAGCCGCACCCCCGGCAGCCGCGCCGCGCACTCCTCCTGCAACTCGTACGGCAGCGCCTCACCGCTGCACACCACCAGGCGCAGCGCCGCCGGTCGCGGCATGTCCCGCTCGCCGAGGAACAGCCGCAGCATCGACGGCACGAAGTGCACGACCGTGATGCCCTCGGCGGCCACGGTCTCGGCGAGATACCGGCTGTCGCGGTGGCCGTCCGGCTCCGCCGAGACCAGCCGCGCCCCCTGGGCCAGCGGCCAGAAGAACTCCCACACCGACACGTCGAAGCTGTACGGGGTCTTCTGCAGCACCCGGTCCCGCTCCGTCAGGCCGTAGGCGTCCTGCATCCAGCGCAGCCGGTTCACGATGCCGCCGTGCGTGTTCACCACACCCTTGGGCAGGCCCGTCGACCCCGAGGTGTAGATGACGTAGGCCGCCCCGTCCGGCCGCACCGGCACCGCCGGATCGTGCTCCGGCTCCCCGTCGGCGCGGTCCAGTGGGAGCACCGTGCCGTCGAAGGGCGGCAGCAGACCGCGCACCCTGTCCTGCACGAGCAGCACTCCGGCCCGCGAGTCCCGCAGCATGTGCGCGAGCCGCTCCGGCGGGTACGACGGGTCCAGCGGCAGATACGCTCCGCCCGCCTTGAGCACTCCGAGCAGCGCGGCGACCAGCTCCAGGGAGCGCTCCGCCGCCACGGCCACGACCGTCTCGGGGCCCACACCGTGCCGCGCGAGCCGGTGCGCGATCCGGTTGGCCCAGCGGTCCAGCTCCCGGTAGGTCAGGCTCCGGCCGGCGTGCACGACGGCCACCGCGTCCGGAGTGCGCGCCGCCTGCTCCTCCACCAGCCGGTGCAGCAGCCGGGTGCCGTCGTACTCGGTGTCGGTGGCGTTCCAGCCGCGCACCAGCCGCTCGCGTTCCCCGGCGTCCAGCAACGGCAGGCGGGACAGCGGCACATCGGGTGCCTTCGCGACTCCCGCCAGCAGCGTGCGCAGATGACCGATCACCCGCTCGGCGGTGGCCCGCTCGAACAGGTCCGTTGCGTACTCCAGCACGCACCGCATCCCGTCCGCCACCTCGGCCGTGGACAGCCACAGGTCGAACTTGGCGGCTCCCGTGTTCCCGTGCAGCGAGGTCGCCGTCAGCCCCGGACCCAGATCCGTCGTCGGTGCCGGGGTGTTGTTGTGCGCGTACATCACCTGGAACACCGGGTTGTGGCTGGTGGAACGGTGATCCAGGCCCAGCTCGTCCACCAGCTTCTCGAACGGCAGATCCTGGGAGGCGTACGCGTCCAGGGTGACCGACCGCACCCGGGAGAGCAGTTCCCGGAACGTCGGGTCGCCCGCCAGGTCGGTACGCACCGCCAGCGTGTTCGCGAAGAAGCCGAAGACGCCCTCCAGGTCGGTGCTGCCCCGGTTCGCGACCGGTGTGCCGACCACCAGGTCGCTGCCCGCCCCGTACCGGTGCAGCAGCGTCTTGAAAGCGGCCAGCACCACCATGAACAGCGTCGTGTCCGTGGCCCCCGCGAGCTCCTTGAGGCGTCCCGTCAGCTCGGGCGACAACGCGAAGTGGACTGCGTCGCCCCGGAAACTCTGGATCGCCGGACGCGGCCGGTCCGTCGGCAGGTCCAGCACCGTCGGCGCGCCCGCCAGTACGCCCTTCCAGTGGGCCAGCAGCCGCTCCAGGCGCTCCCCGCGCATCGTCCCACGCTGCCGTACCGCGTAGTCGGCGTAACCGAGCGGCAGCGGCGGCAACTCCACCGTCCGGCCGCCCACTGCCCCGCGGTACACGGCGCTCAGCTCCCGTGAGAAGACCGCCGCGGACCAGCCGTCGGCGACCAGATGACTCCAGGTCAGCAACAGCACATGATCGCGGGCATCCCGGCGCAGCAGCCGGAAGCGGTACAGCGGCCCCGTGGACAGGTCGAACGGCTCCCGCGCCTCCGCGTCGACCAGCGCACGCAGTTCCTCCTCACCGGCCACCGGCTCCACCGGCAACTCCACCGGCCGCGCAGGCCCGGTCCGCTGCACCGGCTCGGCGCTCTCCACCTCGGTCACCGATGTCCGCAACGCCTCGTGCCGCTCTACCAGCCGACTCAGCGCCGACCGCAGCACGTCCACGTCCAGCGGGCCCGACAGCCGCAGCGCCACCGGGATGTTGTACGCCGGGCTGCCCGGCACCAGCCGGTCCAGGAACCACAGCCGAAGCTGCTGGAACGTCAGCGGAACCGGCTCCCCGGCGCGCGCGGCCCCGCCCCGCTCAGCGGCGCGCTCATCGGTGCCGGTGCCGGTGCCGGTGCCGCGCTTCCACCGGCGCAGCAGCTCCTGCCGGGCCGCACTCAGTCGTGCCTGCTCGCTCATCGCTGCCCCCGCGTCCCCTCGTCGAGCAGGCCCGCGGCCTCCTCCTCCGTCATCGTCTCCAGCTTCTCCAGCAGCAGGGAGCGCACGACCCCCGCCTGCTCACCCGGGGTGACCGCCTGAAGGATCCGTTCCAGCGGCAGCTGCACGTCGAAGGCGCCCCGCAGCTCCGACACCACCCGGGTGGCCACCAGCGAGTGCCCGCCGAGGCTGTAGAAGTTGTCGTCCACGCCGACCCGGTCGTAGCCGAGCAGCCGCTGCCAGATGCCGGTGACCATCTCCTCCAGTTCGTCGCGTGGAGCGGCGTACGGGGTGGCCAGCTCCGGACGCCGGTGCAGCGCCTCGGACAGGTTCGCCTCCAGCGCAGGCGCCGGCACGTCCGGGGCGCGCGTAGGCTCTGCGGCCTCCTGCGCGGCCGGTCGCGGGGCAGAAGCCGCACCGATCCGGTAGCTGCGCCCCTCGAACGGGTACGTCGGCAACGGCACCCGCCGCCGCTGCTCCGGCGCGCCGAACGCCTCCCAGTCGACCTCCACCCCCCGGCACCACAGGTCGGCGAGAGCCGTCAGCAGGTGCTCCACATCGCCCCGCGCGTCCTGCGGATGCCGCAGCGACGTCCGGGTGTACGGCGATCCGCCCGCGGCGTCGGCGTGCAGCGACACCAGCGCGCTCAGCCCTCGGCCGGGGCCCACCTCCAGCAGCACCGGGTCACCGCCCTTGTCCAGCAGGGCGCGCAGCCCGTCCCCGAAGCGGACGGTACGGCGCAGATGGGCCACCCAGTACTCGGGGTCGGTGGCCTCCGCCTCCGTGACCCAGGTGCCGGTCACGTTGGACAGGCACGGCGTCGAGGGGGCGTTCAGCCGGATGCCGCGGACCGCCGAAGCGAACCGGTCCAGTACCGGGTCGAGCATCCGGGAGTGCCCCGCCGCCCGGATCCGCAGCCGGCGCCCGGTGTCCACCCCGTCCGTGGCGAGCGCGTCGGCGAACCGGTCGACCTCGGCGACGGGACCGGAGACCACGCACTGCCCGGGCCCGTTGACCGCGGCCAGGTCGAGCCGGTCACCGACGCGCCGCAGCACCTCCTCCTCACCCAGCGGCACCGCGAGCATGGCGCCTTCGGGGAGTTCCTCGATGAGGCGGCCGCGGGTGACGACGAGGGTGAGGGCGTCCTCGGGGGTGAAGACGCCGGCGAG